>NZ_BAAAZF010000001.1:1357142-1696428 GCF_039536765.1 Parerythrobacter jejuensis
CGGTGCTCTGGAAACCGCATCGGCGAAACTGGGCAAGAGGATCGGCAAGCTGTTCAAACGCAAGCGTGGCCGGGCCGATGCCTTTGTTGCACCCGATGCCGAACCGGCCGAGTAAAGCACAGCCATGCATCTCGACTTTTTCCCTTCGCGGACTCTGACGCTCTATCTGGCGAAGATGTTCATTGTCCGCATCCTTGCGGTGCTGGTGATGCTTGTCCTGGTCCTCCTGATGCTGGACCTGCTGTCGACCAGCGGTGAAATCCTGGCGGTGGAGGGCAACGGGCAAAGCGAGCTGATGACCTATGCCGGTTTGCGCATCCCGCAGCTGATGCAGCGGTTCCTGCCCTACTCTGTGCTGTTGGCGACGATTATCGCGCTCATCACACTCAACCAGAACAGCGAAGTGATCGCGATGAAAGCAGCGGGCCTGTCTGCGCATCAGGTCCTTGCCCCGCTGCTCCTGACCGCGGGCCTTGTCGCCCTGGTCAGCTTTGGTTTCAACGAGCGTATCGTGACCCGCTCGACCGCCACGCTCAAAGCATGGGAGGCGACCGAGTTCGGCAAGGTGCCCGAGGAATCGGATGTCAAAGCCAACGTCTATCTGACCGACGGCACCAATATCCTCACCGCCCGCACAGTGACCGGACGCGGGGCCGACATCAGGCTGGGCGATGTCACCTGGTACCGGCGCGCGCCCAACGGCCAGATTGTCGAGCAAGTCAGAGCAAGCAATGCGCGTTTCGTCGCGCCGGGATGGCAGCTGGAGAACCCGCAAAGCTTCGATGTCGGCACCGCCAGTTCCTCCACCGCAAGCGAGCGTGTCGTCGGCGAAGGCCTCACACCGGCCCAGATAGAGCTCGAAGCGATCGACCCGGACGCGACCCCGTTTTGGATTCTCACCGCATCGATTGATGCCTACGAAGCCGTCGGCAAAAGGACAGCAGAACTGCGCGCCAAATGGTGGCACAAGATTTCCGGTCCGCTTTCCGCCTTCCTGATGCCGCTGCTTGGCGCAGTCGCTGCGTTCGGCCTTGCCCGTTCTGGCCAGCTATTCGTGCGTGCCATTATCGGGATGGCCTTGGGCTTTGCCTATTTCGTGGTCGACAATGCAGCGCTCGCCATGGGCAGTTTTGGCGGATACCCGCCATTCCTAGCGGCGTGGGCACCCTTCTTCCTGTTCCTGCTGGTGGGCGAAACTGTTTTGGTCCGGACCGAGGAATGAGCGACTGGTCCATCCGCCTTGCGCGGCCCGGGGATGCAGACGCTTTGCCCGCCGTGGAAATGGCTGCAGGGACATTGTTTGCCACTCTGCCCGATCTCGCGGAATTTGCTGGAAACCACGCCATCTCGGCTGAGCGGCATCGCAAGCTGATCGCCAGGGGTCACTGCCTGGTGGCGCTGGCGCAAGACGCGCCGATCGGCTTTGTGGCGACCCAGCCTTTCCAGCGAGAGCTGCATGTTTGGGAAGTATCGGTCCATCCCGATTTCCAGCAACGCGGGATCGGCGCCACCTTGATGCGCGCGTGCATGATCGACGCGCGCAATGCCGGGTTTGTCGCGCTGACCCTGACGACATTTCGCGATGTGCCCTGGAACGGCCCGTTTTACGAACAGATCGGGTTCGAGGAAGTCACCGCGCTGGATGCCCATCCACGCCTTGCCGCAGAACTGGCGGAGGAGGCGGATAACGGCATGCCTGCCGACCGCCGGATCGCAATGATCAAGTTTCTCGACTGAGGACGGTCAGGCGCGGGCGCGGCCGCGCGTCATCGTGCTCTTGGCGATCCGGGCTACCAGCGGAAACATGCCCGGATGGTTTGCGCCCTGATAGGTCGATCCATCGCCGAGTTCGGCATTCAAGCGCCGATGCGCTTCGGGCAGGTCGTGATACGGCATGGAGGGCATCAGGTGATGTAGCGCGTGATAGCGCAGGCCTACCGGAGCCCAGATTTCCGCAACCGGCCCTGGCGGAGGGACATTGACGCTGTCGAGGAACTGCGCCGTCACTGTCATCGCCTCGCCCTCATTCTCCCACAAATGCGCCACCAAGGTCCGCAACTGGTTGAGTAGCGCCGTTACGGACAGGATCACGAAAGCAGTCAGGAGTGGAGCCCAGCCGAAGACGAAGGTGCTTCCGATCAGGGCCCACGACCACACGAAAACGCCCAGCTCCTGCCAGAACACGCGGCGTTTCATTGCGCCTTCGGGCGGCTTGCGACGGAAGTCGGGATTGATCGAAAGCGACGAGAAACGCTGCCATACAAAGCGCCTGACGGGCGGCAGGACGGCCCCCAGGGGCACCAGGATCGCCGAGCGAATGACCAGCGCGAGCGGCGCCAGCAAGGCCACGAGAACAAAGGCCGGAAGGCTCCACGGCTTCATCAGCGCAAGCGGCAGATATTCGGGATCCTCGATCGTACCATATTGCGTGCGCTTGTGATGCAGCGTGTGCACCCCTTCATACATGAAAGATGGCGTCAGCAGGGGAATGCCCACCAACAGGTTCCATCCCAAGCGGAAGCCGGGCAGCGATGATTTGTGGATATGGGTCAGTTCGTGAATGAACATCAGGGCGCGGTAGAGTGCCAGCGACGCGACAATTCCCAAGGCGATTTTCACTCCGATGCCGGATACCAGAATGGCCCCTGCAATGGCGGCATAGCCGATCCCGGCCGAGACCAGCATGTCAGGCCAGTATATGGCTCCCCGCGCCTCGCCCAGATCCTTGGTCAGATCGCGCGCGGCGCGCAGCATCGCCTTGTCATCGGGCAATTGCGCATGCCAGCCACCCTGGGCTTGCAAGCGTGCCGTCTCTGCGGCGTCGAGGGTGTGTTGCATCGTCATAAGCGTTGTTCCGATTGACCTCTTACCGCAGAAAAAGCAGCAGGGCCAAATGCGTCTTGTTGGCAAGAGTGATCGACTGGGTTGCTTGACTTGGGCCTATAAGGCCACACAGGGCTAATCCAAGCTGAACCAAAGGACGCCTGTGACCGACGCCGAGATAGTGATCACACCCGTTTCCGACAAGGCTGGACGCAAGGCCTTTGTCGATCTGGGCCGCGCCTTTGCCCACCAGGTCCCCAACCATGTTCCGCAATTGCGTTCCGAACAGCTTGAGTTGGTCGATCCGGACCGGAACCCGTTTTTTGGCCATGCGACGGTCCAGCTGTTCATTGCCTATCGTCACGGGAAACCGGTGGGGCGTATTTCGGCCCATATCGATCATTTGGCGCTGGAAATACCGCCCGAGCAAGGGATGGGGCCAGGCACGGGCATGTTCGGGTACTACGATGCCGAGGATGTCGAGGTCTCGACTGCCTTGCTTGCCCGGGCCGAACAATGGCTCCGAGAAAAGGGCATGAGAAAGGTCCTCGGACCGATCTCCATGTCTGTTTGGGAAGAGCCCGGCTTGCTCGTACGGGGAGAAGATCATTCGCCCATGATCATGATGGGTCACCATCCCGAGGTGTATAAGGAATGGATCCAGGCCAGCGGCTATGTGAAGGCCAAATCCCTGCTGACCTACGATCTTGATGTGCGCCCGGAGTTCCCGCCTATCGTGCAACGGATTGTGAAATCAGGCGAGCGCAATGATCGCATTCGTGTTCGATCGGTCGACATGAAGAATCTGGAGAGCGAGATCGCCATCGTGCTTCGGATTCTCAACGATGCGTGGTCGAAGAATTGGGGCTTCATTCCATTCACCCCTGAAGAAGTTGCCTATGCTGGCAAGAAACTGAAACAGATCATCCACCCGCCGATCAACCGGATTGCAGAGCTGGACGGCAAGCCGGTCGCCTTCATGCTGACCTTTCCTGATGTGAATGATGTGCTGGCAAAGATCGACGGCAAGCTGTTCCCGTTCGGATGGTTCCATATGCTGCGCTGGCTGCACCGGCCGATGGGATCGGGCATGCGCGTTCCGCTGATGGGCGTGGTCAAGGAATTGCACAATTCGCGCCTCGCCAGCCAGTTGGCCTTCATGATGATCAGCGAAATCCGTGAGAACGCGATGACCGAATATGGTACCGAGCGGGCCGAGATTGGTTGGATACTCGATGATAACCAGGGAATGGTTGCCATTGCCGACGCGATCAACAGCAAGGTCAATCGCGAGTACTGGATCTTCGAAAAGCCGCTGTAACGCATTCACTTTCGGAACGAAGGTGCCATGTCGATGCTTCCAATAGCATCGACCAGAATGACAGCACGACAGGGATCGGGAATGGCAAAAGGTAGACCACAAGGACTTGGCCACATTCTTGTGGTCGAAGACGATGCCGTCCTCGCACTGTCGCTCGAAGCTGCGCTGCTCGATGCCGGCGCCAATCAGGTCGACATAGTCAGCAATACCGCCGCCGCGCTCAAAGCATTGTGCAAGGGCCGCCCCGATACGCTGGTACTCGACGTCCATCTCGCGGACCGTGACGATGGCTGGGCGATCGCCGAACTGGTCGAGACAGTGGGCACCAATCAGCCCCGGATCATTTTCCAGACGGGTAGCCCGCAAGACATTCCCGATGCCATCGCCCGCCTGGGCAAAGTGCTGGTCAAACCGTACGATCCGCAGGAGCTCATTGCGCTGGCGGAAGCTCCTGCAAAGCCGGGATTTCTCGCGCGCTTGCGTCGGCGCAGTTAGCGCGCCGCCCGGTTGGAACCTCTTCGTGAAAGGGTCGGAGAATTAGAAAGGCCCTCGCTCTTGTGCAGAGGGAGGGCCTTTCGGGATCGTGTCACTGCCGCTTGGACGGGAGGGGGGTCTCGGCGGTGACATCTAGATAATGCAGCGATGAAACAGGGGTTCCCACCCGCCGTCGATTTTTTCGAGATTTTTCCTGAAATCTCAAATTACCCCTATTTCTTAGCCGCTTAAGAGATGTTCGGAAAAACGGCTATCGTTGAAAAAGGCGTAAGACGTGCCATGCCCGACAGGTTGCTTGCCGCGATACGGGGACACGCCTAAGCGGAGCTTTCCATGTTTTCTGCGTGGACTCGGAACCGCCCGTGACCAGGGTCGTTCTTTTCGCCGAGTACGGAAGGGAATATATGTCGCTCGCTGACCAAGTCGCCACTAACCTGCCCTATTTGCGCCGCTATGCGCGCGCTTTGACAGGATCGCAAACCACCGGCGACAACTTTGTCCGCGCCACGTTGGAAGCGGCCCTGGCGGACGAAACGCTCAAAGCCGAACTCGGGCAAGGCCGTGTCCCGCTTTACCGCGCTTTCAATTCCCTTTGGTCGAGCGCTTATCTCGAAGTCGAGGCCGAAGGCAGCGACACGATCGAAGGCCATGAAGCGGCGGCCAGCGATAGGCTCCGCGCGGTCACCCCGCTCAATCGCCAGGCGCTGCTCCTGACCACGCTGGAAGATTTCTCGGTCGAGGAAGCCGGCCAGATCATGGACATGCCGGCATCTGATATCGAAACAATGGTCCGCGAGGCAGTGGACGAGATTGACCGGGAATCGGCAACCAGCGTGCTGATTATCGAAGACGAGCCCCTGATCTCCATGCAATTGGAAGATCTCGTGCGTAGCCTCGGCCATGACATTTGCGGCACCGCCGCGACCCGCAGCCAAGCGCTGGACGTCGTCGCCGAGAAAGCACCCGGTCTGGTCCTTGCTGACATCCAGTTGGCCGACGGATCATCCGGAATTGATGCGGTCGAGGACATTCTCAAAGTCAGCGATGTGCCGGTGATCTTCATCACTGCTTATCCCGAACGCTTGCTGACGGGTGATCGTCCGGAGCCGACTTACCTGGTGACCAAGCCGTTCCAGGAAGCAACCGTGCAGGCGGCTATCAGCCAGGCATTGTTCTTTAATTCCAGCAAAGCGCTCGGCTAGTTCCACGAAGTCCTAGCGCGGACGGTCACAACTTTCGGACAGCCCTAGTTCTCGTTGCTCCGCGCGCGGATTGCGAACTCGCTCGGCTTGCGGATGGGTACTTGCAGCACGCAACGTACACCCTCGGGCGCGAAATCCAGTTCCACCGTACTGCGCAATTCATGTGCGACGATTTTTTCGATCAGTTCGGTGCCAAAGCCGCGCTTGCGATCGGTAGCGACGGGTGGACCGCCGGTCTCGACCCATTCGACCCGCGCGAGCTTGTCGCCCAGCTTGGTCCAGTTGATCGAGACCTTGCCGCCCGATGTACTCAGCGCGCCATATTTGGATGCGTTGGTCGCAAGCTCGTGGATCGCCAGGCCGAATGACAGCGCATCATTAGGGGCGAGCTCGACGTTGGGCCCCGCAATATCGAGAGCCTTTTCCTCCTCGCCGGCGTAAGGGGCCAACTCGGTCGTGATCACATCCCTGATCGGGGTCGTATCCCATTCTGACTGGGTCAGCAGGTCGTGCGTCGCCGACAAGGCCCGGATGCGCCCGTCCAGGCCAGTCGCGAAATCCTCGAGATTTTCTGCACGCCTGCGGGTAAGGGAAACGATCGACAGCACGTTGGCCAATGTGTTCTTCACACGATGGTTCAATTCCCGGGTAAGGGAGTCCCGGATCGAGTTCTGCTCGGCGAAATACGCCAGGGCCACCTCGTCTTCCATCGCCTGTTGGGTCAGCAACCGCGCAACCAGCATGGAAAGGCTTGCGACTGCGAGACCGAACAGCAGCGTCAGCATCGACAGGATCGACAAGGTCCCACCGCGCGCAGACTGGACTTCAACCGTCATGGTCCGGTCGGCAACGCGCACTTCAGTCGACGTTTTTGCGCCGATGCCGTTGGCATCCTGGTGCGCCGCCAGCCGGTTCTCGGGTGAGATCGCACCGTCATAGAGCCTTACGGCACGTTCCCCTACCAATCCGCTGTGAATGACGGAGTCGAGGAAACTCTGGGCGTTGAAGGGGCTATAAAGAAACCCTTTCAATCGGCGGCCATCTTCGCTGGACGTGGATACCGGCATGTAGACGAGAAAACCCGGGGCCTCTTCACCGCCTTCCTGCGCCAGCACAATTTTGCCGGACGCTGTCGGACTGTTGGTCTGCAACGCCGTGTCCATTGCTGCCCTTCGCTTGGGCTCGGAATACATATCGTATCCCAATGCGCGGCGGGCCCTGATGGTATCAGGATAAAGGAATGTCACCGGGGCAAGCCGGTTTTGCGTGGCATCGGGTTGCGGAGTGACTGTGAAGGGCGCGAGCAATTGCTGCTCTATGCGATCTTCGAAGTCTCCGATTTGCCACGGAGCGATACTTTCAGCCCAGCCGATGCCTTCCGCCCCGCGGTTGTCGTCGTTCAGCCTCAGCTCTTCGACGAAACGGCGAAACAAAGCCGCTGGTACTGCCTCGACGGTGGCAAACAGAGCGGCACCTGCGCGCAACGATGATCCTGTTGTATTGCCCCGCCGGTCGAGCGCTGATGCAATGGCCTGCGCTGTCTGTTCGATCTCCGCCGCTTCACGGCCGTCCTCGCCTGTTTCGATGGCAAAGACGCTCAAGGCGGCAATGCCAGCCACGAGCAAGAAGATCGCGACCGGCACAGCGCGCGGGAATCGCACCAGCCACCGGCTCGTCCGCCGGACAGTAATGTCTGGTTGTGAAACCAAGAAGTTCCGCTCCCTTATGTCCCTCGATCACCAAACGGCGCTCGCGTCTCCAGTGGTGGGAACCAAAGCATCGCGGTTTCGTTCCTTTCCCCACGATGGAAATTCGCAATTGGTCCGCGTAAGGGACATTGCGAAGGGTGAGGGAACAGGCGGAAGCCATATGACAACGAAACCAACTGGCGAGGCCGGTACCGGCAAGGCGGGCGCCACCAACGACGCGTCCCCGGCGGGAAGCAAGAACCCCGAATGGGCAGACGGCTTGCGGCAACTCTACGATTCCGTCGTCGAGGAGCCCCTGCCTGACAGCTTCAAGGATCTGCTCGCCAAACTTGACGACGGCAGCGATACCGACGGCAAGAGCGCATGAACAAACCGGCGCGCACTGCCGCAGAAAAAGCAGATTTCAAACATGAGCTCACCGAGGTCGTCCCGCATCTGCGTGCCTTTGCGCGCGGCCTGTGCGGTCGACCCGATATGGCCGACGATCTGGTGCAAGAGGCCTTGATGAAAGCCTGGGCCGCGCAAGAGCGGTTTGAGCCGGGAACTTCGATGCGTGCCTGGACCTTCGTGATCCTGCGCAATGCCTATCTGACCGACATGCGCCGCAATCGCTTCCGCGGCGAATATGATGAAGGCGTGGCCGAACGGATCCTTACGGCTCCGGCAGGACAGGAGGAACCGATCCACTTGTCCGACATGCATCGCGCCTTGTTGACCCTGCCCCCAGAAAGGCGCGAAGCCCTGCTGCTCGTCGGTGCGGGCGGTTTTTCCTACGAAGAGGCGGCCGAAATTTGTGGTTGTGCCATCGGCACGATCAAGAGCCGGGTCGGACGGGCACGGTCTGCTCTCAATGAAATGCTGGCCGAAGGCAAAATTCCGCAGCGCGCGATAGGTGACGACGCTGCGCACCGGGCAATCCTGGAGGAGCTCGACATGGTCGCAGCCGGAGATGGCTTGTCGGAGCCTACCCAGACTTGAACGGCCTGCATTTGACGCTGGCCACACCTATCGCCCAGAGAGAGGCGACATGAGTAACGAACCGACACCCGCAGATCCGGCGCCCCAGGAACCGGCCCAAACGTCGGCGCGAACGTCGACCCAGCCCAGTGCAAGGCCAAGCAAGCGGACAGCCTTCGCCGAACAGGAATTGCGCCTGATCAGCACATTGGTCCTCCTGATCGGACTTGGCCTCTTCCTCGCGCTGCCATTTGTCTTGTCGATCGGTTCGGTCGTATTCCTGCCGCTCACGACAGCCATCGTCTTGACGATCCTGCTTTCACCGCTGGCAGACCAATTGGCCCGGATCGGATTACCCAATGTCGTCTCGTCGATGCTGGCCCTGCTGATCTTCTGTGCCATCGTGCTGGTGGCCTTTGCCGTTATTCTCCAACCGGCCATTTCGCTGTTCGACGAGTTTCCGGACATGGTCGACCAAGTCGGAGCACGGTTTACCGAATTGCAGCAGGACTTCGCCTGGCTGGCGCGCGCCAATGCCGAATTCATGGAAGTGATGGGACGCTCTGGCGCAAACGAAGTGGTGCTGGCAACGCCATCGGTGTTCGAACAATTGGCAGTGGGCGCTCCCAGCCTGGTGCTAGAAATCCTGCTGACCTTCCTGATGGCCTTTTTCCTGATCGAGTCACGCATTCGCCTGCGCAGGAACCTGCTGTTCGGGCGGACCAATTTCGGCACCAGCATCAAGGCCGCGCGGGTCATGCGCGAAGTTCAGGATCGGGTTGCCGCCTATATCCTGACAGTTGCCTGGATCAATCTGGGCGTCGGGGTCGTGGTCGGGTGCGGTGCATGGCTGCTTGGTGTCGATGCGCCATTGATGTGGGGCGGCCTGGCGGCCCTGCTGAACTTCATTCCCTATATCGGCCCGTTGGCAATGACGGGCATCCTGACCTTGTTCGGGATTGCAACGGCAGACACATTGTTTCTAGGCCTGGTCCCGGCGGCAGCCTACCTGGCCCTGCATACGGTCGAGGCCAACGTGGTCACTCCGTCGATCCTCGGGGCCCGGTTCACTATGAACCCGGTGATGATCCTGATCGCCTTTTCCTATTTCACCTGGGTATGGGGCGCGTTCGGGGCGTTGTTATCCGTGCCGATCCTGCTGATGCTGACTGCATTCTTCGATCATGTCGGCAGGCCGAACCTGATCGGGTTTATCTTTGGCGAGCCCCTATTTGCAACGCCGTTGATGGAAATCCCTACAAGCGATGAAACGCAGGCCTGACAGCAGAAGGCCCGCCCCGCATGTGCGGGACGGGCCTTCTGCTGCTTGGTGCTAGGACCGTGATCAGGCCGGATAGGACCAGGTCGTTCCGCGCGCCAGATTCTCGGACGCAAAGCTCCAGTTCAGCTTGTCGCCGGTCACAGCCTTCAGATAGGCCGGACGGGCATTCTGGTGGTCGAGATAATAAGCGTGTTCCCACAGGTCGATCACCAACAGCGGATTGACGCCGTCCTGGTCGGCCAGCGTGTCCCCATCATGGGTTTCCTCGATCGAGAGCTTGCCGCCCTTTTCAGCGAGCCAGACCCAGCCGCTGGCAAAATGGCCGGCGCCACGATCCTGCAACTGCTGCTTGAGCTCGTCAATCGAACCGAAGGCATCGTTGATCATGCTGGTCAATTCATCCGACGGGCTGTTGGTGTCGCCGGTCATGGAATGCCAGTAAAAGCCGTGGTTCCAGCTTTGCGCGGCGTTGTTGAACAGACCCTGGTTCGATCCGCGTGCAGCGGCGATCACATCTTCCAGCGTGCCATTGGCATGGTCAGTGCCTTCAATCGCGGCGTTCATCTTGTCGATATACGCCTGGTGGTGCTTGCCGTGATGGAACGACAAAGTCTCGGCAGAGACGGCCGGCGCCAGCGCGTCATCGGCGTAGGGAAGTGGAGTTACTGCAAAAGCCATCGAATGATCTCCCGTTTGAGATGGTATGAATTTCTGTGTCGGCTTACCAACGCACAGAACGCGCTAGGGTTGCAAGCCGGTATCTTTTTCCCTGTCGACCGCTGCGGTCAGGCCGACATTCATGGTCACATTGGCCAGAGTCCGCATGATATCGGGCAGCATTTCAACCGCAACCAGCAGGGCTAGCGGCTCGATCGGGACCCCCATCGCCAGCGCAATCGGGCCGATCGAAATGACGAAGCTGATCGATCCGGGCAGGCTGACCGAGCCGACGCTGATCACAAAAGCAACCGCGATACCGGCGATCAGCAGCATCGGGGTCAATTCAACACCGGCAAGATGCGCGACATAGATCGCGACGGCCATATTCATGGCCGGGCTGGTGGCCCTGAATATCGCGACTGCGAGAGGCAGGACAAAATCCGCCACTTCCTCCCGGATACCAAGCCGGCGAGCACTCGCGAGCATTGCGGGCAAGCTGGCAAGCGAGCTCTGGGTCGAGACTGCAACCGCTTGTGAAGGCAAGACAGCGCGGGCGAATTGTGCAGGCGATCTTCGCCCTCCGACGATCCCGACGATATAGCCCGCGACCAGCACGATCGCCCCCATCGCCGACACAGTAATGATGTAATGCGCCAGGGTTGCAAAGGCCCCGCCCCCGGCCCGCGCTGCGACCCCGACAGCCAGTGCGAATACCCCCACCGGTGCAACCCATAGCACCCAGCCGATGATCGTCAGCATGGCATTCGCCAGGGCTTCGAAGAATCTCAGCATTGTCAGGCGCTGCCCCTCGGGCAGGCGCGATACGGCGACTGCGAACAGCGCGAAGAAGATCGTCAGCGGCAAGGTAGAGGTTTCGGCTGCCGCCTGGATAATATTGGGCGCGATCAGCGAGGAAATGAAATCTCCGATCGTCGGCACTTGCTGCGCTTCACCCGCCGGGGCGTCAAGAATGCTGGCCGCGCCCGCTGGCGGCGGGAACGCTTGAAGCAACAGCGGCATGCAAATGGCAGCCGCGACCCCACTGAAAACAAGCAAGGCGAACACCATCAGCAGCATTCGCCGCGCCGTCGCGCCGGCCCGGGCCGCCTGCGCCATCTTCGTAATGCCCAGCACCAGCAGCGCCGCGACCAGTGGAATGATCGTCATCTGCAAAGCCCGGAGCCACAGCGAGCCGACTGGCCGTGTCACTTCCAGCACAGGCTCGATCACGCTCGATCCTGCCAACAGCAACCCGGTCAGCAATCCGGCCACCAGGCCGCCAAATGTCCACCAGACCGGCAGCCTGATCGTGACCAATCCGTCGCCTTCGCCAGCGGCTACGGATGCGCCTTGCTGTGTGTCAGTATCGGCCAAGCCGGTATTCTCCCCCAATCGGCCCTTTTCTTTGTGGCCGCTTCACGCCAGAAGCGCGTGGCAAATCGCGGGAAGCCCCGCAACACCAAATCGCGAAACAGGGACAGGCAATGGCGCGCAAATTTTTCGGCACGGACGGAATCCGGGGCGAGACCAACAAGGGGAACATGACCGCCGATATGGCCATGCGTGTGGCGCAGGCAGCTGGCGAATACTTCCTGCGCGGGGACCACCGCCATAGGGTGGTGATCGGCAAGGACACCCGGCTTTCCGGCTATATGATGGAAGCTGCGATGGTGGCCGGGTTCACCAGTGTCGGCATGGATGTGATCCAGACCGGCCCGATCCCGACCCCGGGCGTCGCGCTGCTCGCACGCGAAATGCGGGCCGATCTGGGCGTGATGATATCAGCCAGCCACAATGCCTATCTCGACAATGGCATCAAATTGTTCGGCCCTGACGGGTTCAAACTGTCAGACGACGCGGAAATGGCCATCGAAGCGGCGCTGGACCGCGAGCCGGCCCTGGTTCAGGCTGCGCAGATCGGCCGCACCCGCAAGATCGAGGATCTGCGTGGGCGCTACATCCATGCCGTAAAGCAAACCGTTTCGTCCGAAACCCGGTTCGACGGCCTGAAAGTGGTTATCGATTGCGCCAATGGCGCAGGATACATGGTCGCCCCCTCCGCAATTTGGGAACTGGGTGCTGAGGTGATCAGCATCGGGGTCACTCCCAACGGGACCAATATCAATGACGGGGTCGGCTCGACATCGCTCGGCCTGCTCAAGAAAACCGTGGTCGAAGAAGGCGCAGATATCGGCATCGCGCTCGACGGGGACGCCGATCGGTTGATCGTGATCGACGAAAAGGGGCAAGAGGTTGATGGCGACCAGATCATGGCGCTGATTGCCACGCGCATGGCCGAGAAGCAGGTTTTGCGCGGCGGCGGCGTGGTTGCAACGGTAATGAGCAATCTGGGCCTTGAGCGCTATCTGCACAGCAAGAAACTGACGCTCGAGCGGACCAAAGTGGGCGACCGTTATGTCCTGAGCAGAATGAAGACTGGTGGCTTCAATATCGGCGGGGAGCAATCGGGCCATATGATCATGCTCGACCATTCGACCACGGGCGACGGCACCGTGGCTGCGCTGCGGGTGCTGGCGAGCCTGGTCAATTCGGGCAAGCGCGCCAGCGAAATGCTGCATGTTTTCGAACCGGTCCCGCAATTGCTCAAGAATGTCCGCTACGAAGGTGGTCGCCCGCTGGAGAAAGACAGCGTGCAGGCTGCCATCGCCGAAGCAGAAAAAGCGTTGGACGGCACGGGCCGGCTGGTCATTCGCCCATCGGGAACCGAGCCAGTGATCCGCGTGATGGCGGAAGGCGACGATGCCGCTCAGGTCGAAGCGATCGTCGACCAAGTGTGCGATGCAGTGAAAGCAGCAGGATAATGCCCTTGGAGATGCGCCCGGATTGCGAACGCTGTGGCACCGATCTGCCGGCCTCGGCTTCGGGCGCTTTCATTTGCAGCTTCGAATGCACTTTCTGCGCGGATTGCGCCGACGAGATGGATGATCGGTGCCCCAATTGCGGTGGCGAGCTGATGGATCGCCCGACCCGTTCGAAGCAATTGCTGGAAAAGTACCCGGCCAGCACCGAGCGGAAGTACGCCCCGTGACCGCGCCGCCCCGCATCCTGATCATAGCCGGGTCCGACAGTTCGGGCGGCGCGGGCATTCAGGCCGATATCAAGACGGTGACGATGCTGGGCGGCTACGCGATGACCGCGATCACGGCCGTCACCGCCCAGAACAGCGTCGGGGTCCAGGGTATCACCCCGCTGGAAGGGCAGTTTGTCGGCCAGCAGATTGCCTCGTGCCTCGACGATATCGGCGTCGATGCGATCAAGATCGGAATGCTGCAGAACGAGGATATCGTGCGGCACGTAGTGCGCGCGCTTGGCGAGATTGACGGGGACATTCCCATTGTCCTCGATCCGGTGATGGTCGCCACATCAGGCGCACCGCTGGTGGTGCAAGACGCCATTGACGTGATCCGTGACCAGCTGTTCCCGCTCGCCAACCTCCTTACGCCCAATCTGCCCGAGCTCGAATTGCTGGCTGGCCTCGAACTGCGCGACACGGGTCAAGTTGGCGAAGCCGCGCAGTCCCTCGCCGAAGAATACGGCTTCAGTGTGCTCGCAAAAGGCGGGCACACTGACGATCAACGGATCATCGATATCCTGGTCCCGCCCGACGAGCGCATGGTCCATTTTGACGGCGCCCGGATCGACACGCGCCACACCCATGGCACGGGCTGCACACTCGCGAGCGCCATTGCCACGCTGCTGGGTCATGGCCAGTCGATGGAGCACGCCGTGCGCCTTGCGCGCCGGTTCGTGCGCGAAGCGATCGAGAAAGCACCCGGATTCGGCGCCGGTGGCGGCCCGCTGGGCCACCAGGCGGTGCGCCTCAAGGATTAGCTGTCGAGGTCGTAGAATTCCGCGATATGCGCCCAGGCATCATCGGCAGTTTCGCACCAGGTAATCAGGTCCAGATCTTTCTTCGAAATCGTGCCTTCTTCGGCAATCGCTTCAAAATTGACGACCCGGTTCCAGAAACCTTTGCCGAACAGCAGGATCGGCATCGGCTTCATCTTGCCGGTCTGGATCAGCGTGAGCAGCTCGAAGAACTCGTCAAAGGTGCCGAAACCGCCCGGGAACACCGCCACGGCCTTGGCACGCAGCAGGAAGTGCATCTTGCGTAGCGCAAAATAGTGGAACTGGAAGCTGAGATAGGGCGTCACATATGTGTTGGGCGCCTGCTCATGCGGCAACACGATATTGAGCCCGATGGACTCAGCGCCGGCATCGCTTGCACCGCGATTGGCCGCTTCCATAATCGATGGGCCACCGCCGCTGGTGACCACGAATTGGCGCTTGCCGTCTTCGACAATAGCCTTTTCGCTCACCATCCGGGCAAGCTTGTAGGCCTCTTCGTAATACTTGGCCTTGGCGACAAGATTGGCCGCCACCCGCTGCTCGTATTCGGAATCGCCCTTGGCAGCTTCCAGCCGGGCTTCCGCTTCTTCCGGAGAAGGAATGCGGGCCGATCCATACATCACCAGGGTTGATCCAACCCTTGCCTCGTCCAGCAGCATCTCCGGCTTGAGCAATTCCAGCTGGAAGCGGACCGGGCGCAGTTCCTCGCGCAGCAGGAAATCGTCGTCCTGGAAGGCCAGCTTGTAAGCCGGGTGCTGCGTTTGCGGCGTCTCATGCGGCGCGGTCTCACAGAAACCGGCCTCCTGCTCGGCCGGATAGAACCGGCGGTCGGACAGGTCGTGGTCGGGAATCTTGTCTGCTTTGTCAGTCATTGCATCGCCCCTAGGCCTAGCAACACCTGCGGGCAAGCATCACAGGACAAACGCAAGCAATACGAACACGATAGTGCCAAAGGCGAGCGACCCGATCGTCTTGTTGCGATAGCCCGGGGCCATGAAGCCCACGATCAGCCCGCCGAACACCACCAGGAACAGGCTGATGGCGGCAAAGATCTGGTACCATTTGAACATTTGCGGGCCGTGCCCCTTGTGCAATTCCATCATCCGGTATTGCAGGTTGGGCTGGTGCAAGGCGGCGGACCACTGGCCGTCCTCATCGGTCAGCACCACAAAGTCACGCGAGGTCGGGCGGGTCGTAATCGAGCCGGGGCGCATCCGAAGATATTCGAAGTCTGTCGGGAGATCATTGGCTGCGAGCACCGCCCGCACGCTATCTTCCACATCAGGCGCGTCTTGCTGGATTGCGATCTCCGCGGGAACAGACAGCGCCGTTTCGACAGTCTCGCCCTTGTTGCCCCACAAATAGAGCCCCCCAGTCACCGCGACCAGGAAGAACAGCGGCGCCAGCAGGCCCGCCAGCAACAGGTGGCACACGACCAGGAAATTGCGCGTTTTGGCACGGCTCATTTACAACGCTCCAGTGGCAGACAGAGGAAATCAGGATAATGATAATCAATTGCAACAAGCGATTGGCGGCATGAGAATGGATTGTCAAACCCTGTTCGCGTCCGAAAGGCGAAAAAGTGCCGGATTGAGAAGGAGTGCTGGATGCCCCGTGAGGATTCGAACCTCAATTGACGGAGTCAGAGTCCGTAGTCTTACCATTAGACGACGGGGCAACAGCGAGGGCTCGGCAGCGCTCGGGAATCATTTCCACGGCGCCGAGGAGGCCGCGCATCTAGGTTCCGCGTGCCGCTGCGTCAAGGCTCGCGAGCAGGCCGCGCGACATCCTCTTGCCGATCAGCGGTCGAGCGTCTAACTTCTTTGTCAGGTCCCCGTACGATCAATGCGTGCGGGAGGAGAAAGAGAAGTACTATGGCGGATATGAATCCGCCGGACACGAACAGGAGGGCTGGCCGCAAGGGGAGCAAAAAGTCCGGCAAAGTAGCCGATTTTCGCTACAAGAGTTCCCCGCCGCCCGACAATGCCAAGGATCGCCGCCCGGCCCGCAATGGTGCCGGTCGTGGTGCCTCTCCGCATCATTCACGCAATAACAAGCGACCGTTTCACCGGCCCCACCCCCGCCAGGCCTATGCCGCGCTGGACCTTGGCACGAACAATTGCCGGTTGCTGATTGCCCGCCCGTCGGGCGAGAATTTCACTGTCATTGATGCTTTCAGCCGGGTCGTGAAACTGGGCGAAGGGCTCGCCAATTCCGGGCGACTGTCGGACGAGGCCATGGATCGCGCCCTCGGCGCGTTGAAGGTCTGTTCCGAAAAGCTGCGGCGGCGCAATGTCCACCTGGCCCGATCTGTCGCCACCGAAGCGTGTCGCCGGGCCGAAAACGGCGCGCATTTCATAAATCGCGTGCGCGACGAAACGGGCATCATGCTCGATATCATCTCCGCCCAGGAAGAAGCACGCCTTGCTGTTCTGGGATGTCATGTGCTGCTTGAACAGGGGCACGGCCCGGCGGTGATTTTTGACATTGGCGGTGGCTCGACCGAGCTCGTCCTGATCGAACCGGGCGAAGGCGCAGTGCCGCGTATTCTCGACTGGCAGAGCGTACCGTGGGGTGTTGTCTCATTGACCGATACAGTGTCCCGCTCCGGATCAGGACCGGAGCAACGCCTGGCCCGCTACACCGAAATGCGGCGCGTGGTGAGCGAGAGTTTTGCTCCGTTTGCCCAGCGCGTGGCCAGCGCATCACAATCCGAAGACATCCGGTTGCTCGGCACCAGTGGCACGGTCACCACCCTCGCCAGCCTTCACCTCGAGCTGCCGCAATATGACCGGCGCGCCGTTGACGGCCTGATTGTGCCGTCCGAATCCATGCGCGACATCTCGACCCGCCTGTCCGGCATGAGCGTCGAGGAGCGTTGCACCCTGCCCTGTATCGGGCATGATCGCGCGGAACTGGTTGTCGCCGGCTGCGCCATCCTGGAAGCAATCCTGGACTTGTGGCCGGCGCCGCAGCTGGGTGTCGCAGACCGTGGCATCCGCGAGGGGATCCTGCGAAGTCTGATGGCGGCAGACTTCGAAGCCGCACAGGCAAATCCCGTCAAAAGGAAACCGGCATGACCCGCTCGGGCCGCAATCCCGACAAGCGGGTCCGCACCGCCAAGAAGCGCACAGCCTCGCAAACGCGGTGGCTGGAGCGGCAGCTGAATGATCCTTACGTCAAGCAGGCCAAGGCGGAGGGCTACCGCAGCCGCGCAGCCTACAAACTGATCGAACTGGACGAGAAATTCTCGATCCTGCGCCAGGCATCGCGGGTGGTCGATCTGGGCATCGCCCCAGGCGGGTGGGCCCAAGTGGTACGCAAGAAAAAGCCCAGGGCCGGAATTGTCGGGATCGACCTTCTGGAAACAGACCCGATCGAAGGCGTCACCATCCTGCAAATGGATTTCATGGCCGACGAAGCACCTCCCGCACTTGAGGCGGCACTGGATGGCCCGCCCGATCTGGTGATGTCGGATATGGCAGCCAACACCGTAGGCCACAAACAAACCGATCATCTGCGCACGATGGGGCTGGTCGAAGCGGCTGCGTGGTTTGCGGTCGAAACTCTGGAAAAGGGCGGCACCTTCGTAGCGAAAGTTCTGGCCGGCGGAACCGACAAGGACCTGCTCGACCTGCTCAAGAAGCATTTCAAGACGGTCAAACACGCCAAACCACCGGCGAGCCGCAAGGGCTCGTCAGAATGGTACGTTGTTGCTCAGGGTTTCAAAGGGCGCGACTAGGCACGCCGACCGTCCAGCTTATTCCGGCGGGCCTTCGGCGACAGGCTGTTCATCACCCATCGCGCCAGCCGCCTCGACAGCATCAACTGCGCCGCCTTCGACGCCGCCTGGGCCTTCGGCCGCGCCGTCGATCTCGCCTTCAGCAGCCCCGGCAACCGCCTCGACATATTCGGGAACAGCGAGATTGGAGCCATTCTCGTTCATGAAGAGCGCGACTGCGGCGCGATCTTCGATCTTGGACAGGCCGGCAAAGCTCATCTTGGTGCCATTGGCGAAGGCCCGCGGGCTCTTGAGCCATGCGCTCATGGTTTCCCAATCCCAGGTGCCGCCCTTGCTGGCCAGCGCATCGGAATAGGCAAAGCCCGGGACACCGCCGCCAACAGGCTTGCCCATGATGCCGTACAGATTGGGCCCGATACCGTTGGCACCGCCCTGGTTGATCGTGTGACATGCCGTGCATTTGGCGAAAACCTTTTCGCCTGCCGAAACATCGATGCCGTCCATGTTCAGGGCAGCAGCCATGGTCATCTCCGCTGCCGCACCGCCACCTTCTTCAGCGCCTTCGATGAAGTAACCCGGGGTTTCGGGAGCTTCGGGGCTGTTGGCATGGAAATATTTGCCGCTCAGGCTGGTCAGCCCGAGTGCAACGATCCCGGAAAAGAGGACCCAGCCAAAAGTGGTGTTGTTGATGTCTGACATGCGTTGAGAATCCGCAGATGTTTAAGCGTTGAATGTGTGCCGCGCTCTAGTCAGCCAGACGCCGTTGCGCAAGGGCTATGCGCACAGCTTGAGCGGGGCGAAACCTGAATTGCTTGCGACGCAACACTCGGCCCGCTACCGGCGACAATTCTATGATGAGCTTTCCTGCCCCGGCCCAAGCGATGGTCCAGCAAATGCAGGCAGCTGCCGCCGCCGATCCCCGGCGCGCTATCGCCTTGCAAGGCGCCCCTGGCGCCAATTCGCACCGCGCCGCGCGCGAATATGCCCCCGACCTGCTGCCCTTGCCCTGCTTCAGTTTCGAGGACGCCATCGAAACCGTAAAACGCGGCGAAGCCGGATGCGCGATCATCCCGATCGAGAACAGCCAGCATGGCAGGGTCGCCGATATCCATTTCCTCTTGCCGGGCAGCGGCCTGAAGATTGTTGGCGAGCATTTCATGCGGATTGAGCACGCGTTGATGGGGCTGGGCCAGGGGCCGTTCGAAGTCGCCTATTCGCATCCGCAAGCCCTGGGCCAGTCGGCCGTTTTCCTGCGCGAACGCAATCTCGTGCCGCTCAGCTATGCCGATACGGCCGGCGCTGCCGCATTTGTTGCCGAGAAGCAGGACCCCAAGCTGGCCGCCATCGCTCCGGCCCTCGCTGCCGATCTCTACGGTCTCGATATCGTCGAGGAGAATGTCGAGGATTCGCCAGACAACACGACTCGCTTCGTTATCCTGGCCGAGGAAGGGCTTGATCCGGCCAGCCTCGACGGAGAGCAGGCGATCACGACTTTTGTCTTCACCGTGAAGAACATTCCGGCAGCGCTGTACAAGGCCATGGGCGGCTTTGCGACGAACGGGGTCAACATGACCAAGCTGGAAAGCTACCAGCAGGGGGCGAGCTTTTCTGCCACCACCTTCTATGCCGACATCGTGGGTGCGCCCGGCGATCCGGCGGTTGATCGCGCGCTGGAAGAAGTGGCATTCCACTGCCGCGAACTGACAATGCTCGGCACATATCGCATGGCGCGCGAGCGCGGATAACGCATAAGTCGCGTGCTGCGCCTTGCGCGCGGCGTCGGGCCATGTCACCACATGGATGTGACTACGGGTCGGGGCACAATTCCGGATTCCAGCGAGAATTCAGGCACCAGCGTTGCGGGCAGTGATGCCGGCAACAACGCCGATGCTTGGGATAGCGTGCGCGCTGACAGTGACATCCAGTTCGAACCCCTGCCCCCACGAGAAATCGAGCCTCCGCCTGCATGGCTGCAAGCGATCGGTGAGTTCTTCGAAGCCGTTTTCGCGCCGTTAGCGCGATTTCTGGCCGGATCGTGGCCGGTCTTGAAATGGGTGCTGTTGGCACTGCTGGTGGCCATGATAGCGGCGATAGTCTGGCGCCTGGTCGAGCCCTATTTCGGACGGCCCAAAGCCGAACCGGTAGAAGAATACTGGCAGCCGGAGCGCGAGCAAGCCCGGGCCTTGCTGGAGGATGCCGATCAGCTTGCCGCAGCCGGAGACTATGACGCAGCAGTGCGTCTCTTGCTCGCACGGAGCGTCGGACAGATCGCCGAGGCACAACCCGGTCTGGTCGAACCGAGCAGCACGGCGCGTGAATTGGCCAACCAACCCAGCCTGCCCGACAAGGCCCGCACAGCCTTCGGCGTGATTGCTTCAGGCGTGGAACGCAGCCTGTTCGCCTTGCAGGATCTGGGCCAGCAAGACTGGCAGGCAGCCCGCACGGCCTATGCCGATTTCGCGCTGGAGAAGCTCTGACATGGCCAGCGCGCCCGCCATTGCTTCGGCCCCGGCAGCCAATCCGCAAGCCTTCGGCAAGCGCGGTGTGCTGGCGCTGGTTGTGTTCGGCACGCTCGCCTTTGTTGCATTGCTTTACCTGATCGGGGCCGGCCAGATGACCGGGCCTGCCAATAACGGCCAGGCCCATGCCGGATCGAAGGGGCTGACGGGATACGCAGCGCTGGTTCAGTTGCTGGAGGGCGAAGGGCACGATGTGACCGTGTCGCGCAGCGAGGCGCAGCTGGATGACGAAGGGCTGTTGGTCCTGACCCCGCCACCCTTCACCGATGTCGAGGAATTGCGCGACCTGATCAACCGACGGCGCTATGTCGGCCCAACCTTGGTCATCCTGCCGAAATGGCAAACCACACAAGCCAGTGACAGCGATAATGCGAAATCGGGCTGGGTCCGCTTGTTCGGCGCTTTCGGCCTGCAGGAAAGCTTACAAGTCCATGTTGCCACCCTCACTTTCGAAGTCACGGTATCGGAAGACGAGACGCCCACCCTTCCCCGCTGGTCAGGTCCGGGCTCTCGCCAAGGCCGATTGCCAACAGCAGAAGCGGTCCAGACCTTCAGCGACGACAGCTCCTCTCTCGTCATTCCGCTGGTTACCGCACCCCAGGGTGTCCTCGCCGGATACTACGACGACAATGGCTATTATGACGCGCTGGCCGAAGCTGGCGGCGTGCAGCCCAATGATGCCGATACTACCGACATGGAACTGTGGAACGTCACCATCATTGCCGAACCTGACCTGGTTAACAATTGGGGACTGGCCGATCGCAGCCGGAGCGAGCTTGCCCATCTCATTGTCGACCTGGCCTCCGAAGGGGACGACCAGCAAGTCGTGTTTGACACCACGCTCAATGGCCTGGGCGGTTCGCGCAACCTGCTGACGCTGGCATTCGAGCCGCCATTCCTGGCCGCCACATTGTGCCTGATCATGGCGTTGTTGCTGGTGGGCTGGCGGGCTTTCAAGCGCTTCGGACCGGCAGCCGAAAACGGTCCGAATATCGCATTTGGCAAGGGGCAATTGGTCGAAAACGGCGCCAGCGTTATCCAGCGCACGCGCCGGGTACACTTGCTGACCCGCCCATATGCCGCCCTGATGGCCGCCCGCATTGCCCGCAGTCTGGGCCTGCGCGGGCACGACCGCGCGACCATCGATGATGCGCTGGTCCGGCGCGGGTTGGAGACTGTATCGCCCCGCCTTGCCACTTTGGAAAATGCCCGCCACCGGGCCGACATCATTCGCGCCGCACGCGCTCTCCATTCGCTTGAAAGGACACTCACCCGATGACCCAGTCTCTCGAGGCCCTGCGCCAGTTGGCCGATGCCGTTCGCGCCGAAGTTGGCAAGGCGATTGTCGGCCAGGATGCCCTTGTTGATCACCTGCTGATCGCGCTCGCCAGCGAAGGCCATGTGCTGATGGAAGGCCCGCCGGGAACGGCCAAGACCTTCCTTGCGCAATGTTTCGCCAAGGCAACCGGCCTTGATTTCGGGCGGATCCAGTTCACGCCGGATTTGTTGCCGGGCGATATCCTGGGTTCGAACCTGTTCAATTTCCAGACCAGCACCTTCACCATGACGCGCGGGCCCATTTTCACCGAGCTTCTGCTGGCCGATGAAATCAACCGCACCCCGCCAAAGACCCAGGCCGCCTTGCTTGAAGCCATGCAGGAACGGCGGGTCACTCTCGATGGCGAAACCCACCCGCTGCCCGACAGGTTTATGGTTGTCGCAACCCAGAACCCGATCGAAAACCAGGGGGTCTATCCCCTGCCCGAGGCGCAGCTCGACAGGTTCCTGTTCAAGTTGTTAGTTCCCTATCCAGACGAGGATGAAGAGGCGAAGATCGTTTCGCGGTTCTCGGTCGAACAGGGCCCGACCCGTCCGGAATCCTTCGGCATCAAGGCCGTCGCCGACCATGCCAAGCTGACCGATGCTGTTGGTGCAGTGAAAGGCGTGACGCTGGCCCAGGAGAATGTTGATTATGTTGTGCGGTTGGTGCGCGCAACGCGTGAACATGCCGACCTGCTAACCGGCGCATCGCCGCGTGCTGCCGTGCTGCTGGCCAATGCCGCGCGCGCGCGGGCTGCGCTGGAAGGTCGGGACTATGTGATCCCCGATGATATCAAGCAGCTTTCCACCAGCGTGCTGCGCCATCGCCTGACGCTAACCGCAGCTGCCGAAATTGAAGGTCGCGCTGTCGAGACGATTGTCGATGAGCTGGTCACCAATACGGAGGCGCCGCGGTCCTAGATGAGGGTCAAGTTTCCCCTCGTTCCTACCGGTAGGGCAGTCTGGCTCGCCGCCCTCGCGGCACCGGTCGCGCTGCTGGTGGCCTTGATAGCCCCGGCTGCATGGCTGGTCGCGCCGATTGCGGCGGTTGCCCTGATCCTGGCGGTGCTGGCGGACGGGTTGCTGGCCGGGAAACTGGCGGACTGGCGTTTCCATGCGCCCGACAATGCCGAGGTCGGCGAACCGTTTGCCCTGACCGTGCTGGCTGATATTGCCGGCGGTGCGCCGGGCAAGGTGGAGGCTGCGTGGCAATGCGACCCGCGCCTCGCTCCCGGAGGGCGTGCAACCGCGCGCTTGGCACGGAGCGGCGATGGCGCGAGCTGGAACGGCTCCACTGAATTAATCGCGTCGCGCCGTGGCACCGGCGAGCTTTCGCGCATCTGGCTTAATTGGTCAGGCCCGCTTGGCCTGGGTGCGCGGCAGATCAGCCAGCCGCTTGATCGTGAGGTTCGCATCTGGCCTGATCTTGCCCCGATCCGCTCTGCAACCTTGCAGGCCTTGCTGAGGGATGCCGAGATCGGCTTGATCGCGCGGCGTCAGCGCGGCGAGGGAACCCAGTTCGAAGCCCTGACCGAGTATGACGCCGGGATGGACCGGCGCCGCATCGACTGGAAAGCAAGCGCCCGTCATACCAAGCTCTACGCCCGCGAGAACGAGAGCGAGCGCAACAACCAGATCGTTTTTGCCTTCGATTGCGGGCAAGCCATGTGCGAACCAGTCGACGGCGTGCCGCGGATCGATCGTGCAGTCACGGCAGGTCTGACAGCGGCCTATGTCGCCTTGAAAGGAGGCGATCGCTCCATGCTGTTCGGGTTTGCCCGCCGCCCGATGGTCGCGACCCCGTTCATCGGCGAAACCCGCGCCTTCCCCAAGCTGCAGGAAGCGGCCGCCGCGCTCGAATACCAATCGGAAGAGCCCAACTTCACGCTAGGCCTGGCAACGCTCTCTGCGCGCCTGCGCCGCCGGTCCCTGATCGTCCTGTTTTCCGAATTCACCGATCCGACCAGCGCCGAACTGATGATTGAAAGCATCAGCCGCCTGATCGAGAAACATATCGTGCTGTTCGTCACTTTCGAAGACACCGAGCTGGAGGCACTGCGGCGCGCAGAGCCGGAAAGCATGGATGCCATTGCCGGTGCGGTGACCGCTGACTCGCTCGCCCGTCAGCGCCAGTTGGTGCACGAGCGCCTGCGTCATATGGGGGTCGACATCATCGAGGCTCCGCATGACCGGATGGGCTTTGCCGTGATCGACCGTTACCTGCGGATCCGGCGCAGCGAGGCAATCGCTGGATGAAGGCGCCAGTCCTCTCGAACCTGTTCGGCAGCAAGGAAGTGGCACCCCCGCCCGAGATCGAGGCGGCTGCCCTCAGGTCGGACCGTTTCCGCCTCGAGCGTGAGAGCGAATGGCGACGGCTCGACGATATCGTCACTCGGCTGGAGAAGGGCCGTCTGCGCGGGGTCGCTGACGACGACATTGCCGATTTGCCCGCCCTGTATCGGACAGCTGCCTCCAGCCTTGCGGTCGCCCGCGAGACATCGCTCGACGCAGCTACGCTTGCCTATCTGGAGGGGCTGGTCCAGCGCGCCTGGTACCAGGTCTATGGCCCGCGCCGGGGATTCATCGCATGGCTGCGCCAGTTCCTTACCGGCGACTGGGCCCGCTCGGTTCGCGAAATCTGGCTCGACATGTGTATTGCGCTGGCCGTGATGGTTGCCGGTACTGTCACCGGCTGGATGCTGGTGGCGCAGAACCAGGATTGGTTTTATGCGCTTGTCCCCGGCGACCTGAGTGACACCCGCGTCCCTGGCGCAAGCCGCGAAGTGCTGGCGGAAACACTGAAGGTCGAGAATGATGCCGGGGGGCTATCCGCCTTCGCTGCTTACCTGTTCTACAACAATGCGACGGTGTCGATCCTGGCTTTCGCTCTGGGGTTTGCCTTTGGCATCCCCAGCCTGATGCTGCTGGTTTACAACATGGCCATGCTGGGCGCGCTGATGTGGCTGTTCCATTCGGTTGGCTTGCTGCCTGAATTGCTGGCGTGGCTGGCGGTGCATGGCACGACCGAGCTGTTTGCCATCCTGCTGGCGGGCGCGGCAGGGGTACATGTCGGGCGCAAGATGGCGTTTCCGGGCACAGCGACAATCCTTGGCGCTGCCGCCAATGCCGGGCGCCGCTCTGCCAGCGTGATGGTCGGCGTGGTGCTGATGCTGGTCCTGGCAGCCCTGCTCGAAGCGTTTCCGCGCCAACTGGCCGGATCGGAAGCGCGGACCATAATCGGCCTCTTCATGCTCATCTTCTGGCTCGCCTATTTCACCCTTTCGGGCCGTGAACGCCGCAAGGGGGTTTCGACATGAACGCAGCCACCCAGCGTCGCACCCGTGTTTCGGACAAGCGCCAGCGCATCCTGACCACGCCGGAAGGGATCACCTTGCCAATCACGCTGGCCGCCCGCGGATCGCGACTGGTCGCGCTGATCCTCGATTACATGCTGATCATCGTTTCGATCCTTATCTTGCTTTTCAGTATCGCCTTCCTGGCCGGCAGCATGGATGCCCTGAACGAAAATGTGGCGGGCGCAGGTGAATTCCTGGTGGTGGTCTTTTTCGTCACGTTGTTCCTGCTGTGGAACGGCTATTTCATCCTGTTCGAAATGGGGCCGCGCGGCGCGACACTGGGCAAGCGCATCATGAAAATCCGGGTCGCTTCCCGCGATGGCGGGCGCTTGACACCCGAGGCTGTGATCGCCCGCAACCTGCTGCGCCAGATCGAGATTTTCCTGCCGATTTCCTTCGTCAGCAATGCCAGCACCAGTGGCGCAGGCGCGGCGTGGTTCGCCGGGGCTGCATGGTTCCTGATCTTCATGCTGTTCCCCTTTTTCAATCGCGATGCGATGCGGGCGGGCGATGTGATTGCAGGGACCTGGGTGCTCGAGGCGCCGCGAACCAAACTCGCCGGGGTCTTATCGGTCGAGGACGACGATGCGCCTCGCCAGCATCGCTATTCCTTCGGGCCGGAGGAATTGGCGGTCTATGGCGAGCACGAGCTCAAGACGCTGGAGGAGGTCTTGCGGCGGGGCGATCCGGAAGCGATGGCCGCCGTACAGGCCGCGATCTGCCGCAAGATTGGGTGGGACAGCGGCTCCGGCGATGAACAGGCCTTCCTCGAAACCTTCTACACCGCCCTGCGGGCCAAGCTTGAAGGCGGAATGCGTTTCGGCAAACGCAAGCTCGACAAATTTGACGAAAGCCCATCCTGATTGGCAACCTGTTTGCGGCCTATCAGCGGATCAGGTATGTCAGGGGCAAAAGGAGGGTCGGCGATGAAACAGGCGCCCGAGATTTTCGATTATCTCAGCCGCGAAGAGATTGCCACGTTTGGCGAGAAGTCGGACCTGCGCGCATCGCTGACGCTGGCGATACAGCTGGCCCTGTTTGCCGGCGCGTTCGCATTGGCAATCCTGTGGCCCAACCCGGTTACCATTGTGCTTGCCATCCTGCTGCTGGGCGGACGGATCCAGGCTTTTGGCGTGATGACCCATGATTGCGCGCACGGCGCGTTCTTCAAGTCCCCCTCGCTCAACCAGTTTGTAGGCAAGTGGATTGTCGGCGGGCCGGCCCATACGCCGCTGGAGGCGTATCGCCGCTATCACCTCGATCATCATCGCTATGCCGGCACGCCGGACGATCCCGACAAATGGATGGTCAAGAACTACCCGATCGCCAAGGCCAGCCTCAAGCGCAAGTTCATCCGTGACCTGACTGGCCAGACCGGCTTTCGTGACCTTGTCCGCGAGGTGAAGGGTTTCACCTGGTCTGGAAACGGCCCGACCCTGGTGTTTCATGTGACGCTGGCCCTGGTGCTGACAGCCTTGGGCGCTCCATGGGCTTACTTGCTGTTCTGGGCAGCGCGGCTGTTGGTCTATCCGGCAATCCATCGCCTGCGTCAGATCAGCGAACATGGCGTTGTGCCTGACCGCGACGTTCTAGATGCGCGCCTTAATACCGGCACCACTATCCCGCGCTGGTGGGAACGGCTGGTCGTATCGCCCTGCAACGTGAACTACCATCTGGAGCATCACATTTTCGCATCTGTGCCACCTTACCGGCTCCCCGCCCTTCACCGGCTGCTGGTCGAGCGGGGATATTACCGTGACCATGATTGCATCGCACATGGCTTTGCCGATGTGCTGCGGCGCGCGACCCGGCCTGACGAAACAACCCCGGTGGCAGCATGAACGTGCATTCGCCAATCCTGCCCGGCAACCTTGCCCAGCTATCGAGCGCGGAACTGACCCGCCTCGAACGTGAAATCGCGCAGAAATATGCCGGCAAGACGCCGTGGGAAACGGTGGCCTGGGGGGTCCTGATCCCGCTGGTCTGGATTGGCAACGGCGCCCTGGCACTGACCGGCACGATCCCGCTGTGGCTGGGATTTGTCATTTCTACACTCGCCCTGATGTTCACCTACGCGCCCAATCATGATGCCCAGCATCACATCATCGGGCGCAAGGGCACCAAGAGGCATCGCCTTAATGAATTTGTCGGGCACTGGACCAGCTGGCTGCTGGTTCTACCGTTCGAGACCTTGCGGGTGACGCATCTCGACCATCATCGCCACACCAATGATCCGCAACTGGATAGTGATATCACGACCCAGGCCCCTACTGCGGCGGCGGCGATCTGGGAATCGGTTCTGCAACGCCAGCCCAACGGGAAAAGGGCACAGGACTATCGCGCCAGTCTGGAGCGAGCCGGGCGAGAAGATTTGGTCAAGCTGACCGCGCTCTATAAGCTCGGCTTCTTTGCCAGCCTGTTCACGCTGGCCTGGAACGGGCTGGCGATCGAAGCTTTCGTGCTGTGGTGGCTGCCATACCAACTGGCAATGACATACATCATCTTTTTCCTGAGCTGGGCGCCGCACAGCCCCGACATGCCGCAAGGCAAATATCGCGACACCAAGAGCTGGAAATCAAAGTTGGGCGATCCGCTTTCAATGTGGATGGGATATCACGTGGTGCACCACCTGCACCCCTATATCCCCCTTCTGAAGACCAAGCCGGCCTATTGGGAAATGCGCCCGATATTGGAGGCGCGCGGGGTCAAGCTGGGGATGTGATCACCGGCCCTCACTCGCTGCCGTAAATCGCCACTTCCTTGACCCCCGCGCTGGTGGCGCGGGCCCGGTACATGCCGGCGGTGTTGAAACTGAACACTGCGGGCCCGAACGGCGAAACCACAATCACGCCGCCTGTGCCGCCAAGGTCTTTCACATCCGCCATAGCCGCGTCTGCTGCTGCCTGGATGTCGGCTTCTTCCAGCCACATCTCGCTTGCGTGGACGATGAAAGTCGGATTGCCATCGGCATCCTTGGGCACTGATGCCTGGGCATCATCGAGCATCTTGCGCCAACGGTATTTCAACGTTTGGCAGATCGAATGGCCAACCGCCGCACGGATGAAGTACTCGCCCTGTCCGGTTGCCGAAACGGCACAGTCGCGATTGTCGGCATAGGTCCCTGCGCCCAGCACAGGGACATCGCCGATCCGGCCCCAGCGTTTGCCGGTCAGCCCACCGGTTGATGTTCCCGCCGCGACATTGCCTTCCAGGTCCAGCGCGACAGCCCCGACAGTACCGAATTTGTGGTCGACATCGATGGCAGACAATTGCCGCGCCTTAAGACGTTCCAGCGCCTCGCGCCTTGCCTCGGTTGCGAACCAGTCCGGCGAAGCTGTCTCCAGCCCCCGCTCGCCCGCAAATTCCTCGGCCCCCGCACCGCTCAGGAAGACATGCCGGCCGTCTTTCATCACTTCGCGGGCAAGCAGGATAGGATTCTTGATCGACTTCACGCCGGTCACCGCGCCTGCGCTACGGTCGCGGCCATCCATGATCGCCGCATCCAGTTCGTTCTCGCCTTCCCAGGTGAACACCGCGCCGCGTCCGGCGTTGAATTTAGGGTCATCCTCCAGCAGCAGGATTGCCGCCACCACCGCGTCCATCGCGCTGCCGCCATTCTTCAGGATGTCAGTACCGGCCTCCAGCGCCTGATCCAGCGCGGCAAGATACTCCGCTTCCTGCTCCGCGTTCATATTCTCGCGCTTGATGGTTCCCGCTCCGCCATGGATCGCAAACGACCAGCGCGGCTCCATCGGATCATGATCGTCCTGTGCCTGGACTGGAAGACCGAGAGCCGCCAGCAACATAGCCGCTCCACCAAGAACCAAGTTTTTTGTGAACATCTCGATGTTCTCCCACATCCGCCAAGGCTTCATTCAGCTTCGCTACGAAAATTATTAACGATGCACTTTCGCAGAGGTGCACGGCTGTGGTATTCACCGTTCAAGCCGAAATTCCAATCGACTTTTTGGGGGACTCGCAATGAGAATAGGAAATTACGAATTTGACCAGGCTCTGGCGATGGAGCTGGCCGAGAAAGCCGGCCTCGCATTGCTGATCCTGGTTGTGACGTGGGCTTTGGCCAAAGCGGCCAAGTGGGCCTTCGCCCATCTGGTCGACCGGGTGTCCTTTCTGCAGAAGGGGACATCCAGTGGCGGTTCCGTGGGCGAGTCTCTGGGCAAGATCGTTTCGCTGCTGATCTGGCTCTTCGGCCTGCTCGGCATTTTGCAAGTGCTGGAACTGAACGCGGTCGCTGGCCCGATCAATTCCCTGCTTGAAAACATCATGGACTTCATCCCGAACCTGGTTGGTGCTGGCCTGCTGTTGTTCATCGGATTGATGATTGCCGGGATCGTGCGCGACATCGCGATAACCGCGATGCAGACAATCGATCTGGACAAATGGGCGAACAAGGGCGGTGTCGACAATGTCACCGGCAACAATGCCATCAGCACCACGCTGGGCACCATCATCTACGTCCTGATTGCGATCCCGGTCGCGATCGGCGCGCTGGGTGTGCTCAACATTGCGGCCATCTCCGGCCCTGCCAGCGACATGCTGCGGATGATCCTGGAAGCGATTCCGAATATTATCGCGGCGGCTATCCTGCTTGGCCTGGGCTATTTCATCAGCAAGTTCGTAGTCGACCTGCTGAAAGAATTGCTGGGCGGCCTGGGTGTTGACCGTGCTCTGGGTGAAACCGGCCTGTTGCCGGACGGCACCGCAGCATCATCGGTCATCGCGCGGATTGTACAGGTTGCCATCATCCTGTTCTTCGCCATTGCAGCCACGCGGATGCTCGGTTTCCCGGAACTGACGGCCATCCTCAACGAGGTGCTGGCTCTGGGCGGCAAGGTCGCATTCGGCGCTGTGGTTATCGGCGCTGGCTTCCTGATCGCCAACCTGCTGGCCAAGCTGATCGGCGGCGCCAGCGAGGGCTCGACTGCAGCCACCATCGTGCGCTGGGCGACCATCGTGCTGTTCACGGTGATGGGCCTACAATACACCGAAATCGGCGGAATGCTGCCGGGCAATGCCTTGCTCGTCTTCATCATCGGCGCATCGGTTGCAGGCGCTCTTGCCTTCGGCCTCGGTGGCCGCGAATGGGCCGCCAGGAAGCTGGAAGAGTGGGACAGCAAGAAATAGGCTGGCCACGGTTTGACCAGAGCGGGGCTTTACGCCCTGCCTGACTACAGGATAGGGGCGCGGGATCATGATCCTGCGCCCCGTTTCTTTGGACGATGTCTCAGCCCTTTCCCGTCTCGGCACGGAAAGCTTCATCGCCGCGTTCGGGCATCTTTACAAGAAAGCCGATCTCGACGCGTTTCTGGAGCAGGTATATTCGGAAAAATCGGTCGAGGAGGAAATCCGCGACGACCATTGCGTGCATTGCCTGGCCGATGATGGCGAGCGCCTGCTGGGCTTCGTAAAGCTTCGCCATCCCAGCTGGTACGAAGAAGACTCGCCCTCCGACGCCACCAACCCGGTCGCGCTGGGCCAGCTTTATACCCAGCCCGATGCCACCGGCCAGGGGATCGGTGCGGCACTGATGGAATGGGCCATTGCCGAAGCCCGCCAGCGTGGCCATGATGCGATCCAGCTATCGGTGTGGAGCGAGAATTTCGGCGGTCAGCGCTTCTATCAGCGCTATGGCTTTGAAAAGGTCGCCGATATCGACTTCTACGTCGGGGAGCACCGGGACGAAGAGTTCCTGTACGAGTTACGACTGGCATAGGCGCGCCGCATCAGGCTCGCCGGGATTGTGGAGAGACGAGCATGAGCGAATTTGGTTTCAGCAGCACTGCAGACGAGGTGCTTGAGGGCAAGGACCTGACCGGCAAGACAGCTTTCATCACAGGCGGCTATTCTGGCCTTGGCAAGGAAACGGCCCGGGCAATGGCAGCCAAGGGGGCCCATGTCATTGTCGCCGGGCGCGATATCGAGAAAGCCAATACCGCTGCCGAAGAGATCCGCAGCGAGGTAGAGGGCGCCCATATCGAGACGATCCTGTGCGATCTCGGTTCGCTCGAGGCGGTCAGGGCATGCGGGGAAGAGGCGCAGCAGCGCTTCGACAAGATTGACCTGCTGATCAACAATGCCGGGGTCATGGCGTGCCCGAAGGGCGAGACGAGTGACGGCTTCGAAATGCAATTCGGCACCAATCATCTCGGCCATTTCGTGCTCACCAAGCATCTGCTGCCACTGGTGGAGAAAGGCGAAGATGCGCGCATCATCAACCTTTCAAGCCGTGGCCATCACCTCGACACGGTTCATCTCGATGATCCGAACTACGAGCATCGCGAGTACGAGAAATGGCCCGCTTATGGCCAGTCCAAGACGGCCAACATCCTGTTCTCGGTCGGCCTTGCTAACCGGTTCGGCCACAAGGGTATCACCGCCCTCGCCCTGCATCCGGGCGGGATCATGACCAATCTCGGGCGTCATATGACGGAAGAGGACCTGACCTGGATGCGCAAGCGGATGGAGGACAATGCCAAGGATGGCGGCGAAGGTCTCAAGACCATTCCCCAGGGCGCAGCCACGACCTGCTTTGCCGCGACCGAGCCAAGCCTTCAGGGCCATGGCGGGCAATATCTGGAAGACTGCCACGTGGCCGAAGTTGATGACGAAAGCTCTTCCGGCGGCGTGCGTTCCTACGCGCTCGACCCCAAGACAGCCGACGATCTTTGGGCCTTGTCCGAGCGGCTGGTCGGCGAGACTTTTTCGAACTGAGGAAATTTTTCTTCCGCCTTGTGTAACCGGGCCAGCCCCCCTGCCGAACTGCCCGGTGTAACTTGCATCGGGGAGGTGCGCAGATGATTGCAGATGAAGCCACGCTGGCGCAGCTGATGCGCAAATCGCAAGAGGGCGACAAGCGCGCCTATGCGGTGCTGCTGGACGAAGCTGCAAACTGGCTGCAGCGCTATTTCCGGCGTCGCGTGCCGCCCCATCAGCTGGACGATCTGGTCCAGGAAGTGCTGATGGCGGTGCACAGAAAGCGCGACACCTGGGATAGCGAAAGGGCATTCCTGCCCTGGCTGGCTGCCATCGCGCGCTATCGCTGGGTCGACCATCTGCGCAAGGTCTATCGGACCGAAGCGGATCAGCTGGAAGACTGGGATGCAGCCGAAGAAAGCAGCGAAGAAGCGGTGCTGGCTCGCCTGAGTCTGGAACGTCTCTTCGTGAAGCTTCCGGAAAAGCAGGCCGAAGTGATCGAAATGGTCAAAATCGAGGGCCTGTCGATCAAGGAAGCATCGGACAAGACCGGCCAGAGCGAAAGCCTGGTCAAAGTGAATATCCATCGTGGGCTCAAGAAGCTGTCCACGCTTATCGAGAAGGCAGAATAGTCATGAACAGGGCGAACCAGGCATTGATTGCCGAGCTCACCGAAGACCTGCAGCCGGTCCGGGCCATGAAGGCGCGCGACGGGCTGATGCTGGCCGGATTGGCCGGCGCGATCACGGTGCTTGCGGTCTGGCTTGTGGCCGGATTGTGGGATGGCATCGTGACTGGCGAAGCCTCGGCCTTCTTCCTGATCACCAATGGCCTGTTGCTGGTTTTGGGCATTGCCGCGGTCACGGCGGTTGTTGCGCTGGCCAGCCCCTCGGTCGGAAATCGTCAGGACGGGCCGAAATGGGCGCTGTCGATGATTGCAATCCTGCCTGTTGCCGGGCTGTTTGCCGCCTTGCGGCTGGGTGAAGGGATCGGCGCGGCCGTAGACCCTTACGCCTTCCATTGCCTGGCCTCGGGCACCGCCGCATCGGCGCTGACCTTCGTGGCCCTGACCTATTGGCTCAAACGTGGTGCCCCGGTGTCGACCGAGACGGCAGGCTTGTTCGCCGGGATTGCCTCGGGCGCCATTGGCAGCTTTGCCTACGGCCTGTCCTGCCCGATCGATGGGGTCACCCACCTTGGCCTGTGGCACGTCTTCCCGATCGCCATCGCCGGTGCTCTTGGCCGGGCCATCCTGCCACGGATCATCCGGTGGTGATCAGCAAAGGATTTTGACCTCCCTCGCCCGTTGGTGCAAATTGCGCGAATGGGCGAGGCAGCAGCACAATTGACAGACAGGGCAGGCATCGATCTGTCGCAACTGAGCGACCGCGAGTTGCGCAAGCTCGAATTACAGATCGCCCGCAAACATAGCGGGATGTTCCCTTGGGGCATTGTGGTCTGGGCCTTCCTGAACCTGGCCGTCTGGCTCAGCCTGTGGCCGCTCGTATTGCTGGACATTATCCCGCTATGGCTGGGATTTGTTGTTGCCTCCGTCAATCTGTCATTGGTCTATCTGCCGACCCATGATGCCCAGCATCACATTATCGGGCGCCCGGGCACGCGGTGGTACTGGCTGAACGAACTGGTCGGCCACGCCACCAGCTGGATGATCCTGACCCCGTTTGAAGTGTGGCGGATCACCCATATGGACCATCATCGCCATACCAATGATCCGGAACTGGATGTCGACATTACCAGCCATGCAGACAATGGCTGGCAAGCGATCTGGCGGTCCATCCGGCAACGCCAGCCAGACTCCAAACGGCAAGAGGATTATGCTGCTTCGGTCCAGCGCGCCGGCCGGGAGGATCTCCTCGGCCAAGCCGCGCTGTTCAAGCTTGGCCATCTGGCATTTCTGTTCGCAATGGCGTGGAGCGGCTATGCGCTCGAGGTATTCCTGCTGTGGTGGCTGCCCTACCACATAGCGATCACCTATCTCGTGTTCTTCCTGAGCTGGGCACCGCACAGCCCGAATATGGGCCAGGGTTGCTATCGCGACACCAAGAACTGGCGATCACAGGTTGGCAATATCCTGTCGATGGGGATGCAATATCACATCGTCCATCACCTCCATCCCTACATTCCGTTGATGCAAACAGGTGCAGCCTATCGGGAAATGAAGCCGATCCTGGAAGCACGCGGCTGCAAGCTGGAAATGTAGGGCGCGGCAGGCAGGCGGGCACTACTGCTTCGGAAAGGCCAGTCGCCAGAGGCGCAACAGGTACGGGGCGGACGGCATCAGCCACCCGCCCCGGTCCGATGGATATGCATCCAGCATCCTAGAAACGAAAACCAAGACCGGCGCTGATCACCCATGGATCGAGCTTGTGATCCGTGTTGATGATGTTCACGCCGCCAGCATTGAAGTTGGCCGTCGTGTCGACGAAATAGCGCTTCACATCAACGCCCAGCACCATGCCGGTGTCATTGAGATCGATGTCGGCACCGGCTTGCAGGACGAAGCCGAACTCGTTCGACAGGTTCACATCATCAATACCAAGCGCGGCAGCATCGGGGCCGACGCCTTCGTCGAAGATGAAGAAATGCGTTACACCGCCGCCGATATAGGGCTTGAAGCCGGAATCATTGGTCAGGTGAAACTTGCCTGTCAGCGTGGCTGGCAAAACGATCGCATTGTTGATCAGGTTGGTTCCGGCAAGGCCGCCGATTCCGTCGACATCGGTCGTGGTGATGCAGCAAATCGTCTCGATCGAGAAATTGCTGGCGATGAAGTACTCTGCCGCGATGGTCGGAACGACACTGTCGGTGACATTGGTTTGTGCATCGGCCGGCAAGCCGAACAGATCCGCGTTCACATCGGTGATCTCGCCATCGGGCAAGACACCCGTGACAAAAGCGCGAACCTGGATGTCACCCGCTTCCTGCGCAGACGCAGCGGACACCGGCAGGGCCATGGCGGCAAAGGCGCTGGCTGCAAGCAATGATGTCTTCAACATTTCAAAACCTCTCAAAACTCTCCGTCCGAACACTAAATGAGACTGAGTTACATTGGTGTCATTGAAAGAGATGGGCCATATTGATAGTTTTCATCTATGACCGGGCTTTAAGGAGCGACCTAACCGTCATTTCCTACCGGGCCGTGCGCTGATAGGTGGCCTCCATGCGAATGCCCCTCCACAAAGCGCGCTCAACCCGCCATACGGGGCGCGAGACCGGCTGCGTGCCCCTGTATTTTGAGCATCAGGACTGTGTTCCATGTGTTCCATCCAGTAGGATTTGAGCTTTGAGTATGAATGCCATCCGCCCCTGGCGCACGATTGAACGGCGCACATCGCGGCAAATCATGGTCGGCAATGTCCCGGTTGGTGGTGATGCGCCAATCACGGTGCAAACGATGACCAACACGCCGACCGAGGATGCGGTGGCGACGTTGGACCAGATCCGGCGCTGCGAAGATGCCGGAGCTGATATCATCCGGGTTTCGTGCCCGACCGAGGAATCGACCAGGTCCTTTGCCAAGATCACCAAGGCGGCAGCCGTCCCGATCGTCGCCGACATCCACTTCCACTACAAACGGGCGCTGGAGGCGGCGGACGCCGGTGCGGCGTGCTTGCGGATCAATCCCGGCAATATCGGATCTTCCCAGCGCGTAGCCGAAGTCGTCCGCGCCGCCAAAGCCAATGGCTGCGCAATCCGGATCGGCGTCAATGCAGGCAGCCTCGAGAAAGACCTGCTGGAGAAGTATGGCGAACCCTGCCCCGAGGCACTGATCGAAAGTGCGCTTGACCATATCAAGCTGCTCCAGGATCACGACTTCCACGAATACAAGGTCGCTGTGAAAGCAAGCGACGTGTTCCTGGCCGTTGCGGCCTATCACGGGCTGGCCGAAGCGGTCGATTGCCCGCTTCACCTCGGCATTACCGAAGCCGGGGGCCTGATCGGCGGCACCGTGAAGAGCTCGATCGGAATGGGCAGCCTGTTGTGGGCGGGGATCGGCGATACGATCCGCGTGTCACTCTCTGCGGAACCCGAGCAGGAAGTGAAAGTCGGCTTCGAAATGCTCAAGGCCCTGGGCTTGCGCACTCGCGGCGTGCGGGTCGTGTCGTGCCCGAGTTGTTCACGCCAGGGCTTCGACGTGATCCGCACGGTAGAGGCACTTGAAACCCGGCTTGAGCACATCAAGACCCCGATGAGCCTCTCTGTCCTTGGCTGTGTCGTCAATGGCCCGGGCGAGGCGCGCGAAACCGATATTGGCCTGACCGGCGGCGGAAAGGGCAAACATATGGTATATCTCAGCGGCGTGACTGATCATCATGTCGAAGACCAGGACATGCTTGATCACATCGTCAAGCTGGTCGAGGAGAAAGCCGCCAAGATCGAAGCCGGCGAAGCCGAGGCTTTTGACCCGCATGCGGTGGCGGCCGAGTGAGAATATGCCGACGGATGAGCAAACCGGAATAGAAGCCGAACTGCAACAGGCGGTTCCGCAGGAACAGCTGCCTATCAAAGCCGAACGGGCACGGTCCGTAGGCGCGATTGCTGCTGGCGCTTTTGCACTGGGCGCGTTCGCGATGGGCGCGGTGGCTATTGGCGCCCTCGCCATCGGCAGAGTTGCGATTGGCCGACTACGGATCCGTGATGCGCAGATTGACCGGCTGCGAGTAGGACGCCTTGAAGTTGAGGACTAGGCCCTTGTTCCGGTCAGCCTTCGCCGCACCCCTAGCACTGGCGGTGGCTGCATGTGTACCCGCCAGCAATGCTCCGGTTGCCAGCGCGTCAAAGGCAGAGAAACATCCCGAAGCGCGGCTCTACGACGCCAGCCTCGATGCCAGCATGGCCGTCGACGCGGCCCTGGAACGCGCCGCCGGGCGGAACGTGAATGCTCTGGTCGTGATGGGTGCCAATTGGTGCCATGACAGCCGCGCCTTTGCTGGCTGGAGCGAGACTCCCCGCTTTGCGGCGATGCTGGCCCAGCGGTTTGAACTGGTGTTCATCAATGTCGGGATGCCGCAAACCGGCGACGGGCATAATCTTCATATTGCCAAGCGGTTCGGGATCGAAGAACTCGAAGGCACGCCCACAGTGCTGGTCATCGCGCCAGACGGGAACGTTCTGAATGGCGATACGGCGAAGACCTGGCGCGACACAGCCAGCCGCAGCGAAGACGCAGTTTTCGAAGAACTGGCCGCGTTCCCTCTACCTGCGCGATAGGCGCAATATTTGCCTTGTCTTGATTGGTCCAATACAGTCGGATCACCATCGGGTCAGACTATCTTGATCGGACCGGGCCAAGATCCGGCTGATCGCGATTCTTGCAAAGGGGATGCCCAATGGCAAAAGGAATGCTTGTAACAAATGCCGGACCTGCGGAGACCAGGGGGGCATCGATCTTCAAGTCCGATGGCGCGGCGGATGGTGCTGCTTCGGGAACGGCCAAAGGTGCCATTCCCGCCAACTACCTGACCAAGCTGCTGACATTGTTCCCGACCGAGATTGTCGGGATTTACACCGCGATGGTCGCCATCTGGGGTCAGTCGACCTGGTGGATCGCCACCGCATCCCTGCTTGCCTTGCTGATCCTGCGCTATGTCATGCTGAAAGCCGACGGCAAGAAACTGCTGTGGCAAGCCTATCTGGTCAGTATCGTGTCCTTCATTCTGTGGCTGTTCGTGCAGAAAGATGCCTTCGTGGTCGACATGTTGCAGGATTTCGGAACACCCGAAGAGATTCAGAAAGCAGCCTCTGCTCTCGCCGTATTCTGGGCCGGGATCATGCCAGCGATCACAAAGCTTGAGGCCAAGGAGTAGCCACCCTACCTCGGGCAGGTGCTGCACGTCGTCCACCATGCCGATTACATGGCTCCGCGCCCAGAGCGGGGGACATTTAAATTCGACAAGTACTTCCTGGTCATGGAGGCTTTGCGCGCGAGCGGCGAACCCGTCACCGAACACGCTCCGGAGCCGATGCCGCGCGAATGGCTCGAGGCGGTGCATTGCCCCGACTATGTTGATCAGGTTTTCACCGGCACGGTTCCGCGAGACAAGGAACGGCGGATCGGATTCCCGGTCACCTCGCATATTGCCAGCCGGGTACGCCATACCAATGGCGGGACCTGGCTCGCGGCGCAGCTAGCAAAGGCGCATGGTTATGCCGCCAACAGTGCTGCGGGCAGCCATCACGCGCTTTACGATGCCGGTGCAGGCTATTGTGTGTTCAATGATCTGGCGGTTGCTGCCAACCGGCTGATTGCAGAAGGCGATGCACGCCATATTCTGATCGTCGATCTCGATGTGCATCAGGGCGATGGCACCGCCAGCCTGACTGCCCTGCGTGACGACGTGGTTACCTTTTCCATGCATGCAGAGAAGAATTTCCCGGTGCGCAAGGCGCGCTCGAACCTGGATGTCCCGCTCGCGGACGGGATCGGCGACGAAGCCTATATGGCTACCCTCGCCCGGCACTTGCCGGCGCTGCTTGACGACGTTGAACCGGATCTTGTTCTCTATCAGGCCGGGGTCGACCCGCATGAAGGAGACAGGCTTGGACGGCTGGCGCTTTCCAGCGAGGGGCTGTGCACCCGTGATCGCTATGTGATTGCCGAAGTCCGTCGCCGGGGCTTGCCCGTCGCCAGCGCACTTGGCGGTGGCTATGGCGAAGACCAGCATGAGGTTGCTGCCCGGCACGCTCGATCAATGCTGGCAATGGCGGATGAAAACAGACTTCAGGGCGGCTTTACACCCGCTTAATCTACCTGCGGTAGTCTGTGGCAATGATTGGACGCTACCTCTTGCTGGCCTTTGGCTTGTGCGCCCTGGTGATTGCATTTGTGCCGAGTGACACCGGCACCGGCCCGGCGCCGGCATCTCCAGATGGAGAACAGCAAGGCGATCTCTCCCTGAATGCAAGCACTCCTGCCTCTGCCGATTGGTATGCGGGAACTCACACGCTAGCGCGCCAGCCGGACGGCCATTTTTACGCTGATGCGCGAGTTGGCGGCACACCTTTGCGAATGATGGTCGATACTGGTGCAAGCGTTATCGCTCTGACGGGACCGGATGCCCTGGCAGCAGGGTTGTCGTGGGATGATGCGCAAATCGCGCAAGTCGGATCGGGTGCCAGCGGCGCGGTGTTCGGGATCAATACGATGCTGGACGAGGTCGAAATTGGCGGCATGGTCCGGCGCAATGTGCGTGCTGTGATAATCCCGCAAGGCCTCGAAGTGTCATTACTTGGCCAATCCTACCTGTCGCAAATCAGCTCTGTCAAGATCGCTGCCGACAAGATGGTGATGGACGCGCAATAGTTCGCGCAACCGGCCCATGGCGCGACAATCCTAGAAGTAGATGTCGATGTAGTCGGTCAGCAAATCGCACCATTCGAACTCGCGCAAGCGCCAGTACTTCCGGTTCTGCGTCACGGCGAAGCGCCAATTTGTCCTGCGCTGACGGCACAGCCGCCCTTCGTCTGGCGTGTCCACTATCGAGACGAGTCCATCAAGTATGAAATAGTCAGGCCCGATCTCGGTGACCCTGCCTTCGACGAGCAATTTGCCGGGGCCGCCTTGCGCATTTTGCATGCCGCGCAGGATCATCACTCCACCATTTTGCCTAATGTCTACCGGCCCACGATCTTCCCAGCCGATCCATTGCAAAGTGATGCCACCATTGCCCCTCAGACGCAGAGCAGCATCCTGATCAAGAATTCTCGTCGGCGAAGGAGGTAACGGCGTTGTTTCCTGCGCCACTTCCGGAGATGGTGGGCGATCAGGCGACGCCCGCAGACCGGCCGGTGCTGCAGGAACGCTTGCCGCTAGATCCGGGACATTCGGCGCATCGGCAGGGATGGCGCATCCGGCAAGCAGTCCTGCCGCAACAACGATCAAAGCGCGTACCATTTCCCGATACCCCTTCCCCGGAATCCGTTTCTCTCTCACGGGTGCCATGCTAGGGCGAGCGCCTGACAAAGGAAAGAAATCCCCTCATGCCGACACTTGATACCGACTACCTCATTATTGGCGCCGGCGCGGTTGGCCTCTCCTTTGCCGATGTCGTCCTGCAAGAGGATCCCGACGCGCATCTGACCATCGTCGACAAACATTCCAAGCCGGGCGGACACTGGAACGATGCCTACAGCTTCGTCGCGCTGCACCAGCCGAGCGCATCTTACGGCATCAATTCAGTTGACCTGGGCAGCAACCGCATCGACGAGGCAGGGCCGAACAAGGGCTATTACGAGCTCGCCAGCGGGCCCGAAGTTGTTGCCTATTTCGATAATGTGATGCGCGATCACTTTCTCCCGACCGGCCGTGTCGATTATCATCCGTTGTCCGAGTACACTGGCGAACACACCTTCCGCGGCGTGCTGTCGGGGCAGGAAACGAAAGTGAAAGTGCGGCGCAAGGTCGTCGATGGCACATTCTACGACACATCTGTGCCTTCCACGCATACCCGCAAGTTCGAAGTCGCCAATGATGTCCGCATCGTTGTTCCCGGCGCGCTGCCCGATCTCTGGAAGAAGCCGGATGAAATCCCGGCACACTATTGTATTCTGGGCGCAGGGAAGACTGCGATGGATGCAGGCGTGTGGCTTGTCGAAGCAGGCATCGATCCGTCCAAGATCAGCTGGGTACGCCCCCGCGATAGCTGGATGCTCAACCGCCAGTATACCCAGCCGGGTGTCGAGTTTTTCGAAGGAGTCATCGCCAGCCAGATCCGCCAGATGGAAGCCTGTGCGCAGGCCAGTGACGCCAACGACCTGTTCCTGCGGCTGGAGGCCGGTGGCGATATGCTCCGGCTAGACAAGGACGTGGTGCCGACCATGTTCCACTATCCCACCATTTCAGTTGGCGAAGTCGAACGTTTGCAGACCATTACCGATGTCATCCGCAAGGGACGTGTCCGCAGTATCGAGCGGGGTGTCCTGCATCTCGAGCAGGGTGAACACGCCATGCCGGCAGACACGCTCTACATCGATTGCACAGCATCTGCGGTCCACAAGACCGAGACCAAGCCGCAATTTGAAGAAGGCCTGATTACACCCCAATTGATGCATGTGCCCCTGGTCACACTCAATGCTTCGATCACCGCCTTCCTCGAGGTGCATCTGGATACAGATGAGGAGAAGAACGCCCTCAGCGCGGTTTCCCCGTTCTGCCATTCTATCGAAGGTTTTCCGGCAACCGTGATGGGCACCGGAATGAGCCGGATGCGCTGGGCCCAATATCCCGAATTGATGGCGTGGCTGGAACGGTCACGGCTCAATCCGGCTTCCCGTGCCATTGCGCAGTTGAAGCAGGAAGATCCGTCAAAATTGGCCATCCTTGCGCCTATGCAAGCTGCCGTGATGGCTGCCGGGCCCAACCTCATGCGCCTTGCGGCGATGGCGGAAGACTAGGAACAATCTGGAAATTCTGCGCTTCACGGTGCAGACATGCAATTCCTGTTATGGTGAGGACTATGAAACGCCGTGATCTGATCAAGGGAGCCGTTGCCACCGGAGCGCTGGCCGCACTGCCAGCGCGTGCTTTCGCGCAACCTGCCAAGGGCAGCCAGAGAGACCGGAAGCTCTTCGCGCTTGCGAAGGAACAACTCGACAAGGCTGGCGACGTCATCTGGAAACGCGACATTGTCGGTATTTCGGACTTCGGACTGCGGTCCAGCGAGCCGAGATTCCATTTCGTGAATCTCGATCGCCAAGAAGTGAAGAGCTATTTGGTAAGCCACGGGACCGGATCGGATCCCGAACATGACGGGTGGCTCAATTCCTATTCCAATATCGAAGGGTCAAACGCCACCAGCAAAGGCGCCTATGTCACGTGGGAATGGTACAAGGGGCGTTATGGCACTTCAGTCCGCTTGGGAGGCCTTGATACGACCAACAACAATGCGTTGCGCCGCTATATCGTGATGCACCGTGCGCGTTATGCCGAACCCGAACATGTCGAACGCTGGGGCCGCCTTGGTCGCTCGAATGGTTGTTTCGCCATGGGCGAAGAACAGTTCCGCATTGCACTGCTCAACCTCTCCGGCGGACGGTTGCTCTATGCAGACAGCCTTGGCTGGAGTGAAGACGGATCGGTTGTCGAGCGGCCAGAGCCGCGCGATCTTGAATTGTTGGTGCCCGACAACGCGACCGGTGAAGACCGGCTCAATCCCGGCGTCTACTAATTTGCGCGATTAGATCGTGCGGGGATCATCCTCGATCACGATGATCTGTTCGTTCGTCACCCGCGAGCGGTTGGCCACACGCGGCTTTGCAAACGCATCGATTACGGCAGCATCGCGTCCGTAAAGATCGCGGAAGGTCGACAATTTGCCTTCGATGTCCGTCGCCATCGTGAAATAGGTGATATAGACCGGCATCTTCTTCTCGAAACGGACCCGGGTGTATTTGCCGGACGTCAGCTTCGCGACACCCTCGTCAGCCGTCAGACCCGCTTGCAGGATAGCGAGCGTGAGCGCGAGTTCGGTCGCGCGTTCGGTGCGGATACAGCCATGGCTGAGCGCCCGGCTCGCATTCTTGAACAGGCCACGGCTTGGCGTATCATGCAGGAAAATCGCATGCCGGTTGGGCATGTCGAGCTTCATCCGGCCTAGCGAATTCGTCGGCCCTGGTTGCTGTACAACGGTGACCCAGCCATTCGCACCGCGAGTGGCTTTGTAGCCTTTGGCGCGAGCCCAACCCGGATTCCCGAGAACGCGGGCGCCCAGTCCCTCACCCCTCACAATGCTTTGCGGCACCGTCCAGGTCGGGTTGAGGATCACCCCTTCGACCACTTCGGCCAGTTGCGGGGTCGCGGTGCGGCCTGGCTTGCCGACAATGGTTCGATAGGTGCGCACGATCTTGTCATTCACCGTCAGTCGCAGCTGGTATTCCGGCACATTGGTGATCAGATATTGCCCGCCGAGATCGCGTGGCAACCAGCGCCAGCGATCCATATTCGCCTGGATCTGCCTGAACTCGCTGCTTCCCGGTGTCGCTCCGGCCAGTGCTTCGCGCAGGACCGCATAATCGGGATGCAGTGGGGCAACGCTATCGAGGGCTGAGCCCAGATCGCCGCTCGTGAGTGCAGTCTTGAGGATTTTGCCGCTGCGATAGCGATCCGCGTCAGGATCCATCACGAACCATTGCTTGCGTCCGGCCATTGGCGTCCGGCCGTCACGCATATCCTCGACCAGCCAGACGAAACGCTCGCTGGCGGCAGCATCCAGCGCCGCACTGGCACCTTGGGCAATAATTCCTTGCAACCCGACAGCATCATAATCTTCCGGATCAAGTCCTTCGGAATCGATCCCTTCGATCAGGGATACCAAGGCGTTGGCCTGATCGATCGACCAGCTCTGGACCACCGGATCCACTTGCTGAACCGTCTCGAAGGTTCCGTCGAACGCCTTCTCGATCGAATCTTGGGTTGGCGCATCATAGTCCGCGTCACCAGCCTCGGCGGTCGACGTGGTTGGCAAAGCTTCGACAGGAGCAGGCGGAAGAAGATTCTCGGGCTCGGCCTGCTGGGCCAGTGCCGCGACCGGCAACACCAGGCCAACTCCGGCCAGAAACAAGGATTTGCGCATATTCGCCTTCATGAATGACAACCCACCAAAGTTGAGGAGCGTTTCGATTTGCCCCGTATTGCAGCCAATTTGCCGCATTCCTCGATTTCCATCAAGCATCGACGCTTTCCCCATGCTGAATTATTCCGCGACGTGACGCAGGCGTCCACTGGCCCTAGGAGGCGACCATGCATCGCGATCACCCTGTTTTGCCATTCCTGCTAACCTTCGCAGGGGTCGGGATGCTCTCATTGATGGATGCCTTCATGAAAGGCGCGTCGCTGGCCATCGGGGCGTATAGCGCGGCTGTTTGGAGGGCCGCCCTTGCCTGCTTGATCATAGCGCCTTTCTGGTTGTTGCTGGGCGGGAGATGGCCGGCGCGCAATGTGCTCAAGCTGCACTTGCTGCGGGGTACCGTATCGGCATTCATGGCGCTCAGCTTCTTCTATGCGCTGACCAAGCTACCGATTGCAGAGGCGATTGCGATTTCATTTATTGCGCCGCTCATCGCACTCTACCTTGCCGCCCTCTTGCTGGGCGAACAGATCCGCCGCGAAGCCATCTTTGCCTCGATCCTGGGTTTCGGCGGCACAATTGTGATTATCGGAGGGAAGATCGGGCGCGAGCCACCCAGCGAGGATGTCTGGCTGGGGCTGGGTGCGATCCTGTTCTCCGCGATGCTGTATGCGTATAATTTCGTCGTCATCCGGCAACAATCGCAAGTCGCCAAACCGGCCGAAATCGCCACCTTCCATGGCGGTGTCGCAGCCTTGGTGCTGGGACTTGGCGCACCATGGTTCCTGGAATGGCCCACAACTGCCGCCATGATTGATCTGGGATGGGCTGCATTGCTGACGGTTGGTGGCGCCATGGCGCTGGCCTGGGCCTATGCCAGGGCGGAAGCGCAGGCTCTGGTGCCAATCGAATATTCGGGCTTTCTCTGGGCTTCGCTGTTTGGCTGGCTGTTCTTCGCCGAGCAAGTGACCTTGCCTACCATCGCGGGAACTCTGCTGATTGTCGCCGGGTGCTGGATTGCGGCCCGCGCGCCGACCGAACAAAGCACCATCTAAGACCAATCTCCGATCAATCGACGGCCCGTCTCCTCTTGACCAAACCGCTGCTCTAGCGCAGGTGCGCAGCAGATAAATCGGGCGCAGCGCGAGGCATCGCGCCGCCCTTCCAGATTCGTGATGAAAGGACCCCCGGATGACCCAGGTCGGTAAAGACACGCTCGGCACCCGCAGCACTTTGACAGTCGATGGCAAGGACTATGCCTACTACTCTTTCGCCAAGGCGGCAGAGAAGATCGGCGATGTCTCGAAGCTCCCCTTCAGCATGAAAGTACTGCTGGAGAATATGCTGCGCTTCGAAGACGGCGGCTTCACCGTGTCGACCGACCATGTCCAGGCGATTGCCGACTGGCAGAAAGATCCCAAGACCGGCGGCGAAATCCAGTATCGTCCGGCGCGCGTTCTGCTGCAGGATTTCACCGGCGTTCCGTGCGTGGTCGACCTTGCTGCAATGCGTGACGCAATCAAGGATCTGGGCGGTGATACGGCCAAGATCAATCCGCAGGTTCCCGTGAACCTGGTCATCGATCACTCGGTAATGGTCGACGAGTTCGGCCACCCGAAAGCGTTCGAAAAGAACGTCGAGCTGGAATACCAGCGTAACGCCGAACGCTATGACTTCCTGAAATGGGGCTCCAAGAGCTTCCAGAACTTCTCCGCTGTACCTCCGGGCACCGGCATCTGCCACCAGGTAAATCTGGAACACATCGGCAAGGGCATCTGGTCCGGCGCCGATCAGAATGGCGACATGGTTGCCTATCCTGATACCTGTGTCGGTACAGACAGCCACACCACCATGATCAACGGGCTTGGCGTGTTGGGCTGGGGCGTTGGCGGGATCGAGGCAGAGGCCGCCATGCTTGGCCAGCCGATTTCCATGCTGATCCCCGAAGTCGTTGGCTTCAAGCTGACCGGCAAAATGGCTGAAGGAGTGACTGCTACCGATCTGGTCCTGACCTGTGTGCAAATGCTGCGCGAAGTCGGCGTCGTCGGCCGGTTCGTCGAGTTCTACGGCCCTGGTGTTGCCGAGCTCAGCCTGGCTGACCGTGCGACCATCGCCAATATGGCGCCGGAATATGGCGCAACCTGTGGCTTCTTTGGTATCGACGACAAGACGCTCGATTACATGCGTCTAACGGGTCGCGAAGAACATGCCATTGCGCTGGTCGAAGCTTATGCCAAAGAGCAGGGCATGTGGTTCACGCCAGACAACGAGCCAACTTTCACCAAGACACTCTCGCTCGACGTATCGGCAGTGGTCCCCTCGCTGGCTGGCCCGAAGCGTCCGCAAGACAAAGTCATTCTCCCCGAGGTTGACGAGCTGTTCAACGGCGATCTCAAGACGACGTACAAGAAGGACGCAGCCGTCCGTGTCGGCGTCGATGGCAAGGATCACGATATCGGCGATGGCGACGTAGTCATTGCGGCTATCACCAGCTGCACCAACACTTCCAATCCGGACGTGCTGATTGCTGCCGGCCTGGTGGCGAAGAAGGCCAATGAGAAAGGCCTCAAGCCCAAGCCATGGGTGAAGACCTCTCTCGCACCGGGCTCTCAGGTGGTCACCGACTATCTGATCAAGGCCGGTTTGCAGAGCGAGCTCGATAATATCGGTTTCGACCTTGTCGGCTATGGTTGCACCACATGTATCGGCAATTCCGGCCCGCTGGCTCCGCCGATCAGCAAGGCGATCAACGGCAATGATATCGTCGCTGCCTCGGTTCTTTCGGGCAACCGCAATTTCGAAGGACGGGTTAGCCCCGATGTCCGTGCAAACTTCCTCGCTTCGCCGCCGCTGGTCGTTGCCTACGCGCTAAAGGGCACGGTCACGGAAGACATCACCACGACACCGATCGGGCAGGACCAGGACGGGAATGATGTGATGTTGGCCGACATCTGGCCGAGCAATGCAGAGGTATCAGAAGTCCGGTCTGGCGCCATTGATCGTTCGATGTTCGAAAGCCGCTATGCCGACGTCTACAAGGGCGATGAGCACTGGCAAGCGATCAAGGTCGAAGCTTCGGACACTTATCGCTGGCAGCCGGGGAGCACCTACGTCGCCAGCCCGCCTTACTTCGAAGGCATGAGCATGACGCCGGACGTGGTGCAGGACATCACCGACGCCAAGCCGCTGGCAATCCTCGGCGATTCCGTCACGACCGACCACATTTCGCCAGCCGGTGCGATCAAGGAAGATTCGCCTGCCGGTGAGTACCTGAAGAGCCACCAGGTCGCGAAGGCAGACTTCAATTCCTACGGCTCGCGTCGCGGCAACCATGACGTGATGATGTGCGGCACTTTCGCCAATATCCGGATCAAGAACGAGATGGTTCCGGGCGTCGAAGGTGGCTTCACCACCTATAATGGTGAGCAGATGGCGATTTACGACGCCGCGATGAAGCACAAGGAAGACGGCACGCCACTGGTCGTCGTGGGCGGCAAGGAATATGGCACCGGGTCCAGCCGTGACTGGGCCGCCAAAGGCACGATCCTGCTGGGTGTACGGGCCGTAATCGTCGAAAGCTTCGAGCGCATCCACCGTTCCAACCTGGTCGGTATGGGTGTCTTGCCGATCCAGTTCACTGGTGGCGACACCCGCGAAACTCTGGGCCTGACGGCGACGGACACGTTCAGCATCAAGGGTCTCACCTCGATGAAACCAGGTCAGGAACTGGAAGTGGATGTGACCCGTGAAGACGGCACCACCTTCACCTTCACCGCGCAATCGCGGATCGATACCGAGAACGAAATGGAATATTACCGCAATGGCGGGATCCTCCAATATGTGATCCGTAAGCTCGCTTCCTGATCCGATCGCCTTCTAAAAGGCAACGAGGGGCTCCGCATATGCGGGGCCCCTTTCGTATTCAGCCTCCGTCAAGCCAAATGCGCGCAGCCTCCCCTGTGGAAATGGGAGATCATCATGCGCTTGCATCATCTTATCTTGCTCGGATCGGCTTGTTTGTCGGCACCCGCCTTCGCGCAAGGCCAGAACCCGCAAATCGATTACAGCGCTTTCACAGAGCTTGCTTCCCAGCTGGGTGAAACGCGCGAGCAGCACTTGCTGACGCTTCCCGAATTTGTGCTCAAAGCATCTCAAGATCAGGCGATCATTCTGGACACGCGATCGGCAGAGGCCTTTCGCCTCGGCCACATCGCTGGCGCAATCAACCTGCCCTTTTCCGACTTCACCGATGCCAAACTGGCCAAGGTCCTGGGCGAAGATCGCACACGCCCGATCCTGATCTATTGTAACAATAATTTCAGCGACAACCGGCGCCCTATCGCTCTGAAGCGGGCGCCGCTTGCGCTCAATATCCCGACATTCATCAACCTGCACGGCTATGGCTACACAAATGTCTGGGAATTGGCGGATGTCGTATCGACTGCGGATGTCGATTGGGTTGAAGAGCCGTTAATCCAACTTCCTATCAAGGCGGCAACCTCTCAATAGAAAAAGGGCGGCTCCCGTCTGGGGAACCGCCCTTTTCTAACGTCGGATCGCTGTCCGTCAGGCTGCGATGTTGTCTTTCTTCACCTTGAACTTGCGGCGTCCGAGGATCGCAGCTGCTGCTGCACCGAACAGGATCGTCATCGGCGGAGCTGGAACCGGAGTTCCGCTGCTGGTCGTCGTCGTCATGCCGCTGGTCGAGCCCGAAGAAGAGCCGGACGAGGAAGACGAGGACGAGCTGCTGCTCGAAGACGACGAGCTACTGGTCGAGCTGGTCATGTTACCCGAGCTGGAGCCCGAAGTCGAAATGCCGCCGCTCGAGGAGCTGGAACTGCTCGAAGAAGAAGACGAAGAGCTGCTGCTCGACGAACCACTGGAGGTTGCACCGCCTGTGGTCGAACCGCCCGAAGAGCTGCCCGAAGACGACGAGCTCGAAGAGCCTGAGCTGCTGCCCGAAGATCCGCCCGAAGTCGCGCCACCGGTCGTGGTGCCAGGGTGACCCGTGCTGGTCGAGGTGTTGCCACCCGACGAGCCGGAGCTCGAGGACGAACTGCTCGACGAGGAGGAGCTCGACGAAGAGCTGCCCGACGAACCGCCACTGGTGTTGCCCGAGCTACCGCCCGAGGACGAACTGCTGCCCGAAGACGAGCTGCTGCCCGACGAGGATGAGCTGCCACCGTTGGAACCGCCCGAGCTCGTCATGCCGCCATTGGACGTGTTGCCGCCGGAAGACGAAGAGCTGGAAGAACTCGAAGACGAGGAGCTGGAGCTGCTCGAGGACGAGGACGAGCTGGAGACGTTGCCGCTGCTCGACGAGACATTGCCCGAAGAGCTCGAGACGTTGCCGCTGCTCGAAGACACGTTACCCGAGGAACTGCTGACGCCGCCGGTGCTCGACGAAACATTGCCAGACGAACTGGTAACGCCGCCAGTGCTCGACGAAACATTGCCAGACGAGCTGGAGACATTGCCCGAGGAAGTCGAGGTCGAAACACCACCGGTCGAAGTGCTGACACCGCCGGTAGTCGTGGTGCTTCCGCCGCTCGTATTGTCAATATCGATATTGATATTGATACCGCTCGAGCTGCCGTCACCGCTGGTTCCGCCAGAAGTCCCGCCAGATGTCGATGTCGAGCTACCTCCGGTCGAAGTCGAGCCGCCAGATGTCGAGGTCGAAGTCGACCCGCCATTGGTGCCACCGTTGGTACCGCCGGAGGTCGTAGTGGTCGACGAAACAACCACGCTGCCGCCGCTGGAACCGCCGCCGCCGAAGAAGCCGCCGAAGAAGCCGCCACCAAAGCCGCCGCCGAAGCCGCCACTGCCGCCGATAACGGTCACGCCGCCATCACCGCCACCGCTGCCGCCGACGAAACCGCCGCCAACAGGGAATACTGCCGGAGCAACCGAGACAACGGTCGTGCCGCCGCCGCAGTAATTTGCGCCGCCACCAGTGTAGATCGTGCGCGATGCGCCTGCGATGCCGCCATAAGCGGGGCCGCCGACATAGCCACCTTGAGCATAGCCACCCTGGCCATAACCGCCTTGGGCGTAGCCACCGCCGGCATACCCGCCGCCAGCATAGGCTCCACCAGCACCGGCACCTGCGCCGCCACGATAGGCCGGGCCACCCGGATAAGCCGGACCACCTGGATAGCTGCGGCTTGCGCCCGCAGCACCGGCTGCTCCGGCACCTTGGGCCATGGCACCGCCGCTATGAACGACTGCCGGCATTGCACCGTTGCCCGCTGCACCTGCCGGGACACAGTCCACGACCTGCTTCACGACACGACGCTTCCGCTTGATCGTCTTGGGCACGCGACGCTTCTTAACGTAACGCTTCTCTTTGACGTAACGTACGGGCTGCGCCTTCACCGATTTGACGGACTTGTATCCGACATTCGCTGCCTGGGGTTCGGCGACATGCACCGCACCACCTGCAAGCAACGCACCGCCTGCTGCGGTTGCGGACAATTTCGCCAGGGCCATTTTTACCGACATGGGCAAACTCTTCTGTTCAACTGGGCTTTCCCAAGATCCGGCGGGTCCGGACTGGGCGTATCCCTGTGATGCCCTTGGAACAGATGCAGCCTTTAAGCGGCAATCGCGTTAACTATGAAAACGACATGGCGATTCGATTTTTTTCGCCCGTAAACGGGGTTAGCTGCCGACTTGTCCCGCTATGGGACCGAAATGGCTGAAATCCTTGCATTCATGTTAAGGATTTCCGTCGAACAAGCCCGTTTGCGATGATCCGGATTCGGGTTTCGGAGGCGTCTTTTCAAGATGCTCCCACGCCCGGTCATTGAGGCAACGCCCGCGTGCTGTGCGCGCCACCAGGCCGAGCTGGATCAGGAACGGCTCGACCACCTCCTCCACCGTATCGCGCGGCTCGGCCAGGCCTGCTGCCAGCGTCTCTACGCCCACAGGCCCGCCCTTGTAGATGTCCGCGATCATGGTGAGATAGCGGCGATCCATGGCATCAAGGCCCAACCGATCGACTTCGAGTCGGGTCAGCGCTTCGTCGGCAATCCGTGCATCGACAGTGCCCGACCCCGCAACCTCGGCAAAATCGCGCACCCGGCGCAGCAAGCGCCCGGCCACACGCGGCGTACCCCGGCTGCGACGCGCAATTTCCAGCGCACCGGCAGAATTGATCTCCAGCGCCATCAGCCCGGCACCACGGGTGACGACTTTTTCCAGCTCTTCTTCGGTGTAGAAGTTGAGCCGCACAGGAATGCCGAACCGGTCACGCAGCGGCGTGGTAAGAAGCCCCTGCCGCGTGGTCGCGCCGATCAGAGTAAAGGGTGGCAAGTCGATCCGCACGCTGCGAGCAGAGGGGCCCTCGCCGATGATGATATCGAGCGCACGGTCCTCCATCGCGGGATAGAGGACCTCCTCGACCACCGGATTGAGCCGGTGGATCTCGTCAATGAACAGCACATCATGCGGCTCGAGATTGGTCAGCAGCGCGGCCAGATCGCCTGCCTTGGCGATCACCGGGCCTGACGTGGCGCGGAAACCGACGCCCAGCTCCTTGGCGATAATTTGCGCCAGCGTGGTCTTGCCCAGCCCCGGCGGACCGAAGAACAGCGTATGGTCCATCGCCTCGCCGCGCGACTTCGCGGCCTCGATAAACACCGCGAGATTACCCTTCGCCGCCGCCTGCCCGACGAATTCGTCGAGCGACTTGGGCCGCAGCGCGGCATCCGGGTCTTCCGGCTGCCGGTCGGGTGTGTGAAGGGGGATTGGGTCGGTCAAAACGGGTTCACCGTATAGCCATTCTGCTGCAGCAATGCGTGGGCGGTCATGGCCGATAGCGCCGTCTCGACACCCGGGATCAGCTCATCGGCCTTAAGACCCCACGCCGCGCCGCTTTGGCCGCACAGGATGAAGCGCACGCCCTGATCCAGCATGGCGCGGATCATGGCAGCTGAGGGATTGGTGCCTTCTCTCCCCTTCGCTGCCCACGCGTCATTGGTCATCAAATCCATCGCAGCCTTGCCGTGAACCACCACAGCAATGCGGATATTCTCCTCCGGCACTCCTGCGGCCACATGCATGTTGATGAACCGTGCCGCGCTCTCAAATCCGCGATTGCGCGCGCCGTCCTCGGCCGGTTTGGCAACATCGAAAGCGATGGCGAATTCCGTTTCGGCGGGTACAGCTTCTACGCCATCCACCGGCGCATGGGGGCCGAATTCTGCGAACACGGGGCCGGTCTTGAAGGACGAGAGGTTTTGCGCGGCTGCTGGTGCGGCCAGTGCCAGGCACGCTAGCAATCCCGTCAAGTATTTCATCATCATCTCCATCATCCTGCCGCCATTTTCAGGGCCACGCGGATCAGGTCGCCTTCCGCAGCGCCCTCGCCCAGTTCGGCTTGAGCTGCCGCCACGGCCCGCGCCGCAAGCGCTGGCTTGAATCCCAGATTTTCCAGGGCGCTGACGGCATCGGCACCTGCTCCGCCTGCAGGGGTCAGCGCCGCTCCAGCCACCCCGCCACTTGCGGGTAGTGCACCTGCCTTGTCCTTCAACTCGTTGACGATCCGCCCGGCCAGTTTCGGCCCCACACCCTGTGCCCGGGCCACCATGGCCGCATCGCCATTCGCGCAGGCAGTCTGCACTTCCTGCGTCGACAATGCAGAGAGGATCGCGAGCGCGACTTTGCTGCCCACGCCTTGCACCTGGGTCAGCAGCCGGAACCAGTCCCGCTCTGCCCCGTCGGCAAAGCCGAGCAGGCGCATGTCGTTCTCGCTCACCTGCAAATCGGTATAGACGGTGCAGGCTTCGCCTACCTCGCCCAGTGCGGCCAATGTCTTGGTCGAGCAATGGACCAGATAGCCGACGCCGGAGACGTCAATCACCGCCCAGTCGGTACCGGCCTCGTCCAGCAGTCCCTTAAGCTTCGCAATCATGCGTTTCTCTCTACGCCAGCACAGCGCTGTTTGAGCGCGGTTTGTTCCTGCCCGATGTCCCCCGCTTTGGCCAGTGCGCAGCGACACTTTGTGCGCGGCAAATCCTACGCGATGGAACACATGGAACACAGTCCTGGCGCAAGAAAACATGCCACAAGCCTTGCCTCGTCTGGCGGGCAGAATGGGAAAAGGTCGGGGTCATACCCAGTGCGATGGCAGCTTTGGGCGAGGTAGGAAAATCTTGGGCGGGCTCGCCCCTGCCGCTGCTCGACATGCGCGTATTCCCCGCTAGAACGCATGGGATGAGCTTCAACACTTTCGGCCATCTATTTCGCTTCACCACCTGGGGCGAAAGTCACGGACCCGCGATTGGCGTGGTGATCGACGGGTGCCCACCGGGGATCGCGCTGGCGCAAGACGGCATCCAGCCCTTCCTCGATGCGCGTCGCCCGGGGCAAAACAAGTTCACCACCCAGCGGCAGGAACCTGACCAGGTGAAGATCCTCTCTGGCGTGTTCGAGGGGCCGGACGGCCAACAGCGCACAACCGGCACCCCGATCAGCCTGATGATCGAGAATGTCGACCAGCGCAGCAAGGATTACTCCGAAGTCGCCAAGGCCTACCGCCCCGGTCATGCCGATTACACCTATGACGCCAAATACGGTTTTCGCGACTATCGCGGGGGTGGCCGGTCCAGTGCACGTGAAACCGCGATGCGGGTCGCGGCGGGCGCTGTTGCGCGGCTGGTCATCCCTGATGTCACGATCACCGCCTATACCTGCGAAATCGGGGGTGACCGGATCGATCCGGTCAATTTCGATGCTGCTGAAATCCGCAACAACCCGTTCTGGTGTCCCGATGCGAAAGCAGCCGAACGCTGGGAAAAGCTGGTCGATGATGCGCGCAAGTCGGGCTCCTCGCTCGGCGCCGTGGTTGAATGTGTTGCGACCGGTGTGCCAGCGGGATGGGGCGCGCCGATCTATGCCAAGCTGGATGCCGAACTCGCGCTGGCGATGATGGGCATCAACGCGGTCAAAGGCGTCGAGATCGGAGACGGGTTTGATGCCGCGCGCCTTACGGGTGAACAGAATGCCGATCCGATGCGACCGGGCGACGATGGCACGGGACCGGACTTCACTGCCAACCATGCAGGCGGCGTTGCGGGAGGGATCAGCACCGGGCAGCCGGTGACGTGCAAAGTCGCTTTCAAACCGACCAGTTCGATCCTGACACCGGTCGAAACGATCACCCGAGATGGCACTGCGACCGAGATTCGCACCAAGGGGCGGCACGATCCCTGTGTGGGCATTCGGGGGGTGCCGGTGGTGGAGGCGATGATGGCCACGGTCCTGGCCGACCAGATGCTGCTCCACCGCGCGCAATGCGGTTGACTTCGAACTTCACACTACGCGTTCGGGACGGGCTTTACAAAACGAAGTCAGTTGGATAGCCAGAGGCTTCGGAATTACATAGAGGGTCGCACCTTGCAGAACAAATTTCATGTCCGGCGCGAACGCGCCGAGCGTCAGCGAACATTGCAAAACTTGGCGAGAAAGGCCGTGCTGGGTCTTATCGTGCTGACAGCGATACTGACTGTCTACGCGTTCCAGCAATTCTCCTGACCAGAGGGCGCCTGGGCCGCATCTGTTGCAACAAACGCAACGAAAAATGCTGCGTGTTGCACTTTGCGAAAGTTCCCGGATTTTGATTGATTCTTTCGATTTTCATTATTGAAAGAACCCGCTTTGCTGCGCTCCAGCAGTACCTATTTGCGTCTCCGAAAGTTCAACCCGAACCTAAACGGAGACATCATGGGTATCATCGGAACAAGCATCAAACCCTTCACCGCCACCGCATTCCAGGCGGGCAAAGACTTCTTCGACGTGACTGACGAAGACGTGAAGGGCAAGTGGGCCGTATTCTTCTTCTATCCGGCAGACTTCACATTCGTGTGCCCGACCGAACTGGAGGATCTGGGCGAGAAGTATGCGATGCTGCAGGACATGGATGTCGAAGTCTATGCCGTCAGCACCGACACCCATTTCAGCCACAAGGCATGGCACGATACCAGTGACAAGATCGCCAAGCTGAACTTCCCGTTCCTGGGCGATCAGAACCACGTTCTGGCGCGCAATTTCGACGTGCTGCGCGAGGGCGTCGGCCTGGCCGATCGTGCCACATTCGTTGTCGACCCGGACGGCGTGATCCAGATTATGGAACAGACTTGCGAAGGTGTGGGTCGCAATGCCAACGAACTGACGCGCAAGATCAAGGCAGCCCAGTATGTCCGCGCCAATCCCGGCCAGGTTTGCCCGGCGGCATGGGAAGAAGGCAGCGAAACGCTGGCGCCCTCGCTCGATCTTGTCGGCAAGATCTGACCGAAACCGAACCCGTCGCCCGCGCAAATGCTGCGCGGGCGGCCGGAAGACCCGGGGCGGTTTCTCCCTCCCCCTCCCACGCTCCGGGTCTTCCCCCACCCCTTTCCATTCATAGCCCCCGTCAGGAAGGTACCCGGACCATGCTCGATGCCTCAATGAAACAGCAGCTCACGACCTATTTCGGAAATTTGCGTGAGCCCATCGAGCTGATCGCTACGCTGGACGAGGGCGAGAAATCGCTCCAGACGCGAGAATTGCTGGAAGAAATCGCGGCGCTGCACAGTCTAGTCACAGCGCGCTTCGATGGCGATGGTCCGCGCAAACCGAGTTTCACGATCCAGCGTTCTGGCGACACATCGCGCGCCGTGACTTTCGCAGGTCTGCCAATGGGGCATGAATTCACGTCTCTGGTCCTCGCCTTGCTGTGGGCCGGCGGCCATCCGCCGAAAGTCGAGCAGGACACGCTGGACCAGATCCGCTCTCTTGAGGGCCCTTTCGATTTCGAGATGTTCTTTTCTCTCAGCTGTCACAACTGCCCCGATGTGGTGCAGGCGCTGACCCTGATGGCGCTGGAGAATCCCGCAATCTCCGCCACCCTTATCGAAGGCGGCACATTCCAGACCGAGGTCGATCGTCGTGATGTCATGGCGGTGCCAGCGACATTTCTGAATGGCGATCCCTTCTACAATGGCAAAATGAGCCTCGAGGAAGTGTTGGCCAAAATCGACCGCGATGCAGGAGACAAGGCTGCGGCGAAGCTAGACGCGAAAGAGCCGTTCGAAGTGCTGATCGTGGGTGGTGGCCCGGCAGGGGTGGCCGCAGGAATCTATACCGCTCGCAAGGGCTACAAGACCGGTATCGCTGCGGAGCGCTTTGGCGGGCAATTGCAAGATACACTTGGCATCGAGAACATGCCCGGCACGGCCTATACCGAAGGGCCAAAGCTTGCTGCCGAGCTGGAAAAACAAGTCCGGGAAAACACGATCGACCTTATGAACCTTGCCGAGGCGCGCACGCTGGTGCCGGCCGGGCAGGCGAGCGAACTCCACACCCTGGAACTGGACAATGGCGCGAAGTTGAAGGCCCGCAGCCTGATCCTGGCAACGGGCGCACGCTGGCGCGAACTGGGCGTGCCGGGCGAAACCGAGTACCGCAACAAGGGCGTCGCCTACTGCCCGCATTGCGATGGCCCGTTGTTCAAGGGCAAACGCGTTGCGGTGGTCGGGGGCGGGAACTCCGGCGTCGAAGCCGCGATCGATCTCGCGAACATCGTCGAGCATGTCACGTTGGTGGAATTCGATAGCAAGCTGCGCGCGGACGAAGTGTTGCAGGCCAAGCTGCGAAGCCTTGGCAATGTTGATGTCCTGGTCAACGCCAAGACAACCGAAATCACGGGTGCCGAAGGTCGCGTCAATGGACTGGTCTATGAGGATCGCACCAGTGGCGAAGAGAAAGTGATCGCGCTTGCCGGCGTCTTCGTTCAGATCGGATTGGTGCCTAACACGGAATGGCTCGGCGACAGTGGCCTGGCGCTGTCGCAATATGGCGAAATCGCAGTGGATGATGAGGGTGCAACCAACCTGCCCGGTATCTTCGCAGCAGGCGATTGCACCACTGTCCCTTACAAACAGATCGTCGTGGCGATGGGCGAAGGTTCGAAAGCCGGGTTGTCTGCGTTTGACTTTCTGATCCGCAATGCTCCGGCAGGGGAACTCGCAGCAGCGGCCTGATCCGGTCCTGGTGATCATCGTTGAAGGCGCGTTCTCACACCGATGGGAACGCGCCTTTTCACATCCTCGATCAAGCGTGACACAACAGCGGTTCAATCGATCAATATCTGCCAATTAATCGATTGGACGGATCAGACGGAATCCGCCATCTCGTCCATCATTGTCACAATAGCGATTCTGAAAATCGAAAAAGGAGAGACGAGATGGATGCGAAGACAGGCGATATCAGCGGCGGCTGCCCGTTCACCGGGAATGGTGGCATGCGCGATTTGCTGGGCCGCACGAACCGCGATTGGTGGCCTGATGCCCTGCAACTGGACATCCTGACCCAGCAAGGCCGCACCGTCGATCCGATGGGCGAAGACTTCGACTATTGCGAAGCCTTCAACGCTGTCGATTACGATGCGCTCAAAGCCGACCTGACCGCGCTGATGACCGACAGCCAGGACTGGTGGCCGGCAGATTATGGCCATTACGGCCCCTTCTTCATACGTATGGCATGGCACGCCGCAGGCACCTATCGTACCGGCGACGGTCGCGGTGGTGCGGGCAGCGGGCAGCAACGTTTTGCGCCGCTCAACAGTTGGCCGGATAACGGCAACCTCGACAAGGCGCGCCGCCTGTTGTGGCCGATCAAGCAGAAATACGGCAAGCATATCAGCTGGGCGGATCTGTTCATCCTGACCGGCAATGTTGCGATCGAAAGCATGGGCGGCCCGGTCTTCGGCTTTGGCGGCGGACGTGCGGACGTGTTCGAACCCGAAACCGTGTATTGGGGCACCGAAGAACAGTGGGTCGACACTGGCGCCGAAACCCGCATCATCCCTGATGAAGGAAAGGCATTGGAGAACCCGCTGGCCGCGATCCAGATGGGCCTGATCTACGTCAATCCGGAAGGCCCGGGCGGCAATCCCGATCCGCTGGAGTCGGCCCGCGACATGCGCGAGACCTTCGCCCGCATGGCCATGAACGACGAAGAGACTGTCGCTCTGACCGCTGGTGGCCACGCCTTCGGCAAGGCCCACGGCGCGGCCCCATCCGACACTTTCGGCGGGGCGCCGGAAAGCGAAGCCCTCGCCCTGCAAGGCTTCGGCTGGCTCAACGACAAGGAAGAGATCGCCAAGGGCAATATCACGACCTCGGGCATCGAAGGCGCATGGTCGAACAACCCCACATCGTGGAGCCACGACTATTTCCGTCTGCTGTTCAAATATGACTACGAACTGACGGAAAGCCCGGCCGGGGCCAAGATGTGGACGCCGGTCAATCCTTCCGAAGAAGATATGGCACCTGACGCCCGCGATCCGGACAAGAAGGTTCCGACCATCATGACCACCGCCGACATGGCGCTGAAGATGGACCCGGATTATCGCAAGATTTCGGAGCGCTTCCACAAGAACCCGGAACAGCTGGACGATGCTTTTGCGCGCGCCTGGTTCAAGCTGTGCCACCGCGATATGGGCCCCAAGGTCCGCTATCTCGGCCCGGAAGTACCCTCGGAAGATCTGATCTGGCAGGATCCGGTTCCCACCAACGAGAACCCGCCCATTGGCGAAAGCGAACTGGCAGACCTGAAGCGCGCCATCCTCGACAGCGGGCTGACCGTTTCCGAGCTGGTCAAGGCAGCATGGGCCTCGGCTTCGACCTATCGCAACAGCGATCACCGTGGCGGTGCCAATGGCGCACATATCCGCTTTGGGCCGCAGAAAGACTGGGCTGCCAATGACCCTGAAGAGCTGGCCAAGGTCTTGGCCAAGCTGGAAGAGGTCAAAGGTGCACACCGGATCAGCATGGCCGATATGATCGTGTTGGGTGGTACTGCCGCCGTTGAAAAGGCTGCCAAGGATGCCGGTTACGACGTCAGTGTACCGTTCACCGGCGGTCGCGGAGACGCTGTGGAAGAGCAAATCGATGCCGAGAGCTTCGAACCGCTCGAGCCGTTTGCCGACGGTTTCCGCAACTACCTGCGCACCAAGGCGAGTGTGAAGACCGAAGACATGCTGGTCGACAAGGCCAACCTGCTCGGTCTGTCGGTTCCCGAAATGACCGCGCTGGTCGGCGGGATGCGGGCACTGGGTGCTGTAGCCGGTAATACCGGACATGGCGTGCTGACCGATCGTCCGGGTCAGCTGACCAACGACTTCTTCGTCAACCTGCTCGACATGGCCACCGAATGGAAAGTGGTCGACGAGAGCGGCGATGAAGAATTTGTCGGCAGCGACCGTGCCTCGGGTGAAGAGAAATGGCGCGCAACCCGCACCGATCTCGTCTTCGGGTCCAACTCGCAGCTTCGCGCTGTGGCCGAAGTCTATGCCGAAAACGGTCACGATACGAAGTTCGTCAACGACTTTGTAGCCGCCTGGACCAAGGTCATGGATGCCGACCGGTTTGACATCACCTATCAGCGCTATCACGGCTAAGCCGCCGCGCTACACCAACAGCGAGGGCCCCCGGCAGAGATGCCGGGGGCCTTTTCTTTGGCCATTGGGCGTGTTTGGTGCCAAGGCGCGCGGCTATGGCTTCCGTCCCGACTACTCCACCCTCCCGCCAGGCGCGCCTGTTAGCTGCTGCGATCGCGTTCCTTGCGCTGGCCGCGCTTGGTGTCCAGCCCTCACTGGGTGAAGGAACCCTGCTGGAAAATGCTGGCGGGCTCGTCCGCTTTTTCACCATCTGGGGCAATATTGCTGCGGCAGTGATTATGGGCTGTATCGCGCTGGGCAGGCCGGTCTCGACACCGGTCATGGCCGCGTTGGCGACAATGCTGACAGTCATCGCGTTGGTCTATTGGGGTTTGCTCGCGGCTGATCATCACCCCGTCGGGCTCGATCGGATCACGAACCAGGTCTTTCACACGATTGTGCCGCTTGCCGTGATTGGGTGGTGGCTACGTTTCACCCCGCCCGCACCAGCAATCCTGCCGCTGGTGCCAGTGATCATGGCGCCTCCATTGGCGTACGGTCTGTTCGCTTTTGTGCTGGGGGAATTGACCGGCTTCTACGCCTATTTCTTCCTCGACCTGCCGCAATTGGGCTGGGCCCAATTCCTGCTCAGCAACCTGGTTTTGGCGGTGTTCTTTGCCGTCCTGGGGGCCGGCCTTGTCGCCCTCAAAAACGTGGCAAGCCGATATATTTGACGGCCAGACTGCGGGCTAGATCCAGCCCGCATCCTTGAGCCGCTGAACATTAGCCCGGCTGACAGGCGCTTCCAATCCGCCCCCAAGCACAAGCCGCACATTGCGGCCCTCCCGCTTCACATCCTTCACTGCACCGCGCGCGACCCACCAGCTGCGGTGGACCTGCATCCCTTCAATCCCCCCCAGCTCTGCCATTGCATCGCGCAGCCGCATGAGCACGAGATCGGAACCCAATGCGGTGTGCGCTCGCACATAATGGTCCTCCATTTCCAGCGCCAGCAAACCTGTGCCGAGTTCAGGCGGCAAACGGTCGATGAAGCTCGGCAGGAATTTTGAGGCTTGGGTCGGCTCTTCCTCCGCAAATGGCGGGCAATCACCCTGTACAGCCCCTCCAGCAGTTAAACCGTCGGCCTGCCGGCTCTCGATCAGAACGAAAAACGCCGTCACTGCACCGCCGATCAGAAAGACGTAGAAATAGGATGTCAGCGCCTGTTCCAGCGTCGGCCATTGTATGGGCCCGGGCAGAAAGCCGATACTCCACACAATTGCCGTCATCGGAATGGTGGCGATGGCGACGCCCATCAGCCACAGAAGTGGCTTGGGAAGGTGGAGCGATGCCTCGAGACGGTTCACCAGCCAGCTCATCGGACTGTAAACGGCGTAGCCAATCCAGGCGAAGGCAACCCAGCTGACCAGTCGCAGAGGCAGCGGCGCGTTGATGGTGCCAAAGGGTCCGATGAAGCCGAGAAAAAGGCCAATCGCCGTCATGATCGATAAATCGATGATGATCTTGCGGGCAAGAGATTGGGCAGGTGCGGGAACGGGCTGCGTCATCATTGGCGTTTCTGGCGGCCCATTCGCGCTTCGTAAAGTGGCAGACCCCGCAAAATCAGGGCGTAACCGGCCCGTTCGCGCATGCGGCAATCCAATCGCGCATGGCAGGTTGCGGGCGAATGGGCGGGCGGCATTGTGGAATTCGTATTACAGAGATGGAGACAACAATGACCACACTTTCCCTGCCCTTCTTCACTACCCCCAAGGCCAAGCCAGGCTTTGATATCGGCCCCATCACCCGCGGTATCGTGGGCACTGCCGCGATTGCGATGTCGCTGGCTTGTATCATTGCACTGGCCCGTTTCGCCTTCGGTATGGCGCCCGATCACCCCGCCCTGCGCAACATTCCGGTTCTGATCCATGTCGTCACGGTACTGCCGGCAGTCCCGCTCGGCGCATATTTGCTGGTCGCGCCCAAAGGCACCCCGATGCACAAGATGCTCGGCAAGATCTGGCTTTCGCTGATGGTGATCACTGCGATTGCGATCACCTTTATCCGCGGCGGTACCGATTTCAGCTGGATCCACATTTTCGTGCCGATCACCCTTCATGGCGCATGGAAGACTGTTGCAACCGCGCGTGCCGGCAAGATCGCACAGCACAAGAGCCATCTCGTCGGCATGTATCTGGGTGCGCTGATGATCCCGGGCATCTTCAGCTTCATGCCCAGCCGTCTGATGGGCACCTGGCTGTTCGGCTAAGTGTCGCGTTCGGGCGCGATCATCTCTGGCGCCTGAGCACGACATAGAGCGCACCGTCGCCTCCGTGGCGGCGGTGCGCTTTTCGTATGGCCGCGATGCTTTCGCCGTGTTCGCTAGCCGCAAGCCAATCGAGGATCTTGGCCCGGATCGCACCGCGCCGTGTGGCCCGATCAGCGGGATCGACCGGACGTGCCTTGCCGGTCACCACCAGCACCACCCGCGCGCCGATGCTGCGCGCCTGCTCCATCCCGGCCATCAGGCGCGAATAGGCGGCATCCAGCCCGTGATCGTGCAGGTCGAGCGACAGGTCGGGCGTGATCTCCCCGCCTTTCAGTCGCTTGTCCCAATGCCCGTCGAGATTGCCAACAGGGTTGCGGCCTCGGGCCGCTACGGCCGGAGCAGCAGGGACAGCTGGCGCCGACGGTTTGGGCGTCTTGCGACGAGCGGCAGGCTTGGGCATCGGGCGCGGCGGTGCGTCGATCTTGGTGGCTGCGACGCTGGCCGGGTGGATAGGCTCGACCGTTGCGGCCAGCTTCTCCCACACGGTAGCTTCGGCATCGCTCAGGCCACGGGGATGGGTCACTGCCCTGCTTTGGCGGCCTGGAGACGTGCTACCGTGCCCTTGGGCAACAACACCAGCGCCTGGCCGCGTCCGCTCATTCCTCCGGCAATCTCGCGCGCATCGCCGCCATTGCCCCAGAAAGTATCAAACCGGTTCGCGCCCTTGATTGCCCCGCCGGTATCCTGTGCGATCCACAATCCGTCTGCCACATCGCGATCGAGATCAAGGAACACGGGCGCCCCGTAGGGTACGAAACGGGGATCGACGGCAACGCTGCTCTCGCGGCGGACTGGCACGCCGAGCGAGCCAAGCGGCCCATCGGTGGTCAGCTCGCGAAAGAAGATCCAACTCTGGTTGAGGCGCATCAGGGCGCGGCCATCCTCGGGATTTTCGCGCAGATAGCGGATGATGCCCTGCATGCTGCCTTCGTACTGGCCCGGCCCGTCACCCAGCAGGCCGCGTTCGCGCATGACGCCCCCGATACCGGTATAACCGCGCCCGTTCTGCCCGGCATATCCGATCCGCATCACTGTGCCATCGGGCTGGCGCAGCAGGCCGGAACCCTGGATCTGGAGGAAGAACATCTCTATCGGGTCTTTGGCCCAGGCGAATTCCAGCCCGCGGCCCGCCAATGCCCCGTCTTCGATTGCCGCGCGATCGAAATAGGGAACATGCTTCCCCTCTTCGTTGATCCGGCCCAGTGGGGGCCTACCTGTGCGTTCGGCCTCGGGCATATCATCGGGCCAGGCCCGCACCAGATCATCGGGCACGCGATAGACAGGCACATCATAGCCGGGGAGCTTGGTGCGGCTGCCCTCGATCTCCGGCTCGAAATAGCCGGTCGCAAAGGCCGCACCGTCGCCGATCCGTGCTGTTTCGAAATGCTGGAGGAAAAAGTCAGCGCCACGGGATGCCGGCCACGTGCGTGCAGCATCACAGGCAGGTTGCCAGTCTTCAGGCCGGGTCAAGCCGCTGCGGTCATCCTTGCTGGTCAACCATCGGCAACTTGCCACGAACGCTGAAAGGGCGGAATTGGCATCCGGCCTGGAAAAGCCCAGCGTGCCTACGCCCGGCCCGACCGCAAGCCCTGCGGCAAATGCGCTTTGCGCCACAACAGTAGGCGGCGGCGGATCGATGATGGTGCTGGGCGGCTTTGCGTCGGGCACAACAGCACAGCCTGCAAGCGTCCCGAGCAATGCCAGAATTCCGATACGTCGCTTGGCCACGGCGCCACTCCCTACCGATGTTGATGGGGCCTATGTCAATCGGGCCAGCGCCAATTTGGCGAGCCTCAGCCCTCGTCGGTTTCGTCGAGGATCCAGTCGGGGCTGGCCGAGTTCACATCACGCATGAAGGTCCAGATATCGCGGCTTTCAATCGCATCATCGAGCGAGCCGGCAATGACCTGGCCATCCTTGTCGCGGGTGACGGCAGCGATATCGGATACGAATCGCACTGTGACGCGCGCGGTGCCGCCATCAAGCGAAGCATCACGAATCATCGTGTCTTCGATGCGGATCAGAGTGTTGTCGAGCGTTTCGCCAGCTGCCTCGCGCGCGTCGATGGCGAAGGTGAAGCCCTGGTACACATCGTCGTCGCACAGCTCGCGCAGCGTTTCCTTGTCGCCTTTCCAGAAAGCGTCGAGCACCATGGCATAGGCACCCTTGGCCCCTTCGAGGAAAGCGCTGATATCGAACCCGCGATCGGCGGCTGCAATGGCACGCACGCCCTGCTCTACAGAGGGGAGCATGTCGGGATTGGTATTCAGCTCGACCACGGTGTTGGCCGGTTTCGGCGCGTCCTGCACCTGCGCCGGGGCGTTTTCCCCGTTGTCGAAACGGTTCGGCACGATCTCCTCTTCATGCTCGGCCCGCTGGCCCAGCACAGAGTAAAGCCGCATCCCGAGGAAAGCGGCGATCATGGCGAGAATGACAATTTCGAAAATCACGAGTGACTACACCTATCGATTGCGCTGTGCGGTATAGCAGATTCTTCCGCACAAGTCCTTTGGGTTAACGCCCTAACCTTAAATAGGGTGTGATTACAAATACACAACGCGGCACATGGCCCATCTGCGGACCGTTTGGCCGCAGCTGCGAACCGGCAAGAACACGCAGTGGCGCATTGCGACAACGTCCCGGCAGTGCTAGGCGCGCCGCCGAATGCCTGACCTAAGCGCAAGGCACCTGTTCACAAGATAGACGAAAGACCACGCAACATGGCCGACGAAGGCGATATCCTGACCGACCTCAATATGGATGCAACCGCAGGCAATGGCGCGGACACCCGCCCGACCGCCGGCATCATCACCCAGTATATCAAGGACTTTTCGGTCGAGAACCCGAATGCTCCGGCAGTATACCAGTGGCAGGAACAGCCGCAGGTCGATCTGCAGTTCAACATCGGTGCCGAAGCCGTGAACGACGAAGTGACCGAGGTCGAGCTGAAGATCAACGTCGAGGCCAAGGTCGAGAGCGGCGCGCTGTATATCGTCGAGCTGGTCTATGCCGGGCTGGTCGGCCTGCGCAACCTGCCTGACGAACAGGCCCATATGTTCCTTTATGCCGAGGCTCCGCGGATCCTGTTCCCGTTTGCACGCCGCGTCATTTCCGATGCGACCCGCGATCTGGGTTTCCAGCCGCTGATGCTCGATCCCATCGATTTCAACGGCCTGTATATGCAGCGCCTGCAGGAAAAGGCCGCCGAAGAAGGCACGAGCCAAGGCGATGCCCCGGCAGGCAGCGCGTAAGCTCTTGCCGGCTGCGGGCGTGAAGCGATGAACGTGCCCCGTTTATGAAGCGACGCCCGTCATGAGCCTGCTCAAGAACGTCGGGACAATCGGCGGGCTGACTGCGGTCAGCCGCGTGTTCGGTTTCGTCCGCGACATCCTGATTGCGCGCGTATTGGGCGCAACTGCGATGGGCGATGCCTGGCAGCTCGCTTTCATGCTGCCCAATATTTTCCGCCGCCTGTTCGCCGAGGGGGCCTTTGCCAGCGCCTTTGTCCCGCTGTTCAACCGCCGGATGAAGGAAGATGGCGATGTCAGCGAAGCGCGCATGTTCGCCGAGAATGTGCTCGCGGTGCTGCTGCCGGTCCTGATCCTGTTCGGCGCGGTGGCGATGATCGCCATGCCGTGGGTTGTCGAGTTTTTCGCGCCAGAGGGGCTGGCCACCGATGCCGATGCGCTGGCGATCGCGGTCTTTATGGGCAGGGTCACCTTCCCCTATCTGCTGTTCATGAGCGTTGCGACGCTGATTGCCGCAGTGCTCAATTCCCTGTCACGTTTTGCGGCCGCAGCGGCGGCACCGATCCTGCTCAACATCTGCCTCATCGCCGCGCTTGCCTATGGTTTGACGATGGGTGAGGATCCGGCTGCCCGCTGGACCGCGGCGCAGGCGATGGCATGGGCGCTTTCACTCTCGGGTCTGCTGCAGGTCATCTGGCTCTACAGCTTCATGCGCCGGGCCGGTTTCAGTCTCGCGCTGGTGGCACCGAAAATTACCGGCGGGGTAAAGGAACTTGGCCTGCTGGTCGTGCCCGCCATTTTTGGCGCGGGAGTTTACCAGATCAGCCGGTTCGTCGACCTCTTTTTCCTCTCCACCCTGGAGGTTGGCAGCTATACCTATCTAGCCATGGCCGACCGCTGGAACCAGCTGCCGCTAGGGATCATCGGCATCGCTCTGGGCACCGCAATCCTGCCAGCCCTGTCCCGGTTTCTGAGCCGGGAAGAAGCTGACGAGGCCGCGCGCCTGCAATCCAATGCTATCGAACTGGCTATGTTGCTGACGGTGCCGTGCGCCGTTGCGCTGTTCTTCACCGGCACAGCCTTTGTGCAAGCTTTCATGGTGGGGCAGAATTTCACTGCCGAGGATGCGATCGTGACCGGTTCGGTTGTTTCCGCCCTTGTTCTCGGCCTGCCTGCCTATGTGCTGGTCAAGGTGCTGACGCCCAACTTCTTCGCCCGCAAGGATACCCGCACACCGGTGGTCACTGCCGCCATTTCGCTGGTGGTGACAATCGGGCTCAACATCGTGCTGGTGCCGCGCATCGGTGTGGTTGGCCTTGCCATTGCCGGGGCTGTCGGAGCCTGGATCAACATTGCCCTGCTCGGCGCGATCCTGCATGCGCGCGGCTATTACCGCCTGCCAGCGCGCGTTGCCGGGCGGGTTCTGCGGATCGGACTGGCTGCTGCTGCTATGGGCGCTGCACTTTGGTTCCTGATGCCAGAAATCGCAGACTGGTTCTCGCAAGGGCTCCTGGACAAGGCCGCCGGGATCGCCGCGATTATGGCGACCGGGATCGCCACCTATGGCCTGGCCGCGATGCTGCTCGGCGTGCTTGACCGCGCGACCATCGGCAGGCTTATGCGCCGTCAAGGCTAGAACCCTTTCAACCGATTCTTCAGGACCAGAATTCATGCCCCCCAAAATGAGAGTCGTTTCCGGCATCCAGCCCACGGGCAATCTTCATCTCGGCAATTATCTCGGGGCCATCCGCAACTGGGTGAAAATGCAGGATGAGATGACGGAAGGCAGCGAGTGTCTTTTCTTCCTCGCCGACCTTCACGCAATTTCGACCCCGCATGATCCTGCCGAACTACGCGCGACTACGCTCGAAATGGCGGCGGCTGTTGTCGCCTGCGGAATCGATCCGGATCGGTCCATCCTGTTCAATCAGGCCCAGGTTCCGGCCCATGCCGAACTGCAATGGCTGCTCAATGGCACCGCGCGGATGGGCTGGCTCAACAGGATGACGCAGTGGAAGGACAAGGCCGGCAAGAACCGCGAAGGCCAGTCCATCGCATTGTTCGCCTATCCCGTCCTGCAGGCAGCCGATGTTCTCCTGTACCAGGCCACCCACGTGCCGGTCGGCGAAGACCAGAAACAGCATCTTGAGTTGGCGCGCGACATTGCGCAGAAATTCAACAACGACTTTGCGCCAAAAGACGAGAATGGCGAAGAGAAGCCCGTCTTCACCCTGCCCGATCCCTACATCCCGCCCCAGGCCGCGCGAATCATGAGCCTGCGGGACGGCTCGGCAAAAATGAGCAAATCCGATCCGAGCGAAATGAGCCGGATCAACCTGGTCGATGACGCCGATACGATCATGAAAAAGGTGAAGAAGGCCAAGACCGATCCTGAGCCATTGCCAGCCTCCAAGGAAAAACTGGCTGACCGGCCCGAGGCCCTTAACCTGGTCACAATTTTTGCCGCGATCGAGGAGTCGAGTGTCGAGGACGTGCTCGGCCGGTTTGCCGGCCAGGGCTTTGGCGCCTTCAAGCCAGCGCTTGGTGAATTGCTGGTCGAAACGCTCAGCCCGATCTCGACGCGTTTTCGCGAGCTGCTGGAAGACCGCGAAGCGCTCGACGCCATTCTCGCCAGAGGTGCTGCGCGTGCCCGCGAACGAGGCTCACCCACGCTGGACGCAGCCTATGAGGCGCTCGGGCTATTACGCGGGCGGTCTAACCACCTGTAATCGCCGGTATTCAATCGCGGTTCATGGCCATGCGCCTATTCTGGTGGTAATGATGCATGCGCGTGCGCCGCATTCCTCCGGAGTAGCGGCGCTGCGGATTGAAAATTCAAGGGCTACGCCATGACCAAACCGACCATCACCAGGCGCCTGCTGAAAGCAGCCTCCGTCCCGCTCCTGCTTGCTACGCTTGCGGGGTGCGCCAGCTCGTTCAATTCCGATGTGACGCGCTTCACCACCCAATTGCCTGCACCGCAGGGGCAGACCTTTGCAGTAGTCGCGGAGGATCCCGCCCTTGCTGGCGGGCTTGAGTTTTCGCAATATGCCGATTTGGTCGAGGCACAGATGGAGCGCCTCGGCTACGCCGAAGGCTCGCCCGAAACCGCTAGTCTTCTCGTCAAGTTCGACTATGGCGTAGACACCGGGCGCGAACGCGTCCGGTCGACCGGCTTTGCCGATCCGTTTTACAACCCGTGGTATGGATATTCCCCGCGCAGCCGCTTCCTGCGCAGCCGTTTGCGTGGCAGCCGCTGGGGATACGGGTTCTATGATCCGTGGTTCGGTGGCGCGGATGTGCGCAGCTACACCGTCTATACCAGCGGCATCGATATGAAGATCGACAACCGCGTGACCGGTGAACGCCTGTTCGAAGGCAAGGCGCAAGCCATGTCGACCAGCAACCGGCTGCAACATCTCGTGCCCAATCTGGTCGAAGCGATGTTCACGGATTTCCCCGGCAATTCGGGCGAAACCCTGCGCATTTCGATTGCTCCGGAAAAGGTGAAAGTCCGCCGGGTCAACTAGTCGCGCGCGCCATCGTGCAGGGAGGCCGCCAATGGAAGTAGAATCAGTACGCGAAGTATCGGTTTCGGGTCACTGGCGCTGGGCCTACTTGCTGTTCGCAGCTTGCCTGCTTGCAACCCCGCTGGTGGCTATGCAGTTCACTCGGGAAGTTCGCTGGACTGGCAGTGATTTTCTCGTCTTTGGCGCCATGCTCGCCGGTCTTGGCCTACTGCTTGAAATGGCCGTCCGTTTCGGCAGCACGCCTCGCAAGAGAATGTTCATGGCAAGCACGGCGGCGGCTGCATTCCTGCTCCTCTGGGTCGAGCTCGCAGTCGGAATCCTCGATTAGGGGGTCAGAGCTTCGCGTGGCCGCCGGTTGATCCAAAGCCACCTTCTCCGCGATCGGTTGCATCCAGTTCTTCGACCTCTTCCCAGGCCGCTCGCGTCACCGGGGCAATCACCAATTGGGCAACCCTGTCGCCGCGATGGATCGCGAAGGGCTCGGTGCCGTGATTGATCAGGATCGCTTTCAATTCACCGCGATAATCGGAATCGATCGTGCCCGGTGTGTTAGGCACCGTGATACCGTGCTTGAGCGCCAGGCCCGAACGCGGTCGCACCTGGATTTCATACCCCTGCGGAATTGCCATCGAGAGGCCGGTCGCAACCGCATGGCGCGCGCCGGGCTGGAGTGTGATGTCCTCTGCCGAGACGACATCCATCCCTGCCGCACCTTCGGTGGCATAAGCAGGCAAAGTCAGCCCGTGCCCGTTGGGCAAGCGCTTCAGTTTGACGGGCACGTCAGCCACCGGCAGTCTCCTCCAAAGCCGCCGCGATCCTTTCCACCAGGGCGCGGGCGACATCTTCTTTGGGCATTTCGGGCAAGTCTTCGACACCCTTGGAGGTGACGATATGCACATCATTGTGACTGCCGCCCATCACGTCGCCAGAAACGTCATTGGCCACAATCCAGTCCGCCCCCTTGCGCTTGCGCTTGGCAGTGGCGTGTTCGACCACGTCATTGGTCTCCGCAGCGAAGCCGACCACCAGTGGCGGGCGTTTGTCACTGGCCGAAAGATTGGCAAGGATATCGGGGTTTTCCTCCAGGATCAGCGCAGGCGGTGCCGATCCGCGTTTCTTCATCTTCTGGTCCACGAAATCGCGTGTGCGCCAGTCTGCCACCGCAGCAACCATCACGGCAGCATCGGCGGGCAATGCCGACTTTACGGCGTCGGCCATTTCGCGCGCGCTTTCAACGTCGATGCGGTCGACACCTGGCGGCGTTTCGAGATGGACCGGGCCGGCGACCAGCGTGACCCGCGCGCCTGATGCAGCCGCCGCGGCAGCAATGGCAAAGCCTTGTTTGCCGCTGGATCGATTGGCGATGTAGCGAACCGGGTCAATCGGTTCATGCGTTGGACCCGCTGTGATCAGCACATGGCGTCCATAGAGCGGGCGATGATCCGGGTCGGTTTCGAAATCGGGTTGCCCGGCAAGCGGATTGGGCTCTGGCGGGCTTTCCTGCACCAGAGATCCGGCTCCTGCGACTGGTTCAGGCATTTGTTCTCCCGTGCCTGTCGCGACTGTATGATTGAGAGCATCGGCATCGGTCGGGGGTGCGGAGACAGCGCCGCCTTTGCTGGCTAGCAGCGAGCCGTCAGTCTCAATGGGTTCGCCCAACTCGCCAGCTGCTTCCGCTTCGAGCGCAGCAATATCCACCGCGTCAGGATCCGGGGCCTCTTCCCATTGCGCCTCGAGTTCTTCCTGGCTGCGTTTTGGCGTGGTGCGGGGAATGATCGAGGACAGGATGCCCCCCAGCATGCCCTTGCTTTCCACCTCCGGCTCGGGCTCCAGAGCCTCGACCGGCATGGGGGCAGCATCCTTGACATTGGTTTCAAGGCCCAGTTGCGTTGCAATGGCTGACCAGACCGCCTCGGGTTCGGGCAAACGCCCTGCTCCAAATTCTCCGCACGCCATCGGCCCGACATCGGGTTCGACCACATGCACTCCGGCTTCGCGCAGCCGGGCAACATTCATCTGGGTCGCCGCATGTTCCCACATCCGCACATTCATTGCCGGCACGGCCATAACCGGCTTGTCTGTGGCAAGGATCAGCGTCGTCGCAAGATCATCAGCGATCCCGGCCGCCATCTTGGCCAGCATGTTGGCCGTGGCTGGGCAGACCACGATCAGGTCGGCCTCGCGGCTCAACTGGATATGACCCATCTCGACTTCGTTCTTGAGGTCCCACAAGGTCGTGTGGACTTCGTTCTCGCTTAGCGCCGCAAGCGCCATCGGGGTCACGAATTTCGAACCGCCATTGGTCAGCACGCAGGTTACGCTGCCGCCCTGCTTGCGCACCAGGCGCACCAGCTCGCACGACTTGTAAGCCGCAATCCCGCCACCAATGACGAGCAGGATCTTGGGACCCGCCACGTCGCTCATACTCGCCCCCTTCCAGGACCATTGTGTTGCCGGCCAGCCTAGCCGCGCCAGCGAGCAGGCGAAAGGCCCGTGTGGCCCGGTGCGCATGGGCGGGTTACGAATTGCCTAGCGATGCATGATGGTCCGGCCTAAGCTGCGCCGGATATCGGGGGAGATGTAAGCATGCGATTGGTTTTGACGGCACTGCTGTTCGTTGGCGGATTGTTCTATCTGTTCATGGGCACAGGCTTCCTGCTTGATCCCGCCACCAGCGGCGGCGATTTCGGCCTCAAGCCTGACGGCGCGCAGGGCTTGTCCTCCATCAGGGCCGATCTCACGGCGTTTTTCTGGGTCGCAGGCGGCTGCATGATCTGGGGCGCATGGAAGCGCAATGGCGACCCGTTGCTGGCCAGTGCCGCATTGATGGGCGTTGCCTTGCTCGGCCGGGTAGTCTCGATCCTGATCGATGGCAGCTATGCCGGTTGGCAGGCACCGGTGCTGGTAGAGGCAGCCACGGTATTGCTATGCCTCACGGGCTGGAAGCTCTTGCCCCACCACGCGCTGAACGAGGATTGACAACACGTTTACCCACCCGTTTGCGGCGTTCGTCCGAACGGAGTATACTTGATAAAAATAGAACAACGGATCGCGTTTGCAGTATTCTCTATGGGGAGGAACGAAAATGGCGCGGTTAAGACGAGCACTGGTGGGAACAGCCGCCGTAGCCATGGCGGCCAGTCTCGCGTCCTGTGGTGTGCCCGAAGAAGATAGTTCCCCCACCGGAGAAATCATCGACGATCCTGATCGCGATCCGGGCGATGTCCTGTGCGAGTTGACTGGCACATTCGAAACGGAAGACGAATGCGACCGGTTCGTGCGCCAGTATGACGGGCTGCAAGCCGGGGTCGATGCATTCAATCCCAGCGAAACAATGGTGGCCGACAAGGCAACCACCGTCCGCTATGCGATCACGCGGCTCGACGAGAGCGTCCAGGGCGAAGATGGCGAAATTGCTGATGCCGTGCCCGAGCCAACTCCCACACCTCCTGAACCCGTGCCTGTGCCAGTCCCCAACCCGCCGGAGACTGATCCGGACAGAACCGGAGGCTTCACATCCATCCCGGCGAACGGGCCAGTGGTGGGGACGCCGGGGCCGGTGGTCGTCAGCACGCCGCCTGTAACCGGCCAGCCGGACATTAGGCCCGACACACCTGACCGCATGGCTGTGGAGATGCCGACAGCTACACCTGCACCGCCTCCACCCCCTCCTCCGCCCCCTCCTCCGCCTCCACCTCCAGCAGAGGGGCCGACGCAGGCGGAAATCGACGCAGCACTGGATGAAGCCGGGGGCCGGGTTAGCCGAATCATCGGCCGCGATGCGGAGAGCAACGAAGTCGAGGTCGGGACGATCAAGATGGGTCGGCTGATGTATGCCTGCCTCGAGGCCGATCCCAGCTTCGATATCAAACCCCGCGAGTGCCAGACCCGCAACACGATCGAAGATCCGGACCCCGTCTGGCGCTGGTCGGTAACGCCGACCGAACCAGGCGCTGGCTACGAACTGAAATTGCGCAGCGGCACCGTGGTCCGTGCCTCTGACGGGTCATTGCGCCGGATCGGCCAGCCCAGTCGAAGCGCCGAGATCGATGTTTCTGTGACCACCCTCGGCAAGTTCAAGCGCTTGATGGCTGACGCCGAGGAATGGATCCGCTCCCCGATCGGCGTGCTTGGCGCAATCGCCGCCTTGCTTCTGGCTCTCGCCGGCGTCCGCAGGGCGTGGAAGAAAATGCGCAATGCAGATCCAGGCGACGGCACGGACAATGACGCAGACAAGGGCCTGGCGAACCCGGGTGACGGCGGTGATGGCGACGATCCGCCAACCGGAACCTGATCAGCCAATCCAGCCCAGAGCCAAAGCGCCGGCAACTGCCCCGGCACCGATAGCGGCGCTTATAACGTAGCCGAACCAGCCGCCATTGCGCTTCTTGGCCTTTCGGTCCCACATCAGTTCGACTTCGGGCAGAGGGGCTGCTTCGGGCGCGCCACCTTTGGGCGGGAATTTTTCTTCCACCCGGCGAACCAGGTCGGGAAGGCGCAACAGTGTCGCCATATTCTCTTTCACTGCATCGGCGAGCGCGGCTTCGGGCCCCAGTTCGTCACGGATCCAGCTGCGGACATAGGGTGCGGACGTGTCCCACATATTGATCTCGGGATTGAGCTGGGTCGCAATCCCTTCGACCATCACCATTGTCTTTTGCAGCAGCAGCAGATGCGGCTGGGTCTGCATGTCGAAATCACGGGTGATGGCAAACAGGCCATCGAGCATCTGGCCAACGCTCAATTCCTTGACCGGCTTGCCGCGCATGGGCTCGCCCACTGCCCGCAATGCAGTGGCGAATTCACCGACCGAATGATGGCTCGGAACGTATTGCGCTTCGAAATGGATTTCGGCGACGCGCTGGTAATTGCCGGTCGTCAGGCCATAGAGAATTTCGGCGAGCCATTGGCGCGCGCGACGGTCTATCCGGCCCATAATCCCGAAATCGATCGCGACGATCGTGCCGTCGGCCTGCACGAACAGATTGCCCTGATGCATATCGGCATGGAAGAAACCGCCACTGATCGCTTGCGTCAGAAAGGCCAGTACCAGCCGCTCTGCCAGTTCTTCCAGATCATGGCCGGCTGCGATCAGGGCTTCTCTGTCGCTGATCTTGACCCCGTCGATCCACTCGACGGTCATCACGCGGCCATTGGTCCGGTCCCAATCGATAGTGGGGACGCGGTACCCTTCGAACCCGCGCATAGATTCCGCCAGTTCGCTGGCGGAGGCTGCCTCGCGGCGCAGATCCAGCTCGGTATTGGTCCAGCGTTTGAAATTGGCAATTGTCGCACGCGGGCGCAGGCGGGCAGCTTCATCGCCCATCGCCTCGACATGGGCTGCAGCCCATTCATAGGTCTGGATGTCCCGCGCGAATTTCTCGCGAATGCCCGGGCGCAAGACTTTCAGGGCAACCTGGCGCCCATCGCTCGTCACTGCCTTGTGCACCTGGGCAATGGATGCAGCGCCTACCGGTACAGGATCGATACTCAAAAATAGCGTGTCGAGCGGCTGGTCGAAGGTGGCAGCGACGGCGGCCTCGATCTCCGAAAAGGCGACCGGTGGCAGGCTGTCCTGCAAAGAGAGCAGGTTGTTGGCCGCTTCCTCGCCGACCAGATCGGGGCGCGTCGCCAGCGATTGACCGAGCTTGATCGCGGCAGGGCCAATATCGCGAAAGGCACCGGCATAATCGGGAACAGCAGGCGGAAAAGTGCCCAGCCGGGCCAAGCGGGTCAGGCGTCGCACGGGCGACGGCGTATTGGGATCACGCTCGATCCCGCGCAACGCCCCGTGCTTCGCAGCCGTCCGGCCCCATTTCAGAAGCCGCCAGATATGCGTTGCAGGCCGCGTCATGATGATTGTTCGCCTGATGGCTCAATCGGCACCGGCCCGCGCCCCCTCCCGGCCACCCAACAGGATAGTGCCATGGGTGGCCGGGAGGGGGCGCGGGCTGGTGCCGGACGCAGCACAGCACAAGGTGCGGAGCGATCAGACGTCATTCAAATCTTCCATCCCGAATGGATGTTTACAGCGCCGCCGAGGATCTGCTCGACACGCGTCTGCTCGAAACCTGCATCGCGGATCATCTGCTCGAACACCGGCGGCTTGGGAAAGCGGCGGATCGATTCGGCGAGATAGCGGTAGCTGTCCTCGTCATCCGCAATTGCCTTGCCGATCTTGGGCATCAACTGGTGCGAATAGAGATCGTATATTTCCTTGAACCCGGGCCAGTCCGTGGTGCTGAATTCCATGCAATAGAAGCGCCCGCCATGCTTCAATACGCGGTGCGCCTCGGCCAACGCCTTGTCGATATGGGTGACATTCCGGATGCCGAACACGATCGTGTAGGCGTGGAATTGCCGGTCTATATAGTCGAGCTCTTCCGCGTTCTGGCGTGACCAGACGAGGCCGGCTATGCCGCGCTCCATCGCGCGTTCCACGCCGACGTCCAGCATTTCCTGGTTTATGTCGGCAACGGTCACCTCGGCGCCGCGCTCCGCCATGCGAAATGCAATATCGCCGGTACCGCCAGCCATATCCAGAATGGCTTCACCCGGTTGCGGTTTTACCCTGCGAACGAAGCGATCCTTCCACAGCCGGTGCATGCCGCCCGACATGGCATCATTCATGATGTCATATTTGGCCGCGACATTGGAAAACACCGCGCCAACACGCTCTGTTTTCTCTTCGGGGGCTACATCTTCGTAACCGAAAGATACGCTTTCACTCATCGCCGCGCGCCTTAGATGGAATTGCCACCCCGGCAAAGGGTGTTAGTGGGTTCCGGCTATGCCTGAACTTCCTGAAGTCGAAACAACGGTGCGGGGCCTTGCACGGTTCCTTGAGGGAGAGCGGATCACGCGCGCTGCCGTCAACCGCCCCGATATGCGCCGCCCGTTCCCGCCCCAATTGGTGCAAGCAATGACGGGCGCCACCATTTCCAGCCTGGGCCGGCGCGCCAAATACGGGCTGCTTCATACAGACCGGGACCAGACCCTGATCTTCCACCTGGGCATGAGCGGGCGCTGGCGGATTGATCCGGACAGCCCCGACAAGCATGACCATTTCATCCTGGAAACAGCGGGGCACCATTTTGCGCTGTGCGATCCGCGCCGCTTTGGCTGGGTCGACCTGGTCGATACCCAGAGCCTGCCGACGTGGCCAAGCTTTGCCGCGATGGGCCCCGAACCATTGGGCGACAGTCTGACCGTCGATTACCTGAAACAGGCCCTTGCCGGCCGCAAGCAAGCAATCAAGCTTTGCCTGCTCGACCAATCGATCATCGCAGGCTTGGGCAATATCTATGTCTGCGAGGCGCTGCACCATGCCGGTATCCATCCCCGCAAGGCAGGTGGCAAAGTTTCGAAACCTGCGCTTGCCCGCCTGATTCCGGCAATCCAGAATGTTCTGACCCAATCGATCCACGACGGAGGATCATCGCTCCGGGACTATGCGCAACCCGACGGAGAGCTGGGCTATTTCGCCACCCGGTTCGATGTCTATGGCCGCGAGGGAGACGCCTGCCACCGCGAGGATGGGGGTATCATCCGACGCTTCGCCCAAGGCGGGCGCAGCACATGGTTCTGCCCACGGTGCCAGAGATAGGGAATCACTTGACGATTCGGGGGGTGCGCCTTATGTGGCGCGCTTTCCGGCGGGCTTCCGCCGTTTCCGAGATTTACCAGAGTAGAGCATCCGGCCGCGCATGGCGGTCGAGAAACAAGGACGAACATGGCCAACACGCCGCAAGCCCGCAAGCGTATCCGTCGCAACAACCGCCGCGCCGAAATCAACACCGCGCGCATGAGCCGCATCCGTGGTTTCGTGAAGAAGGTCGAAACGGCTATCGAAGGTGGCGACAAAGAAGCAGCCCAGACCGCACTTCGTGCCGCCCAGCCTGAAATGGCACGCGGCGTTGCTCGCGGCGTACTGCACAAGAACACCGCTGCGCGGAAATTCTCGCGCCTGACCAAGCGAGTCGCAGCACTCTGATTCGGGTCCCTGCGGGGCCAATCGAACAGCTGAAAGCTCGAGGGCTGTCGCAATTTGCGGCGGCCCTTTTTGCTATGTCATCGATTCGTAACAAGGCCACGACGCGTAAGTGTTGGAATTCCTGCGATTCGCACAGGATCATGCGCATTTTATCAACCTAAACAGAGTGTTAAACGCACGTCTGCGGGGTTGCGGTCTGTCAAACGGTTTATTTCAGATTTTTTACCTTATCCCCCCTTGCTTAGAATCGCGCAGCGCTCTTTAACTGCATTTCGCAATCGGCACGGGACAGGCCGAACGCACATATTTCGATCCAATAGGGGGGATGCCCCAGACACGTGTTGTCTGGGCAGTGGCGAAGCTTTGCCAGTCCTTTGGAAGACAAGAAACCAGCCTTGGGGAAGGCTGCATGACAGGCGGGATTAATGGGTAAAGACATAAGCAGGGCCGGGGTCGCAAAACGCAATTCGAAAGAGGATCTGATGGAAGATCAGGAAGCGGTGAACCTGGCTGCCGATTGGGCAGACATCAGCCAGGGGCTCCGCAAGGATCTTGGCCATCAACTCCACAGCCAGTGGATCAAGCCGATCCAGATTGGCGGCTTCTGCGACGATACCGGTACGCTCGATCTATACTTGCCGACCGAATTCTCGGCCAACTGGGTCCAGGATCGCTTTGCGGACCGTTTATCGCTGGCCTGGAAAATCGCCCGTAGCAACGTCCGCAATGTGCGCATTCAGGTGCATCCGGGCCGTCGCAAGCTGCCCGATATCGCCTTGGGTGACGGGCGACGCCCCGCCAATGATGGCCTTGATATGGGCATGATGGTCAGCGGCGCCGGGACGATCAACGATGCCGGTTTCACGTCTTCTGTCGGGCTCGATGCTTCGCTGACCTTCGCCGCTTTCGTTACTGGCGAAACGAACATCCTGGCCTGCAACGCAGCGCAGCGCATGGCCGCGACCGAGCAACCGCAATTCAGCCCGCTCTACCTCAAGGCCGCAACCGGCCAGGGTAAGACGCACCTGCTGCACGCTATCGGCCATCACTATCTGTCGGCCCATCCGCGTGCGCGCATTTTCTACTGCAGTGCAGAGCGTTTCATGGTCGAATTCGTCTCAGCGCTCAAAGCCAACCAGATGATCGAATTCAAGGCTCGCCTGCGCAGTTTCGACCTGCTGCTGGTGGACGATATCCAGTTCATCATCGGCAAGGCGAGCGCGCAGGAGGAATTGCTCTACACGATCGATCACCTGCTGGCCGAGGGCAAGCGACTGGTCTTCGCCGCCGACCGTGCGCCGCAGGCTCTCGACGGGGTCGAACCGCGCCTGCTCAGCCGTCTGTCGATGGGCCTCGTCGCCGACATCCAGGCCGCCGACATCGAATTGCGTAAGAAGATCCTCGAAAGCAAGCTGACCCGCTTTGCGCCGCTGGACGTGCCCGAAGACGTCATCGAATTCCTCGCCCGCACCATCACGCGCAATGTGCGCGAGCTGGTCGGCGGCCTCAACAAGCTGATCGCCTACGCCCAGCTCACCGGCCAGACGGTTTCGCTACAGCTGGCCGAAGAACAGCTGACCGATATCCTGTCCGCAAACCGCCGCCGGATCACGATTGACGAGATCCAGCGCACCGTGTGCCAGTTCTATCGCATCGACCGCAGTGAGATGAGCAGCAAGCGACGCGCACGTGCCGTTGTCCGGCCGCGCCAGGTTGCGATGTATCTTTCCAAGGTTCTCACCCCGCGCAGCTATCCCGAAATCGGGCGCAAGTTCGGGGGCCGCGACCATTCCACGGTGATCCATGCCGTGCGCCTGATCGAGGATCTGCGCCAGCGTGACGCCGATATGGATGGCGATGTGCGTAGCCTGTTGAGACAGCTGGAGAGCTAGCCAAGACCGCTCGGCTCTTCGGGTTCGCATCCACAGCCAAGCCACAATTCGCCAACACGTCTTCGACAGTCCTATGCACAGGGCTGTCGACAGGCTGTTCGCATCCTGCCAACAGCTTTTCCATGAGCTTGTCACCAGAGCGACTGGAACGGTTTGCGCGCCATATTGTCCTGCCCGAAATTGGCGGCGCCGGCCAGGCAGCGCTGGTCGACAAGCATGTTGTTGTCGTGGGCCTGGGCGGCATCGGCTCCCCCGCGCTGCAATATCTCGCGGGCGCCGGAATCGGGCGCCTCACCCTTGTCGACAGCGACAGCGTCGATGCCAGCAATTTGCAGCGCCAGACGCTCTTTTCCGAACGCGATATCGGCCATGGCAAAGCCGTTGCCGCGCGGCGCTGGGTGCAGAATTTCGATCGCTCCTTGCGGGTCACGATCAGCGACCAGCGGATCGATGCGGGGAATGCGCGCGAATTGATGGCATCGGCGGATCTGGTGCTGGACGGCACCGACAATTTCGCCACCCGGCTGGCAGTGTCGGACGCCTGTGTCGCATCAGGCGTTCCACTGCTCTCCGCCGCTGTCGGGCGCTTCCAGGGCCAGGTCGCTGCATTCGCCGGCCATCTGCCTGGCCAGCCCTGCTATCGCTGCTTCGTGGGTGATGCTTTCGACGCCGATGATTGCGACACCTGCGCCGAAGACGGCGTTTTGGGCGCGATGGTTGGCTGGGTCGGCACCTTCGCGGCGATGCACGCCGTGCGGGTTCTGCTCGATGGCACCAACCGCTTCGGTGACGCGCAATGGGGCAAGCTGCAACTAATGGACGGGATCAAGCCCGGAATGCGCGCGATTGCGATCCCCAAGGATCCAGGCTGCAAGGGGTGTAGAGCGAAGGTCAGTTAGCGACCCAATTGCTGACATCGACCAAGGGTTCAATTCTCAAGCGAACATTGACCCTGCATTCCTTATCGTCCAGTTTTTCTGCTTCGCGAATTGTCAGGATTGCTAATCGTATGCGCGTGCTTCTGCTTGATGGTCATCCCGACGAGAATCGGTTTTCCTCGCACCTGCTCCAGCAATACGAGGACGCTCTGCCGCAAGGAACAATCGCCAACAGGATTGCGGTCCGAGACATGGAATTCTCGCCGATCTTGCGGTTCGGATATGCAAAACGCGTAGAGTGGGAGCCGGATGTTGCCAATCTGGCGAAACAAATTGATGAGTGCGATCACTTGGTGGTCAGCTTTCCTATGTGGTGGGGAAGCGAGCCTGCCGAACTCAAAGGCCTGCTCGACCGCGTGCTCTTGCCCGGCTTCGCATTTGCCTATCATTCCGACGACCCTTGGTGGGATAAGCTCATGGAAGGCCGCTCTGCGGATGTGATCGCAACGATGGATACACCGCCATTCTTCTTGCGACTGAGCTACGGCAATGCATTAATCAAACGATGGAAGCGCCAGATTCTCGGTTTCTGCGGTTTCAAGCCAGTCCGGTTTCTGGCTTGCGGGCCTATCAAGCATGGGAACGCAGAGAAGCATGCCGATAAATGGGAAAAGCAGATTCAGCGGCTAGCTCGATCGATCCGGATTGCCTCTGAAGACAAGAAGCAACTTCGTCTCGAGACCTTCCTCAATCGAAAGAATGCGCCGTCAGCTTCCCGTTTCAACCAATAGTAGGAAGCTTGCCAATCGTCCGCCCCCACCACCAGTGGCGGTCGCTAGCTTATCAGCACTTCATCAACCCATTCCGGCACCAACTCCCCGGCCTTCCCCTGGCGGCTCTCGTGGAACCACGCCGAGCCTTCGCTGCGCTCAAGATTGAGCTCTAGCGTCCGCGCGCCAAGGTCGCGGGCATCGCGGACAAAGCCTGCCGCCGGATAGACAGCGCCCGAGGTGCCGATGCTGACGAACAGATCCGCCTCTCGCAATGCGCTGTAGATGCGGTCCATCTGATACGGCATCTCACCAAACCACACGACATCAGGCCGCAGGCTGGGGGCCCGGCATACCGGACATGGCGGGCGATCACTCAGCGTTGCGTCCCAGGGCGAGCGCATTTCGCAGGAAATGCACAGCGCACTCTTCAGCTCGCCGTGCATATGCAGGATGCGACGGGCTCCGGCCCGTTCATGCAAGTCATCCACGTTCTGGGTCACGATCAACAGCTCGCCCGCGAACTGCCTATCCAGCCGCGCCAAGGCCGCATGCGCCGCGTTGGGTTGCACCTTCCGCAGCGCTTCGCGCCGCATGTCGTAGAAGCCGAGCACCAGCTCCGGATCGCGCGCAAATCCTTCCGGCGTTGCCACGTCTTCCACCCTGTGCTGTTCCCACAAGCCGCCGGCGGAGCGGAAGGTGTCGATGCCGCTCTCTGCGGATATCCCGGCACCGGTCAGGATCACGATGTTGCGTATCTCGGCCATGGAGAGCATCAAGCACGCACAAGGTGGAGTTAGCAATGGCGCGTATCGGAATCATTGGCAGCGCGGGGCGGATGGGTCAGGCCATCGCGACCGCCCTTGCCGACCGCGAGCATGATCTTGCCGGAGGCGTGGATGCGGGCGGCGATGCCGCCTCCCTGGCCGACCGCAGCGATGCGCTGGTCGACTTCTCGTCTCCGCAAGCGCTCGAGGCCAATCTCCATGCAGCCATCGGGGCCGGCATCCCGCTGGTGATCGGCACCACCGGGCTGGACGAACCGCACCACACGGCAATCGACAACGCAGCCCGCGATGTCGCGATCCTCCAAACCGGCAACACCTCGCTCGGCGTCACTTTGCTCGCGCATCTCGCACGCGAGGCGGCCAGCCGATTGGGGCCGGACTGGGATATCGAGATTGTCGAAATGCACCACCGGCACAAGGTCGATGCCCCGTCGGGCACTGCCCTGTTGCTGGGCGAAGCGGCGGCGGAAGGGCGCGGGATCGATCTGACTGCCAATACCGAAAGTGGCCGTGACGGGCATACCGGCGAAAGGGCGGCAGGCGCGATTGGCTTTGCCGCGCTGCGCGGGGGCACGGTTGCGGGGGATCACAGTGTGATCCTGGCCGGGGAGCAGGAACGCATCACCCTCTCCCACGCCGCAGAAAACCGCATGATCTTTGCCCGCGGGGCAGTACGCGCGGCCGAATGGCTGATGGGCAAACCGCCGGGCCGCTACACCATGCCGGAGGTGCTCAACCTGTGAGCCGCGCCGCCATTGAAGCCTGCAACTGGCAGGAGCCGGGCGGCCTGCCCGAAGTCAACCGGATGGTGGATTTCATCGAAGGCCTGGGCATCGAGGTCTTTGTCGATACCGTGCCCGATGCGGAAGAGATGGGCATGACGATCCGCAAGGGCGCAATCATTATCGATCCCGCCGCCCCTGTCTACCCGGGCGACCTGCTGCACGAGGCGGGCCATCTGGCCGTTGCCGATCCGCAGCAGCGCGCCACGATGGAACAGATGAGCGATGATCCGGGCGAGGAAATGGCCGCCATCGCCTGGTCTGCCGCCGCCACTGTACCGTGCGAAATCACGCTCGAAGTGCTGTTCCATGATATGGGCTACAAGGGCCACGCAGCCTCGCTGCGAATGAATTTCTCGCAAGGCAATTTCCTCGGCGTGCCGATGTTGGCGATGTGGGACATGACAGCGGAATTGCACCGCCCCACACCCGATATGCCGGCCTATCCGCGCATGACCCGCTGGTTGCGCGGAGGCGATCCGGTCGCATGACCAAGGACCAGATTTTCGAGTTTTTCCGGCGGCTGGCGGATGACAATCCCGAGCCGGAGACCGAGCTGGAGTATGGCAATGCCTACCAGCTGGTGGTGGCCGTGGCTCTATCGGCACAGGCAACCGATGTGGGGGTCAACAAGGCGACGCGCAGGCTGTTTGCCGAAGTCAAAACCCCGCAACAGATGCTGGAGCTCGGTGAGGAAGGCCTCAAAGAGCACATCAAGACGATCGGGCTGTTCAATTCCAAGGCCAAGAATGTGATCCTGCTTAGTCAGCTGCTGGTCGATGAATATGGCGGCGAAGTTCCCGACACGCGCGAGGACCTCGTGCGGCTCCCTGGCGTGGGCCGCAAGACCGCCAATGTCGTGCTAAATTGCTGGTTCAAACAGGAAACCTTTGCGGTCGACACCCATATTCTGCGCGTCGGCAACCGCACGGGTCTCGCCAAAGGCAAAACGCCGGAGAAGGTCGAAGAGAAGCTCGAAAAGCGCGTGCCCCAGCCCTTCCGCCTGCACGCGCATCACTGGCTGATCCTGCACGGTCGCTATGTCTGCAAGGCACGCACGCCGGAATGCTGGCGGTGCGGGCAAGTGGATCTGTGCAGCTTCAGGAAGAAGGTTCTGGAGAAGCCCAAGGGGCGTTAGCTTTAGAGGCATCCACCATAGAATGCGCAGGAATACCAAAGGGCGTAGAAAAAGAGCGCTCCAAAACCGAGCGGCAAATAGATTCCCGTCAGGACCGCCTTTTTCCTTCTCACGACGGGCAAAGCCTCAATCCCGATGATCCCTGGTATCAAGCAAATGCCCAGCCATACAAACCATGGAATTTCGGCCCAGAATTCATATTGTCTAGGGCCGAATCCAGCCAAGCTTATCAACCCGCTCAGGACAAGAAGCGGGCCAATCAGAGAAACTAAAGCAGCTGCCGCATATCGGGTGCTCGCCTGCATGAAATATTGATAATCCTACAAACTAGACATCATCCGCCGAAATCATTTCCTCGCGGTCGATCTCACCTGTCATCACAGCCACCGTGGTCGCAATCGCGGCGTCGCCGCTGACATTGGTGGTGGTGCGCATCATGTCCATGATCCGGTCCACACCTGCCACGAAGGCAATGGTTTCCAGTGGCACTCCGACCGCGCCGAACACCAGCGCCATCATGATCAGGCCCGCGCCCGGAATGCCCGCTGCGCCGATGGCCGCAAGCGTCGCCAGGATCGAGATCAGGAAGTACTGACCGAGAGTAAGGTCTACGCCGAAAATCTGTGCGCCGAATAAGGTCGCGAGACCCAGATACATCGCGGTGCCGTTCATGTTGATCGTCGCACCGAGCGAGACCACGAAGCTCGAGACAGACGGACTGACGCCCAGATTGCGCTGGGTGCAGCGCAAGGTGACCGGCAAGGTCGCGTTGGAAGACGCCGTCGAATAGCTCACCGCCATTGCATCGATGATCCCGCGGAAGAAATCGCGCACCGGCAGTTTGGCAATGAATTTGATGATCGCGGAATACATCACGAAAATGATCACGAGGCAGCCCAGATAATTTAGGCCGACCAGCTTCGCGAGGCCGAACAGCGCGTCCAGCCCTAGCGTGCCCGCGACCCACGCCATCAGCGCGAACACGCCGAATGGGGTCAGCTCCATCACGATCATCGTGACTTTCTGCATGATGACGGCGCCGCTATCGAAGACCTTCTTGACCGGCTCGCCCTCTTTATCGGCCATCAGAATGCCGATGCCGATCAGCATGGCGAAGACGATCAACGGCAGAACCTGCGCGTCGGCCATCACCTGCACCGGGCTTTCCGGAATGATCGAAAGGATCATGTCGACCGCCGTCGTCTCGTTCGGTTCCGGCGTGATGCCTTTGTCGATCGCGCTCGTATCCACGCCCGCGCCTGGCGCGAAGAATGTGCCAAGGCCAAGGCCGAACCAGACGGAAATCTGGCCGGTAATGATGAACAGCAGCATCGCGCGTCCACCCACCGCGCCCAGCTTGCGCAGATCGCCAATTGCCGCGACGCCGGCCACCAGGCTGAAGAAGATCAGCGGCACGACCAGCATCTTGATCGATTTGATGAAGAAATCGCCGATCCACTTGATGCTTTCCGCATCGGGGCCCCAGGCCCAACCGGTCAGAATGCCAAGGATCAGCGCGGTGACGACACGTTGCCACAGCGGAATCTCGAACCAGGTGCGTAGCATGTGTGTGAGACCCCTCAGCCCGTTAAGATGTCAGCGCCGCTGTTGCGATGCGCGTATAGATGCGGCTTAGCGTATCGAGGTCGGGCATGGCTACCGCCTCGTCGCGCTTGTGCATGGTGGCATTGACCAGCCCGAATTCGATCACCGGGCACACTGCACGCAGGAAGCGCGCATCGGATGTCCCGCCGGTAGTGGATTGTTCGGGCGTTACGCCGGTTTCCGATTCCACCGCGTCCGAAACCATTTGCGAAAACACACCCGGCGGGGTGAGAAAAGGCTCCCCCGAGATGATCGGCTTGGCATGGCCCCCATGCTTTTCGGCAATTGCCATCACCTTGTCCGACAAGGATTGGCCCGAATGGACATCATTGAAGCGGATCGAGATGCGCGCCTTGGCCTTTGCGGGGATGACATTGTGCGCAACATTGCCGACCTCAATATCGGTGATTTCGAGGTTGGAAGGCTGGAACCAGTCGGTCCCGTCATCGAGAGTAAGACTGTCGAGCTCCGCCAGCATCGCTACCAGTCGCGGGATCGGGTTTTCGGCCAGATGCGGATAGGCCACATGTCCCTGGTTGCCGACCACCTCCAGCCAGATATTGACCGAGCCGCGCCGCCCGATCTTCATCATGTCGCCCAACCGGTTGACCGATGTGGGTTCCCCCACGAGGCACAAATCCGGTTCTTCCCCACGCTCGGCCATGAAATCGATCAGGGCACGAGTGCCATAGACCGCCGGACCTTCTTCATCGCCGGTAATGATGAAGCTGATCGTACCCGTGTCGGCGGGGACATGGCGAACCGCCTCCACCATGCAGGCAATCGCGCCCTTCATATCGACCGCGCCGCGGCCGTAGAGTAGTTCGCCGCGCTTTTCGGGGGTGAATGGCGCGCTGGCCCATCCCTCGCCCGGCGGCACCACATCCAAATGTCCGGCAAAGGCGAAATGCTTCGAACCCGACGGACCACGACGGATTGCGAACAGGTTCTCGACCGGCCCATCAGGCGCTTCGCCCTTGAGGAAGCGATGCACTTCGAAACCGAGTGGGGCGAGCATCGCCTCCATTTCGGCAAACACATCCCCGGTGGCCGGGGTCACACTGGGCGCGGCGATCAGGCGCTGCGCGAATTCGATAGCGTCAGACATTACCGCTGCGTTAGACCAGCCCAGCCCGCCTTTCCAGCCGGAGACACATGCGATGCCCAAACTCGACCTGGATACCATCCCGCAAACCAATGCGACCGGCTATCCTGCCCCCTTCGATGCGGAGGTAGAGGGGCGCTGGTATCGACGTTTGGCGCCCGCTGCGGGGCTGGACCACATCGCGGCGACCCATGTGGTGTTGAAGCCGGGCGCCTATTCCTCCCAGCGGCATTGGCACCGCGAGCTGGACGAGCTGCTGGTGATGGTTGCCGGGCAGGCCGTGCTGATCGAGGATGACGGCGAAACGCTCTTGCGGCCCGGCGACGTCGTGGCTTGGGCAGCGGGCGCGCAAAACGGGCATCGCTTGCACAACCGCTCGGGCGTAGACTGCGTGTTCGTAGTCACCGCAGCCGGAGATCGGGATGCTGATTCAGGCGTCTATCCCGATATCGACATGGTCTTCGATGCCGACGGTTATGCCCGCAAAGACGGGACCCGTTACGACACCCACCGTATCCCCTAGTTCCGCTGCGGCTCCGGCAGAGGCCCCGGGGCAAACGCCTCATCCAGCAGACGTGCCATGCGTAAGCCCGCCTGGGTCACGCGGCGTTGCGACACAGGGATACTCTGGCGGATATCTTCCTGCGTCAGCTTGGTCGCCCCGGGCAGTTCACGCTCGCATACCTCTTCGGTATCGAAGGCGGTCGGATAAACCCAGTCGCGGCTGATCTGCCAGCTTTCGCGGCCCCAATCGGCAGAAGTGCCGCCCGCCAGTTCCGCCCTTTCGGCCGCGCTATAATGCCGCACCAGCGAAGGCTGCGCCGACGTAATCGCCCGCTCTGCCAGTGGGCCATCCCAAATCCAGTGCAGATTGAGGCCGGGTGCGATGCCATAGTCAGCCTCGCGGTCGTTCCCGCCGCGATCATCCTTGTCGCCGTGGTGCAAGGGCATGTGCACATCACCGACAAAATGGACCATGAAGGCGAGTGCCTGCAGCCGCACATTTGCGGGCAGGCTTTCGTCAGCCAGGATGCGCTGGTTGCGATCAATCTGCGCCAGGATGCAATTGCCACCCGGGCAGTTGCGGCGTGGATTATACGGCTCGCAGATGGGCGTGGTGCGATAATGCCAGGCTGCCGTATGCCCCCAGCGCCAGCGGCTGCGGCGCACACAATCCGGCCACACCGTGGCATCCTGCAATGTCGCCAGATCGCATTCGGGTGTGCCGAGCAGAGCTTCAGCACGGAACAACCGCTCCATCGCGGCGCGGGTCTCGGGCCGGATATTGGCCAGCGCAATATCGCCTGTCACAGTGTGGGCGAAGAAGCCCCACGCCTGCGCCGGTAGCGGTGCCAACAGCGCCAGAAAGCCCAGCGCGAAGCCGATCAGGCGGCTGGCGCGCCTTCGTATTGTTCGATGACCCATTCTTCGTCCTCTGCCGCGGCAATCCAGGCCTGAAGCCATTCATGCTCCCACACAGCCTGCATATAGCTTTCGGCGAAGCCGGGTACACCGAAGCCATAGGAGAGGAAACGGCTAACCACTGGCGCGTAGTAGATATCTGCCGCACCGAATGTGCCGAACAGGAAGGGCCCGCCCGAGCCGAAGCGCGCCCGCGCCTCTGCCCACAGGCCCAGGATACGCACGACATCCTGCTTGGTCCCATCCGATATGCGCGCACCTTCGAAGCGCTGCCGGATGTTCATCGGGCATTCGCTGCGCAGCGAGGCGTAAGAGCTGTGCATTTCAGCCACCATGCTGCGGGCCATGCCGCGCGCGGTATCATCCTTGGGCCAGAAACGGTCGCGACCGACCTTGTCGCTCAGATATTCGAGGATCGCGAGACTGTCCCAGACGACGGTTTCTTCGTCCCACAGGATCGGTACCTTGCCCGAAGAAGGCATCATGCCGCCCTCTTCCTGCAGCTTCTTCTGCTGCCATTCCTCGCCAAACATCGGCACGATGATTTCTTCGAAATGCAGGCCCGATTGCTTCGCCGCCAGCCAGCCGCGCAGGCTCCAACTCGAATAATTCTTGTTACCGATGATCAGTTTCATATGCGCTCCCACCAAATTTGCGCTGCTTCGATGCCCGAGTACCTGTTCAGATATTCGCTGTCGAGGCTGAATGGGTTACGTTTGGAGCGCATCCGCAACCACGGCGGCGCGCAGGGCAGCAATGCCCATACCCTTTTCGCTGCTCGTGATGTGAAGCTCCGGAAAGGCCGCCGGGTGTTTGCGAATTTCGTCGGCCACTTTGGCGGCCGTCGCGTCCAGTTCACTGGCCTTGATCTTGTCCGCTTTGGTCAGCACGACGCGGTAACCGACGGCGGCTTCATCCAGCATCCGCATCATCTCGCGGTCAACATCTTTCAGCCCGTGACGGCTGTCGACCAGCACCAGGTTGCGCGCCAAGACCGGCCGGCCGCGCAGATAGGTCTTGACCAACTTTTTCCATTTTTCGACGACCTTGACCGGCGCTTTGGCGAAGCCATAGCCGGGCATATCGACCAGGCGGAACCGGGTCGGTTCCCCCACTTCGAAGAAGTTCAATTCCTGCGTGCGCCCGGGTGTGACCGATGCCCGTGCAATCGCGCGGCGCCCTGTCAGGGCATTGAGCAGCGAGCTCTTGCCGACATTGGAGCGACCGCAAAAGGCGATCTCGGGCACCGTCGGCTCGGGCAGGAATTTCAGCTGGGGCGCTGACAGCAGGAAGTCGACGCGGCCGGAAAACAGGCGGGCTGCGTCTTTCTCTTCCTGGGTTTCCAGAGTGCCGATCACCCCTCTTGCGCCTTGGCTTTCTCGGCCTTTTCTGCCTCGGCCGCTGCCTTCAGCTGCGGATGCCGGGAATAGAGATATTTCTGCTGGGCCAGCGTCAGAACATTGGACGTGTTCCAATAGAGCAGCAGGCCGGCCGCAAACGGTGCCATGATGAACATCAGCACCCATGGCATGATGTTGAAAATCTGCCGCTGGATCGGATCGGCAATCGGGTTCATCTGGAATGTCAGCCACATGGTGATGCCCAGCAGCACCGCAAGCGGGCCGATCGCAATCAGCGCCGGCACTTCGAATGGCAGCAGGCCGAAGAGATTAAAGATATGGGCCGGATCGGGCGCGGAAAGATCCTGTAGCCAGCCAAAGAAGGGCTGATGCCGCATTTCGATGGCCAGGATCAGGACCTTGTAAAGAGCAAAGAAGATCGGGATTTGGATCAACAGCGGCAGGCAGCCTGCCAGCGGATTGACCTTCTCCTCCTTGTACAGCGCCATGATCTCTTGCTGCTGCTTGGGCTTGTCGTCTTTGTAGCGTTCCTGGATCGCCTTCATCTTGGGCTGCACCGCTTTCATCGCGGCCATGCTGGCGAATTGCTTTTGCGCAATCGGGAACAGCAGCCCGCGAATGATCACGGTGAGCAAGATGATCGCGACGCCGAAATTGCCTACCAGCTCGAACAATTGGTTGAGGAGCCACAGCAGCGGTTTTTCGAACCAGCGGAACCAGCCCCAATCGATGGCGAGGCCGAATTTCTCGATCCCGGCATCTTCATATGCGTCCAGCACGACGCTTTCCTTGCCCCCGGCGAACAGGCGCGTGGTGCGGATCACTTCATTGCCAGAAGCAATGGTGGCCGGCTGGTAGATCACGTCGGCGCGGAAGACGTCCGGTCCCAGTGCACGGAACCCGGTCTGCGGATCGGTGTCCTTTTGCGGAACCAGGGCACCGAGCCAATAGATATCGGAGAAGCCGATCCAGTGCGTGCGCCCTTCGGGTGTCGCGCTGCCTTCGTCGGCCAGATCGTCATAGTCGGGGCCATAATCCGCTGAATCGCCAAACACTCCCATCGGGCCAGAATGGGCGATCCAGGTGTCGGTGCTGGCGTTTTTGCTGGTGCGGGTCACCGTGGCAAAGGGGCGCGCTACGACGGAACCTTCGCCGGTATTGGCAGCGGTTTGCTCCGCCGTGATCATGTAATTGTCATCGATGCTGAACTTGATGCGGAACTGCAGGCCCGCGCCATTGTCCCAGCTCAACGTTACGGGCGTGTCTTGGGTCAGACCCTCGCCATCGGCAGTCCAGACCGTATCGGCCCCGGGCAATGCCACACCTTCGCCAACCCAGCCGAACTGGGCGAATTGCTGCCCTTCGGTCCCTTGCGGAGAGAACAGCTGCACCGGGCCACTATCTTCATCAATGGTCGCGCGGTGATCCTTCAGCTCGATATCGTCGACGCGCGCACCCACCAGATTGATCGAACCTTTGACGCGGGGTGCATCGATGGACACGCGCTGCGGCGATGCCAGCGCCGCTGCGAGATCGACCGCCTCAGCCGCGCCAGCGGTGCCCGCTTCCAGAGTCGCTGTGCCCGAGGCACTTGCTTGCGGTGCTCCGCCAGGCGCAGTTTGTGTCTGCGCGGCCTGAACTGGCTTGGCAGGCTGCGGATAGAACTGGTTCATGGCGGCATCCCAGCCGATGATCAGCAGGCCGCACAGCACCACGGCGAGAAGAAGATTGCGCTGGTTTTCCAAGGTGAAAGGCCCCGTGTCGTCTTTGTAAGGTGTGTTATATAGGTACTACGGCACAGGATCAAAGCCATCGCCGCCCCAAGGATGGCAGCGCAGTATACGCTTCGTGGCCAGCCATCCACCCTTGATTGCACCATGTTTCTCCAGCGCCTCTATCGCATATTGCGAGCATGTGGGGCTGTAGCGGCAGGATGGCGGCAGAATTCGGCTTGGACCCAATTGCCAGCCGCGCGCGATCAGGATGAATATCTGCTTCATCGTTTACCCTTCGTGCGGCGACGGCGGGGCGGATCCCCTTTCCCCTGCGCAAGGCGGGCAAGAGCGACGGTCAGCTCTTCTCGCATCGTGGCAAAGTCGCGTTCGATCCCTGAATCGCGCCCGATCAGGATATGGTCGTGATGGTCCAACCCTTCATCCGGCAAAGCATCCCAAAGCAGCTCGCGAAAACGGCGCTTCATCCGGTTGCGGACCACGGCATTGCCGACTTTCTTGGTCACGGTGATGCCATATCGCTTCCCCAACCCGGCGTTCGGCCGCGCCAATAACACGAATCCCGGCCGTGCGATTCGCAAGCCCCGATTCGCCGCAAGGAAATCTGCGCGCTTCCGGATGACGGTGGGTTTGGTGGTTGTCACGATTGTGAGTGTAACGCCAAGGGAAGTGAGAGTCTTTTTGTTTTCCACACGCCCTCCGGCGCGCGATAGTCTCGCACCTTGCGGTGCTGTGCGCGGCCTTGCGGTTTGCTAGGCGCAATCCGCGCTCCGCGACCAAGCCATTAGGCGTAAATGCAGACGGGCTCCCGACATGGGAGCCCGCAAGGGCGACTGCCCGTCGCGCGGTTAGCGCGGAAGCCTAAGCGAGCGAACGCGAGCGCCGGCGCTTGAGGCTAAATCAAATCAAGCGCTGAGCTTCTTGCGACCGCGACGGCGACGGTTGGCGAGGACCTTGCGGCCGCCGACAGTCGATTTGCGGGCGAAGAAGCCGTGGCGACGGGCGCGCACGAGATTGCTGGGCTGGAATGTCCGCTTCATCGGATCGTCCTTAAGTGTGTTTGTGAGCGCAGATGCGCCAATAAAAAGGGCCGCCCTTCACAAGCGACCGCCGTATGGAGCGCGCGATTAGAAGCTCGTTGCGGCGAAGTCAAGATATTCGAGGCGCGGTTTGGAGGCTTTTGCGCCCGCCAGCGAGGTTTGAACCGAGGCTTGTGCCGGTACCTCACCCAGCCACTTGCGCATGTCCTGCGCACCCAGCCACAGGGCCTGGTTGTGCGGCACCGAATTGGTCATGTCGTAGAAGGCACGCGCCTGGTCGGCCGCCATGCCCATATCCTGGTAATAGGCAAGGTAGGTGCGGTGTTCCGGCGAATCGGCGGCATAGTCGTCTGCTTCGAAACCGCGATCATCGAGCCAGCTATGGACGGCAAATTCGGCACCGTCCTCGATCGTGCGCGTCTTGCCGGCGAGAAACAGCTCCACCGCACCCGAGCGGACCGAGCCGCCCGTTGGCACACGGGTTTCGAGCCCCGCAGCGCGAATCATCCGCCCGACTGCCAGATTGGCACGATCATCGTCGGTGCCCGGGCATTCGATCAGATCGAGCCGCGCGAGTTCCGGATAATCACGCAGCATGGCGCGGAACTGGGCCGGTGTCGCCGGGCCTGTCACCCCGACCAACGCGGCCCGGTTGCGATCGATCACGCGGAACGGGCCGTAGGCAGCAATGGCAGTGGGGGTGCGGGCCCGGCGGAATGCGATGGCCCGATCAGCGGAATCTGCCGGAACCGTATCCTCCACCCATTCCTCGGTAATCGTCACTTGCACGACATAGCCCTGCGCTGCGGCGGGCGAGCCGAGCAGGGTCAGGAAACCAAGGATGGGGGCGATCAATGCACGCATGCCCACCCTTGTGGCGGGCGCGGCTTACACAATCGGCAAGCGAAAAGGTTTCTTTGAGGTTACCGGCAGCGGCGCAGCACCCTGCACCCACCAGCCGCCATCCGCAGCAAAGTCTCGACATTGCAGGCATTTGCGGCCACATCACACCTCAGAGGACACGCATTATGGGGGAATTGCGTGGTCGCTCTGGTCCGGACAGTCGCCTATCTGGGGCTCGAAGCCCGCGCCGTGGAGGTGCAGTGTTCGATTGCGCCCGGCGTGCCCAATTTCAACATCGTAGGCCTGGCCGACAAGGCGGTGGGCGAGAGCAAGGAACGCGTGCGCGCCTCGCTCTCCTCCATGGGCCTTGCTCTGCCGCCCAAGCGGATCACCATCAACCTCTCTCCGGCGGACCTGCCCAAGGAAGGTTCCCACTACGACCTGCCCGTCGCGCTGGCCCTGCTGGCCGCGATGGGCGTTACCGACGCCGAACAGCTGGCGGATTTCGTCGCGGTGGGCGAGCTGGCGCTGGACGGGCGCGTGGTTCCCTCACCCGGCGTATTGCTCGCCGCGCTCCATGCGAGCGAGCAGGAATGCGGCCTGATTGCCCCCGCCGCGCAGGGCAGCGAGGCCAAATGGGCCAGCGACGTGCCGGTGATTGCCGCGCCCGACCTGATCAGCCTGCTCAACCATCTGAAAGGCACCAGCCGCCTGCCCGATCCCGAACCCGGCGAGGTGGACGAACCCGATCACGGGCCGGACCTGAAGCAGGTGAAGGGACAGGAAACCGCCAAACGTGCGTTGGAAATCGCGGCAGCGGGAGGGCACAATTTGCTAATGAACGGCCCGCCCGGGGCAGGCAAATCGCTGCTCGCGTCCTGCCTGCCGGGGATTCTCCCGCCGCTCTCGGCCAGCGAAGCGCTGGAAGTGAGCATGGTACAGTCGGTCGCAGGCACGCTGGAAGGCGGGCGGATCAGCCGCCAGCGCCCGTTCCGCGCGCCGCATCACTCCGCGAGCATGGCAGCGTTGACCGGCGGCGGGCTCAAGGTGAAGCCAGGCGAAGTTTCGCTCGCGCATCTGGGCGTGCTGTTCCTCGACGAATTGCCCGAGTTCCAGCGCGCCGTACTCGACTCCTTGCGCCAACCAATCGAGACCGGTCAGGTCGATGTCGCCCGCGCCAACGCGCATGTGACCTTTCCCGCACGCGTTCAATTGGTCGCCGCGATGAACCCGTGCCGCTGCGGGCATCTGGGCGATCCCGCGCTGGCGTGCAGCCGCGCCCCGAAATGCGCGGCGGATTACCAGGCCAAGATCAGCGGGCCGATGCTGGACCGGATCGACCTGCATGTGGAGGTCGACCCTGTGCGCGCGGTGGACCTTGCCCTGCCCCCGCCTGCCGAAGGCTCAGCCGATGTCGCCGCAAGAGTATCTACCGCCCGCGCGCGCCAGACCGCGCGGTTCGAGGAAACCGGCGCGCGCACCAATGCCGAACTGGATGGCGAGGCGCTGGAGACCTTCGCCACCCCCGACGAGGCGGGGCGCAAGCTCCTGATGCAAGCCGCCGAAGCGATGCGCCTGAGTGCCCGCGCCTATACGCGGATCTTGCGGGTTGCCCGTACGGTTGCGGATTTGGTCGGCGTGGAGCAGGTCGGGCGCATCCATGTGGCCGAGGCACTGAGCTATCGGCGGCAAGCGCCGAGGGCTTAGTGGCTGCGTCCACTACTTCGAAAGGAGGAACGTCATATCAGTACCCACTTTCGTGTATCCTACGAGGTAAATTCCAGACAATTTGTACGATTGAGACCCCTGAATGTCCTCAACTAGTCGCAAGCTTTCAGGCGGCGCAAGGATTGAGATATACTTGTCACATGGCATTTCACTCAGCGGAATAGCTAGCTCGACGGCACGAGGGTTGCCTCGCTCACCAACGCCATTGGCATCCCATATTTCATCACCCCACGACTCGCAGATTTGCTGGAACTCCGAAGCGGAAGATGCGAAATATTCGATCGAGAACGTCGATTCCTGGCCAATATTCTCGAATAGGAAATCGACAAACTTCTGATTTTGCTCTGCACATTCGCCAGAATTATCGTTGCAGACCGCCCCGACAAATGTCGTTTGACTTGCGCGAAAGTCACCGTACGCGGACCGAAAGAACTCAATCGAAGATCCTACGCCTCCAATCAACGAAGTAATGAGAAGAAATAGCGCAATTGGCCACCACTTCTTAAATCGCTCAACCTTCATTGAATTTCATTCTGCTCAAAAGCAGCGCCCTACTCCGCCGCCACAGCCGCTTCGTTTCCATCCTCATCCACCCATGCCGTGCGGGCATTCGGCAGTGCGCCTTCCTGCCAGTCTTGCTTGCCGGCGGGCAGATCCTTGCGGGCGATCATGTTGAGGCCGTGGTGATCGAGGATGCGGCCATCATGGGCAAGGATCGCGATCGGGCCAACCGGCAGGCGATCACGTTCGTCCACCAGCACCGGATCGGTGGTGACGAAATCTTCGCCGTATTTCTGGCCCCACTGGCGTAGCGCCAGCATGGCCGGCAGCAGGTCGAAGCCCTTCTGCGTCAACCGGTATTCGATCCGGCGACGGTCATCGGGATGCGGTTCGCGATCAAGGATGTTGTGCTCGACCAGCCGGCTCAGCCGGTTGGAGAGAATGTTGCGGGCGATGCCGAGCTCGTTGAGGAACTCCTCGAAGTGATGCAGCCCGTTGAAGCTGGCGCGCAGGATCATAAAGCTCCACCGCTCGCCCATCACTTCCAATGCCTCCGGCAGGCCGCATTCCTGCAGCTCGCGGAGGGGTTCTCTTACTTCGCCGCCCATACTTTTATCCTCTCTCGGGAACCTTCTAGCGCTTTTCCCGTATGGCTCAAATCGGAAGTTCAGTTTTTAGTTGCAACTGAAAACCTAATCAACTAGGTAGTGATTCGCAACTGATTATCGCAACCCCGAGTGAAACGTCAGTTCACCCCCGAATTGAACCTCTAGAAGGAACCCTCTCCAATGACTTCTTTTGCCAACACCCTCCGCACTGCCTCCATCGGCGGCATGGCCCTCGTCTACACCGCGCTGACTTTCGGTGCGACGCTCGCCCCCACCCCGGCTTACGCTGCCAGCGGCGTCTATTACCGCGCCGAACTGGCCCAGCCGGTTGAAACCAAGACCGAAGTCGTTCGCGGCACCGCATGGTCGTGCAAGGGCAATATCTGTGTTGCCCGCAAGTCCAACTCGCGCCCGGTCATCGTATGCCAGCGCGCAGCCCGTGAATTCGGCGACATCACCAGCTTCACCGTCAAGGGCGAAGCTATCGCCGAAGACAAGCTGGCGAAGTGCCAGGGCAAGTAAGCCCAACGCGCTTTCTCTCAGTTACTCCCCCACCCCCTACTCCGTCGGGGTGGAACTTCCCCAGGGCTCCCGGTGCGAACCGGGGGCCCTTTTTTTGCGAGGTCAGATCAGGCCGCGCGCGGCAAGGACTTCTTCCAGCGCCCTCGCGCCTGCATCGGTGAAGTGAAGGACATGCCAGCCAAGCGCTGCAGCCGCTTCGATATTGGCACTATTGTCGTCAATGAACAGCATCTCTTGCGGTGCATAACCAAACCGCTTCTGCGCAATCCGGAAAATGCGCGGATCAGGCTTGGCCACCCGCTCATCACCTGACACCACGATGTCGCGCATATGTTGCAAGACCGGCTCCGTCGGCAGGAACTGCTGCCAGAACTCGCTGCCAAAATTGGTGATCGCGAACAAGGGCACGTCGCGCGCAGCCAGGCGTTCGATCAACTCCGCTGTTCCCTCCACGCGGCCAGGCACGGTTTCCACGAAGCGCGTCGCATAGGCATCGATATGGTCGGCATAGCGGGGAAACAGGCTCTTGCGCTCTGGCACCATGTCGGCGAGCAGACGGCCCGCATCATGCTGGAAATGCCACTGTTCGGTCACGACGTGGGCCAGAAACCAATCAAGCTCTGCCGGATCGGTGATCAGCTTGGCGAACAGATGGCGCAGTTGCCATTGGACGATCACCCGCCCGACATCAAAGACAACGGCTTTCACCTCGGTGCTCGTCTTGCCGGTCTCTTCACTCACAATTCAGCCCCTCCAGAAACGGCTCCGGCCCGCCCTCCGGAAAGGAGAGCGGGCCGAGACGTAGCTGCGGGATCGACGCGGTCAATCCCGTTCGATGATCGGATCAGCCCTGACGCGCCTTGAAACGGCGGTTGGTCTTGTTGATCACATAAGTACGGCCACGGCGGCGAATGACGCGGCAATCGCGGTGGCGGTTTTTCAGCGACTTGAGGCTGTTACGGACTTTCATGCGGATGTTCCTGCAAATAAATAGGCACCGGAGATCGTTCCCCGATGCCGGAAATTCAAGGCGCGCGGTTACGGGGAGAATCAGCCTGCGTCAAGTAAGACATCGCCCTTTCGGGCCCGATTGTTCAGTCTTCACCACGCAATTGCGTCAGCTTGCGCTCCCACTGCAACGCATGGCCGATGATCGTGTCCAGATCGGCATGCTGCGGCTCCCACGGCAGGGTTTCGCGAATGCGCGACGGATCGGAAATCAGCGAGGCGGGATCCCCCGCGCGGCGCGGCGACATTACCCGCTTGATCGTCTGGTTGGTGACCCGGTCGACGGCGTCCAGAACTTCGAGAACGGAAAAGCCGCGACCATACCCGCAATTCATCGTTAGCGAGCGTTCCGGCTCGGCAATCAGCGCGTCCAGAGCATGGACATGGGCCGCAGCCAGATCGCTGACATGGATGTAATCACGCACGCCCGTGCCATCAGGCGTATCGAAATCGGTGCCGAACACCGCCACGCTGTCCCGCTTGCCCAATGCCGCCTCGACCGCGACCTTGATCAGGTGGGTGGCGCCGGCGGTCGACTGGCCCGTCCGGCCGTCCGGATCAGCCCCGGCAACATTGAAATAGCGCAGCGCGCAATAATTGACCGGATACGCCGCAGCGGCGTCGGCCAGCATCTGCTCGGTCATCAATTTCGACCAGCCATAGGGATTGATCGGTTGCCTGGGTGTATCTTCGGTCACCGGAGATACCTCAGGGATACCATAGGTGGCGGCGGTCGAACTGAAGATGAAATGAGGGATGCCGGCGTCGACCGCGGATGCCATCAGGGCCCGGCTCTTCACAGTATTGTTGTGATAGTAGTCGAGCGGTTTCTCGACCGATTCCGGCACCACGATCGATCCGGCGAAATGCATTACCGCGCCAATCCTTTCCTCCGCGAAGATCCCGGCCAACAGGTCGGCATCTTCTATGTCGCCCTTGTAGAACGGCACATCTTCGGGAACGGCAAAGCGGAAGCCCGTGGTCAGATTGTCGATCACAGCAACCTTACGTCCGGCATCACGCAGCGCGAGCACGGCATGGCTACCGATATAGCCGGCACCGCCGGTGACGAGGACGGGAACATCTTTGGGGTCGGTCATGACCCGGAGCCTTAGCATTGATGCGGTTCACAATGGTTAACGAAGGCGATGTTTTCCAGCGCTGCAGCGGCGATTGTGGCGGGAAAGGCCGGGGCCTGATACTCACCGCACAAAGAAGGAGTCGCCCATGCCCGCACGCCCCCTGTTCCTGACCGCCCTTGCTGCCACGCTCACGCTAACTGGTTGCGCCACGCCTAACGGCCCGGTCCAGGTCACACGCTTTGTCGAGCCAACCGCGCAGGAACGGCTTGGCACCGGCACCATCTTTGTCGAAACCGCGCCCGGTAGCGATACCGATGCGCAGGATTTGGTGCCCTACAAAGCTGCGGTGGCGCGGGAACTGGCCAGGCTCGGCTATCGCGAAGCGGCGCGTGCCGAAGCCGGCCAGGTGGCGCAAGTCAGCATCGAGCGCGGAGTCTCCCGTGGACGCGGTGGCCGCAACCCGGTCAGCGTGGGCGTCGGTGGCTCAACCGGTAGCTACGGCTCTGGCGTCGGACTGGGGGTCGGCATCATTCTGGGCGGCGGCCAGCGCGAGAAACTCTCGACCACCCTGCGGGTCATGATCCGCGATCGCGAAACCAGCCAGAGCCTGTGGGAAGGCCGCGCGCTGTTCGATGTTGCAACCAAATCGATCCTCGCAGATAGCGCGCAAAACGCGACCGTGATGGCCGATGCGCTATTCCGGTCGTTCCCCGGCAACAATGGCGAGACCGTCGCGGTCTCCGTGCAGTCCAATCCAAGCGAGTGAATGAATGAGCGACATTGCAATCGATACCGGCTTTGACAGCGGCAATATCGAGGTTCTGGAAACACACGGCGCAACGGCGCGACTGGCGCTGCGCAAGGACCATTTGTCCGACTTCGCGCAATGGTTCCATTTCCGCATCACCGGTGCCGAAGGGCGAGAGCTGGAGCTCAGGATTTCGGGGCTGGGCGAGAGTGCCTATCCGCAGGGCTGGCCCGGCTACAATGCATGCGTTTCGGAAGATCGCGCCTATTGGGGCCGCGCTGCTTCTACCTACGACAAGGACGAGGCCGGCGGCACACTGACAATCCGTTACGCGCCGACCACCGATATTGCCTGGTTTGCCTATTTTGCGCCCTATTCGATGGAGCGCCATCACGATTTGGTTTCGGAAGCCGCCAGCAGCGAAGGGGTAACTTACCGCAAGCTGGGCGAGACGCTCGATGGCCAGCCGCTCGATTGTCTGGAAATGGGCGAAGGAGAGAAAGAAGTCTGGCTCTATGCCCGTCAGCATCCAGGCGAAAGCATGGCCGAATGGTGGATGGAAGGCGCACTCGAAGTCCTTACCGACGCATCCGACGCACTGGCACGCGCCCTGCGCCAGAAATGCAGCTTCCACATCGTGCCAAATTGCAATCCTGACGGATCACGTCGCGGGCATTTGCGCACCAATGCCGTGGGGACCAATCTTAACCGCGAATGGGAAAGCCCCAGCGCGGACAAATCGCCGGAGGTCCTCGCCATTCGCGACGCCATGGATGCGTCCGGCGTTCATTTCGCCATGGATGTGCACGGGGACGAAGCCATCCCGGCCGTGTTCCTCGCCGGTTATGAAGGCATTCCCAGCTGGACCGATGATTTCGGCGAGCAATTCTACCGCTACCAGCGCATTCTGGAGCGCCGCACGCCCGATTTCCAGACCGCCAAGGGCTACCCCAAAACGCCAGCTGGTCGCGCCAATCTGGCCATCAGCACCAACCAGGTCGCCGAACGCTATGGTGCGACTGCAATGACTCTGGAAATGCCATTCAAGGACAATGACGACTGGCCCGACCCGGACCAGGGCTGGTCACCCGAACGTAGCAAATTGCTCGCCCGCGATTGCCTGGCTGCTTTGTTGGAGTGGCTTGATTGATTGCCATTCCGAGGCCTGACCGACCGTGGCTCTCATTGCCGCTGGCCATATTGCTCGCGATTGTCGGAACGGGCACGATTGTATCGCTGCTGCCCTCGACCGCCTGGTACATCCGCATCTTCGACTTCCTGCTCGAATTGCTGCTCTACACGTCGTTTCTGGCTGCAATGGCTGCCTTGCTCGCCGGAAAGTGGCGCAACGCCCTGGTCGGCGGATTTGCTTTCCTTGCCGTGATCCATCTGGTGCGAATTTGGCCTTATGTCGTTGTCGCGCCGAATGAAATCGAACTGGGACGACCTGAGGGATCCGAGTGTTTTTCCCTTCTGACGCTCAATGTGCTCCAGTCGAACCGCGACTACGCGCGAACGCTCGATCTTATCCGTGCGCGCGATCCGGACCTGATCCTGCTTACCGAAACCGACCGCAAATGGCTCGATGCCTTGATGCCGGTCTTGCAGAATTATCCGCAGCGAATGGCAGAGCCTCTGGACAACACGTATGGTATGATCTTCGCCACAAGACTGCCCGTGCAAAGCGCAGCGATGCCTATGGACCGGGTCGCCGATGCCCCCACGCTCTACGCCACAGTGACGATACCCGATGCAGGTGATTTTGAGCTTATTGGCTTGCACCCTCGGCCGCCCAAGCCCGGGCAGGACGTGGAACGGCGCGACAAAATGATTGCCGAGGCTGGGATGGCGACCCCGGATGGGCTGGAAGAGGCCTTGACCCTGGGTGACTTCAACGATGTCCCTTGGTCGCAGACCACGCAGGCCTTTCGCGCTCATGGGGGCTATGGCGACCCGCGCGCCGGGCGCGGCACCTTCCCGACATTCCCGTCGTCAGCGGGCAAGCTGGGCTGGCCGCTCGACCACATTTTCGTGAAGGGTAATCTGCATATCCGCAGTTTCGCCGTGCTTGATGATGTGGGTTCGGACCACCGCCCGTTGGCAGCAGATGTCTGCATGATCCCGGAATCGAGTGATTAACGCGTGTGACCGCAGCTAGCTGAAGCTTGTAGCAGTAGGGGCGACGAATTGCGGGTTGGTCGCGAATTGATTATCTTCGTAGAATGATCGATATTTTCTTTGGCTACGTAACTGGGTTGATAGAGAATTTTCAGCGGCTCGGCCCGCTCGATCAAGTAATTGCCATTTGTACAGTCTTTGGTGTGTCCCTGGCCAGCTTCGGGTTCGGTCGGAGGGGAAGCAGGAGGAAGCTGGCGGATGCTGAGCTTCGGATTGCGGAGTTGAACGCCGAGGTTGACCGGCTTCATCGCGATGCCAGCATGGCTGAGAAGAAGCACAAGGAAGAATTGCAGATGGTCAGCCCAGAAGCGTGGCTTCTTGAGGGAAAGGCTGCCCACGAAAAAGGCGAACTCCAGGCGGCAGCCGACATTTGGGAGGCTGGCGTCGAGCGCTCGTCGGCACCTATCGGAGAGGCACTCAAGCTTCTTGCCGAGCACTCGATAAGCATTGGGATCCGAGAGCATTGCCGTGCAGATGTGGAGGATGCCAAGAGGCTTTCCATCGCCGCCAAGGCTTTGAGCCCGGCTGACAAAAGCGCGACCGCGCTATTGGATGACATAGCTGGGCTGCTCCAAGATTGGACCAATGAAGATCCCACCTCAAAGCTCATGCTTTCGAGCAATTCAGGTAAAGCAAGTCCCGATCAACAAGTTGAAGGGTTAATCCAAGCTGCAAGGAAATTGGCGAGCAAGGGCGAATTTCCAGCGGTCTCTTCTATCATGATCAGAGCAGATCTCTTGTGTCAATTGCATGGATTGGAGAGCACCGAACCTCACCTCACCACCTTGTTTTATCTCGCTCAGTCCTACCTCTTCTCCAAGAAAAACGCGCTGGCAAAGATCGTCATTGATCGAGCACATCAGAAGCGCGCTACTGTGTCGGGCAGATTGGCCAAGGACACTCTGGCAACCAATCATCTTCGATTGCAGATTCTGTTGGCTAATGGCTTGATTGCAACGGCAAAGAAATCGACTGGCCCAATCCAACGCGATTTTGCTGCTGTCTATGGACCGAATCACGAAGAGACACTCTTGACCAAGTTCTTGATCGCGCAGATCGACTACGCAGCAGGTGTTGAACGAGACTACGAAGAGCTCTGCAATGAGTGGATCAAGCAGCTCGCCAGTAGAGGTTCTACCGGCAAATACATTGTCGCAGATTTCCTCAATTCATTTATTTTTGATCGGGGTGAGCAGCAACAAGCAATGGCCAACCAGAGTGCCATGATGGATGAGATACGCGAACGATATGGGGCAGACAGCCACCTGTATCAGATGCGAGAATCGGGATTTCTCGGAATGCAGACGAAAGCCGCTAGTTCTTGAGACTTGCCGGTCCGAAGGCATGCGGCAGGAGTGTGCTGAGCCGGACGCGGCGGACTTCATTGTTGCCGACACACAGGACCTCCGGATCTGTGTCGCCCAATTGTGCCAGCTCGTTCAGCACTTGCCGGCACCGGCCACAGGGCGTGATCGGGTCGCCTCCGCCTTTATCATCCGGCCCGATCACCGCGACGGCTTCGAGCCCGCCCCGCATCCCTTGCGCCATTGCCTTCGCGACCGCCACAGTCTCGGCGCACAGGGCCAGGCCGTAGCTTGCATTTTCGATATTGGTGCCGGTGACTACCGAGCCGTCGCGAAAGCGAAGCGCAGCGCCGACGGCGTAGTCGGAATAGGGCGAATAGGAGTGGTGCGCGGCATTGCGAGCAGCTGCGATCAGGTCTTCATCCGTCATGGTCGTACCACCACCCATTCCAGCGGCTCCTCGCTCGCTTCAGTTACCAAGCCTTCATTGGCGCTCCATAGCAACCAGGGCCGCACCGCATAGGTCGGCTCGAAACGCGTCCGGTTGACCCATAGCTGTCGTTCCAGCTTGCTCGAGATAGCGTAGGCGGCCTCGAAATCCGGGCCGACCTTCAGGATGACTGGCTTGGCGGTGTGCTTTTCGACCTGGTTAATGAAGGTCATCAATTCGCTCTCGACCGCCGCTTCGCTGACCCGGTCTTCGCAGGCATCTGCGGTTGCCTCCAGCGCAATAGCGGCGGGTAGCAAGCCGTCGACGCGCGGTACCATGGTCACGAAATTGGCCGACTGCCCATCTGCCTTTGCGCAGGGATCGAACCGGTGCAATGCCCCGACTTGCAGGCCAGCTTCGCGCGCGCGGGCGAAGTTGCGGGCAAAGCGGTCATCCTGCGCATCGCTACCAGAGCTGGCATTCAGATAAGCGAAACGCCCGCCGAGCGCCCCAACGGTGCGGAAATTGACGTTCCCGTCGGCTTGCGAAACCAATACGCCCTGGTCTGGATATGCGTCCTCGGACGGGCGCCAATGCTGGGCTTCCCACCACAGCCATGCCCCGCCAGCGGCCACGAGCAGAACCAGCAGGCCAAGCATGCGCATTCCCCAACCGCTGCCCTGTTTTCGTTTCCTGCGCCCCATTGCCCGTTCAGCCCTTGATATGGAGGACGCAGATCAGGGTGAAGAGCCGGCGCGCGGTTGCGAAATCGGTTTCGACCTTGCCCTCCAGACGCTCGACCAGCATTTCCGCTGCATGGTTGTGGACGCCGCGGCGGGCCATATCGATGGTCTCGATCTCGGCCGGAGTCGCCTTGCGGATCGCCTGATAATAGCTGTCACAAATCGCAAAGTACTCGCGGATTGATCGACGAAATCGGGCGAGGCCGAGAATGAGCATTTCGAGTGGTTCATCCGCGGCGTCGCGAATATCGAGCGCCAGTCGGCCATCCTGGACCGAAAGATTGAGCCGGTAGGGCCCGTTGTGCCCGGCCTCGCTCGACCGGACCGGGCGGAAACTGTTTTCCTCGATCAAATCATAGATCGCCACGCGTCGTTCCTGCTCGACATCGGCATTGCGCCACAGGATCGTGTCCTCGTCGAGCGCGATATGAGAGATGCGATGCTGGGCCATTGGTGGCGAACGCTTTCGCAGATTTGCGGCGCGGTCGGCAAGCACTTCGGCAGTCTTCCCCACTATCCACAAGCAGGCGATGCAAAGTGGCACTTGCGCCGCGCCTGATAGGCTCCCACACAGCGCGCATGTCCGATCAAGATGTTCTCGAACGCCCGATTGAAAATGCCGCTGGGACCGGCAGCGAAACCCGCGCTCTTCCTGCCAATGTGGAGGCTGAGGCGGCGTTTCTGGGCGCCGTGCTGATCGATAATCGCGTCGTCGAAGACCTGCAGACTCCGATTCGGGCAGACCATTTCTACGCCCCGATCCACCAGCGCATCTATGACCGCATCCTGACCCTGCTCGATCGCAGTGCCACGGCCAGCCCGGTCACGCTCAAACCCTATTTCGAAGGGGACGAAGCGCTCAAGGAATTGGGCGGTACGACCTACCTCGCCAAGCTGACCGCCGACGGGCAGGGTCTGCTCGCCGCGCGTGACCTGGCGCAGCAGATCTATGATCTGGCCCTGCTGCGTGAGCTTGTGACAGTGGGAAGGACATTGGTCGAAGGCGCGCTCGATACATCGGAAGAAGTCGAGCCGATGCGGCAGATCGAGGAGGCGGAAGCGTCCCTCTACAAGGTGGCCGAGGGCGCTGCGAGCGGCAACGAAGCCTCGAGCTTCAGCACCGCGACGACCAAGGCGCTGGGCATGATCCAGACGGCGCTCAATTCCGGCGGCAATATTTCGGGCAAGACCACCGGCCTTGTCAGCGTGAACGAGAAAGTCGGCGGCCTGCATGATTCCGACCTGATCATCCTCGCCGGTCGCCCGGGTATGGGGAAGACCTCTTTGGCGACCAATATCGCCTTCAATTGCGCCGAGCGGTGGCTCAATGACAAGCGCGACGGAATCGAGGACAGTGTCGGCGGAGGCGTGGCCTTTTTCAGCCTGGAAATGAGCGCTGACCAGCTCGCCACCCGTATTCTGGCAGAGCAGGCCGAAATCAGTTCCGAAGCGCTCCGCATGGGGAAAATCAGCCGCGACGATTTCCAGAAACTGGCCATGGCGAGCCAGAAACTGGCCGAGCTGCCGCTCTATATCGACGATACGCCGGCATTGACTATTGCCGGATTGCGGACCCGCGCCCGCCGCCTGAAGCGCAAGCATGATATTGGCCTGGTCGTGGTCGATTACCTGCAATTGCTGCAGGGATCGGGCCGCGCCAACGACAATCGTGTCAATGAAATTTCGGAAATCAGTCGCGGCTTGAAGACGCTGGCGAAGGAGCTGGAAGTTCCGGTGATCGCTCTGTCGCAGCTGAGCCGTGCGGTCGAGCAGCGTGATGACAAACGCCCGATGCTGTCGGACCTACGCGAATCCGGCTCGATCGAGCAGGATGCCGACATGGTCTGGTTCGTATACCGCGAAGACTATTACGTGATGGCGCGCGAGCCCAAGGTCCCGACCGAGGCCGATGATATTGTGATCCAGGAAGCGCATGCGGCGTGGCAGCAGCAAATGGAGCAAGTCTATGGCCTCGCTGAATTGATCGTAGCCAAGCAACGTCACGGTTCGACCGGCAAGGTCCGGATGCGGTTCGAAGCGCGTATTACGCGCTTCTCCGACCTCGCCGAGGGCGAGCGCGACGGTGGCTACGACTAGGGCTGCCTACTTGCCGAGGTTGAGGCGCCGCGCGACCGTGTAGTCGAGCACCGAAACAAGGAACCAGCTGACCCGCCAGCTCAGCCATTTGGCCAGGGTCATGCGTTTCGCATGCTCCTTGCGCCGGACCGGCTTGCTCGCCGCCGCAAGATGATCGACCAGCTCCCGCATCTTCCTGGCCAGCCCTGCATCCTCGACCCGCACCATAAGTTCCAGGTTGAGCCTGATCGAGCGCATATCGAAATTGCCGCTGCCGAAATACGCCACATCGTCGATCACCAACATCTTCATGTGGAGCTTGCAGGGCTGGAATTCAGCGATCTCGACTCCGGATCGCAGCAGGGCGCGGTAGAGGGCGCGCGATGCCCCAATGGTTGTGCTGTTATCCGATTTTCCAGCCATGATCAGCCGCGCCGAGCCCCGCTCTCCCAGCCGACGGATCAAACGCCGGATGCTGCGAGGTGGGGAGAAATAGGCCATCACCATGTCGAGCCGGTCGCCGCGAGCAATATCGCGCTTGATCGATCGGGCCCAAGCGCTGGTGATTTGAGTCGGACCACCAAGCAGAAGCTGCACGGCCCCGTCGCCCGGATCCCATTCCCGCACCATTTTGCGAATGGCACGGAATTGCGAGCCGCCGCTGCTGACCCATGCCTCCAATTCACAAAACCATTGCGAGAATTGTCCGGCAACCGGTCCCGTGATCAGGGCTCCCAGGTCGCACCAGCCATTGTCCTGCGGGGTAGCAAAATAGTGATTGGACACATTGAAGCCGCCCGTCATGACCCGGTCACCGTCGGCAATCACGAATTTCTGATGGTTGCGGATCAGGTAACGGACGTTCCAGCGCGGGCTGAACATGTCGAACACTCCGCCCGCTCTCACCAACGGGCCGAAGAAGCTGACTTTGGCATCGGTGCCGAACGCATCGACAATCAGATGCACGGCCACTCCGCGGCGGGCAGCACGGGTCAACGCATCGCGCACACGGGTGCCGGAATAGTCGGCCTGGAACATGTAGAAGAAGACGTGCAGCGTATCCTGTGCGCTGTCGATATGCTCCAACAGGGCGGCGAAACGGTCGGCACCGGCGGGATAGAAGGTGAAAGCATGATCCTGCGCCTCGATCGCAAACGGCTCCGGATCGCGATAGGATGCGCTGTCCCCGTATGTCAGGCTTGCATCCGTCAACTGCTGCATGGTCGCCCCTCTATCCCTGCAAAGTGAACCGTGCAAATCCTTGACTCGTTCCCGCAGCCTGCCTATTTCGCGAGCAATCCTGAAATTCAACTTTTATCCGGAGTGCCCCTATGGCGCGCGTTACCGTCGAAGATTGCGTCGACAAGGTCCCTAACCGTTTCGATCTCGTGCTGCTGGCAGCCCAGCGTGCACGCGAAATTTCCGGCGGTGCGGAAATGACAATCGATCGCGATCGCGACAAGAACCCGGTTGTTGCCCTGCGCGAAATCGCGGAGCAAACGGTTAAGCCGAAAGAACTGCACGAAGCAGTGGTCACCAACCTGCAGAAAATCCTGCCGGATGATGACGACGATATCGATGAAGTCGGCTCGCTCAGCCAATCGGCAGAAGCGCTTCGGATCACGGCCTCTGCGCCGACCCGTTCGACTTCGATCGGGGCCGAATACGAAGGCTGATCCTTGACGGGGCAGAGTGCCTCATAGCGAACAAGCAAAGGCCGTCCCGCTTCGGGGCGGCCTTTTCGTTTGGCTTCCAAACTTGCAGATCAGGGCCAATCCAGTGAGGCATGGCCCGCGAAAGCGGGGTCGAACAAACGGAAGATTGAAACATGGCCGTGATTGCAGTCTACAGCGTGAAAGGCGGGGTGGGGAAAACCACCCTTGCGGCCAATCTCGCTTGGTGCGCGGCCGAAACGTCAAAACGACGGACCCTCCTTTGGGATCTCGACGCCGCCGGAGGGGCTGGTTTCCTGCTCGGCGTCGATGCCAATGCCAAGAAGCGCGCCGACAGTATCATTTCGCTCCAGCGCGATCCGGGCAAGCTGGTCCGCGCCACTCCTTACAAGCGCCTCGATCTGCTGCCCGCAGACGAAAGCCTGCGCGATCTTGACCGGCAGCTGGCCCAAATCGGTCGCGGCAAGCGCATCGGCAAGCTGAGCAAGGCCTTGGCCAAGGACTATGACCGGATCATCATCGATTGCCCGCCGGTGCTGAACGAGATCAGCGCGCAGGTTGTGCGAGCGGCAGATCTGATCATTGTTCCCTTGCCGCCCTCGCCCTTGTCAGCACGCGCCTTCGAAATGGTGGTGGATGAGGTCCGCGCCAACACCAAGGCGCATCCGCCGATCCTGCCCGTCCTGTCGATGCTCGACATGCGCCGCACTCTCCACCGCGAAGCCCGTGATGCCAATCCGAAATGGCCCGCGATCCCGCAAGCCAGCGCGGTCGAGCAATGTGCCGTGCGTCGAATGCCGGTCGGTGCCTTTGCCGCGCGCAGCCCGGCAGCCATCGCCATGGGCCGATTGTGGACTGCAATCGAACGCAAGCTTGCCAAGGGCAAAAAGAAGGGCTGAACCCGCTCTCGCCAGACCCCGCTGCGCGCGCTATCATACCTGCATGTCGGGGGAAGGTATCGAAGCTGTAGGGCAGATCGCGGAAGGCGGACTGGCCGCGCGTGCAGTCGAGAATGAGGCTGGCGAAGGTGGCCAGCCGGCACCCGGCAAGGGGCATTTTAGCGAGAGTGATTGCCTCAATTGCGGCACCACTCTGGTCGGCACGCATTGCCATTCCTGTGGCCAGAAAGCGCATTTGCACCGGACGCTGACAGCATTCTGGCAAGACTTGTTGCATGGTGCCCTGCATTTCGACGGCAAGATGTGGCGCACGCTGCCCAAACTGTTTTTCAAACCTGGCGAGTTGACGCGCCGCTATATTGCCGGGGAACGGGCCCGTTTCGTATCGCCGATGGCGCTGTTCTTGTTCAGCGTATTTGCGATGTTCGCGATTTTCCAGATGGCAGGAATTTCGACGCCGACCGATATCCAGGGCAATGTCGGCGCGCAGATAGGGGAGGCGCTGACGGCAGAGCAGGCCGAACTGACCGAAGAGCTCGCCAAGCTCGATGAAAGGCTCGCGCAAGACGACCTCCCGGATACGGTCAGGACGGATTTGCAGACGCGCCGAACCAAATTGGCAGAGCGGCTTGAAGGGATGGAAGTTGCCTCTGACCTCGCCTTTATTCGAGAAGGAATTTCGAACAGCGAGCCGGAAGTGACCCGCAACGCCGATGGAGACGTGGTGGTGCCGCTGGGCGATGACGGCGATCAGCAAATGACTATGGGCGCCGACCAGTTTGCATGGGTCCGAGAAGCGATTGGGAAATGGGAGAAGAATCCCGGCTTGATGCTCTACAAATTGCAGACCAATTTCTACAAATTTTCGTGGCTGCTGATTCCGATTTCGGTCCCATTTGTATGGCTGCTGTTCGCCTGGAAAAGACGCTTCAGAGCGTATGATCACGCTATCTTCGTGACCTACTCGCTCAGCTTCATGTCGCTGCTGGTGATTGTTCTGACCATGTCTGGCTTGGCCGGCCTAGCCATCGGCTGGGTCGTTGCCGGTTCCACCCTCTTGCCCGCGATACACATCTACAAACACCTGCGCGGTGCCTATGAATTGTCGCGCTTCAGCACGATCTGGCGACTGGCCGTGCTGTTGTTCTTCATCAATGTGATCCTGATGCTGTTCTTCCAGCTCTTGCTTTTGCTGGGCGCATTCTAGGCACGAAAAAGGGCGCCCGATTGCCCGGGCGCCCTCGTTTCCTGATTGATCCATTGCCCTAGGCGCCCTGCGGAGCCGGGCCTCCACCGAACTTCTTGCCGGCCTTGGGGATTGCAGAGCCACTCATCGGCTTCACCGGTGTCGGGCCCTTCGGTTCGTCGGGACGATCCAGTTTGCCATCCTTGAGCAGCTGGGTGATCTCGTCACCGGTCAGCGTTTCGTATTCCAGCATGGCCTGCGCCAGTAAATGAAGCTTGTCTTCCTGCTCGGTCAGAACATCGGTCGCACGTTTCAGCGCGCCTTCCACCAGATCCTTGATCTCGCTGTCGATCAGCTTGTTGGTTTCGGCAGAGCCCATCGTACGGGCCGACTGGCCCATCCCGAGATAACCTTCCTGCTGCTCTTCATACTGGAGCGGACCAAGCTTGTCCGACATGCCCCATTTGGTGACCATGTTGCGGGCCAGATTGGTGGCATATTGAATATCGGAAGAAGCACCGCTCGACACTTTCTCGTGCCCGAAGATAATTTCTTCGGCCACACGGCCACCCATGGCAACCGCCAGGTCCGCATGCATTTTATCGCGATGATAGGAGTAATTGTCCCGCTCCGGCAGGCGCATCACCATACCCAGCGCGCGGCCGCGCGGGATGATCGTCGCCTTGTGGATCGGGTCCGATGCCGGTTCATTGATGCTGACCAGTGCATGGCCTGCCTCGTGATAGGCGGTCATCTTCTTCTCGTCGTCGGTCATCACCATGGAGCGGCGTTCGCTGCCCATCATGACTTTGTCCTTCGCGTCCTCGAATTCCTGCATCGCCACCAACCGCTTGTTGCGGCGTGCAGCCAGCAAGGCCGCTTCGTTGACGAGATTGGCGAGGTCCGCGCCCGAGAAGCCGGGCGTGCCGCGCGCAATGGTGCGGCTGTTAACGTCAGGCGCCAGCGGCACCTTCTTCATATGGACGGCAAGGATCTTCTCACGCCCGTCGATATCGGGGATCGGCACCACGACCTGACGGTCAAACCGGCCCGGACGCAGCAGCGCGGGGTCGAGAACGTCAGGGCGGTTGGTGGCCGCGATGATGATGATGCCTTCATTGGCTTCAAAACCATCCATTTCGACCAGAAGCTGGTTCAGCGTCTGTTCGCGCTCGTCATTCGAATTGCCAAGGCCACCGCCACGGCTGCGGCCGACCGCGTCGATTTCGTCGATGAAGACGATACAGGGTGCGTTCTTTTTGGCCTGTTCGAACATGTCGCGCACGCGGCTCGCGCCGACGCCGACGAACATCTCGACAAAGTCGGAGCCGGAGATGGTGAAGAACGGGACGCCTGCCTCACCCGCGATGGCGCGAGCCAACAGCGTCTTACCCGTACCGGGAGAGCCGACCAGCAAAGCACCCTTGGGAATTTGCCCACCCAGCTTGGAAAAGCGCGAGGGATCTTTCAAAAATTCGACGATTTCCTCGAGCTCTTCGCGCGCCTCGTCGATGCCGGCGACATCCTCGAACGTCACCTTGCCCTGCTTTTCGGTCAGCATCTTGGCCTTGGATTTGCCAAAGCCCATGGCGCCGCCCGCGCCGCCGCCTTTTTGCACCTGGCGCAAGGCGAAGAACGCGATGCCCAGGATCAGGATAAACGGCAGCGACTGGACCAGGATCAGCCAGAAGATGTTCATCTGCTCGGCCGGTTCGCCCGAATACTGTACTTCGTTTTCTTGCAGCAGCTCGGTCAGGCCGACGTCATTCTCGATCGGAACTGTAGTGAATGTCTCGTCGTTCTTGAGCACACCGCTGATCCGGTCGGGCGCAATCTGCACTTCCTTGACCAGCCCCTGCTCCACCCGCTCGCGGAAATCAGAGTAACGGATCTGCGTTCCCGGCGCCGCGTCCGAGTTGCGGAACATGGAGACAGCCAGCAGCAGGGCGAGGAAAATACCACCCCACATCATCAGGCTCTTCATCCACGGATTCGGGCCGCCCTCATTCGGGTCCTGCGGGGTGTTGTGGTCACTCATGGAGACTCAGGTCCTTTCTAACCTGTGCAATGTAGGTGCGCGCGGGTGAATGGCAAGTTAGCCTTAAGGCGCTGTTCGGCGCATTTGTCGATCACAGCAATCGATCTCCGCTACTCCCGATCCAACCACACACTTGATTGAACGCTCAACTCGTGCTTGATTGATCATTCAACCAAGGAGTGATTCGCGTGAATTCCGCTACTCGTCAAAGGATAGTCATGACGGCGTTGGAGCTCTTCTACGAGAAGGGATTCAATTCGACTTCGATTGCAGACATTCTCAGTCGGAGCCAGGTCCATTCCGGTAGCCTCTATCACTTCTTTCCGGGCAAGCAGGACCTGCTGGTTGCGGTGCTCGAATTCTATCGTGACGGCATTCGCGAGAATCTGCTCGATATCGCATGGGTCAATGTCGACGACCCGATTGAGAAGATATTCGCGCTGCTTAACGGCTATCGTACCGGTTTGCTGATGAGCGACTATCGCCATGGCTGCCCGATCGGCAATCTCGCGCTCGAGATATCCGAACCCGATCCGCGCATTCGTGATCTGCTGCAGATCAATTTCACAAACTGGATCGGTGCAATCGAACAATGCCTCGATCAGGCGGGCGGACGCCTTCCGCAGGGAACTGACAAGCGCGCACTCGCCGAATTCATCCTGACCACCATGGAAGGCGCGATCATGCAGGCACGCACGGCTCAGGACATTTCCGTTTTCGATCGCAATGTCGGCGTTTTGCGCGCGCATATCGATCTGCTGACCGAGAAAGCAAAGGAGCGATCATGACAATCAGATCAATATGGGCCGCACTGGTCCTCGCGGCGCTGAGTGTTGCATCACCGATAGCTGCGCAGGGGCCGGACGTCTTATCAAGAGTCGTCGAGGAAACTGACGGTACTCGCACACTGATACACGAAGCGACAATTGATGCGCCGGTAGACGCGGTGTGGGCCACGCTTTCTACCGCTGACGGATGGAAGGCTTGGGGCCCGCGCGAGGCCTGGTTCGATTTTCGTATCGGTGGATCAATAGAGACATCCTATGTCGCTGGCGCAGCGCCAGGCGATGCACAGAACATCCAGCACCGGATCCTTGCCTATGTCCCCGAGCGGATGATTGCACTCGAAGTGATTAAGGTACCGGAGGGGGCCTTCGAGCCAGGCGTCCTCGATGGCATGTGGGGAGTCTACGAGCTCGAGCCGCTGGAGAACGGCAAGACCCGCCTGCGCATTCTTGGCCTCGGCTACAAATCCGACGAGACGTCGAGCCGGATTCTCGAGTTTTTCAAGAGCGGAAACGCCTATTCGATCCGGATGCTCGAACAAAACCTGAAGCAGGCTGGCGGGCAGTAGGGGCGTCAAACAATGACCATAATCGGGAGGGAATGATGGAAGTGAACTGGATCGCCGTGCTGGTCGCAGCAATTTCGGCCTTTGTTCTGGGCGGCCTTTGGTACGGACCGCTCTTCGGCAAGAAGTGGCTAGCCTATAATGGCATGACCGAGGAGGAAGCGCAGTCCGGCCATCCCGTCAAGATATTCGGCGGAGCCTTCCTGCTATCGCTAGTCGCGGCGTTCGTATTCGCGATGTTCCTCGGCCCCAAGCCGGGCCTGCAATTCGCCGTTTTGGCCGGGCTTGCGGCCGGCCTCTGCTGGGTGGCCGCCACTTTCGGTATCAATTACCTGTTTGCGCGCAGGCCCTTCGGATTGTGGCTGATAGACGGCGGATACGCCACGGCTCAATTTGCCCTTTACGGTGTTGCGATCGGTGCGTTGAGCTAAGCTAATCTATCCGGTCAGTCGGAGCGTACGCCTTCAGAAAGACATCTACTGCACCCTGAATTCGCCGACGGGTCTGGTCGGGGGTGGGCAGAGTACCGAACCGTCGCTCCAAGTCACCCATGCCTTTGCACATGGAAACGAATTGCTCTGCGGCGAGCCCTGGCTCTGGCACTTCCAGCTCTCCCTGCGCCTCGGCGGCGGACAGGAACAACGCGAATGCAGCTTTCATGCGCCAAGGGCCCGCCTCGAGAAAGGCCTCGCCGATGGCAGGTTCGTTCTCGGTCTCTGCAGCGATTCGGCGTTCGAACTGGATCATCTCGGGCCGGGAGAGGAAGGCAAACATGGCTTCGCCGATCACCGTCAGGCGATCGCGAATAGAGGTGCCGGACGCTGCCTCGATCGAGAAATGGCCGCGCATTTTCTCGCATTCACGTTCGACAGAGGCGACGAAAAGGCCGCGTTTGTCCTTGAATTGATTGTAGATTGTGACCTTTGAAACGCCTGCCTTGGCCGCCACACCTTCGATCGAAGTCGCAGCATAACCAACATCGAAAAAGGCATCGGAAGCGGCCGCGACAATAGCGTCACGCTTGGCCTGGTCTGTCGGCCTGCCGATACGGCTTTCGGTCTGGGTTGACAAAGTGAACGGCTCCGTTCAATTAAACGCTACCGTTCAATAATGGCGGTTGCCACTCGAAACAGCAACCCCCACCAGCAGGCAAAGGTTCCCCACCACATGCTCTGGATTGCGATCCGTATGCTCACGGGCGACAAGACCAAGTTCTACGGGCTGGTGTTCGGCATTGCCTTTTCGACTCTGCTCATCACCCAACAGCTGACTATTTTCGTAAACCTGATCGAACGCGGGGCGAGCGGCACATACAATGTGGGCGAAGCCGAAGTCTGGGTCATGGATCCCGTCAGCCGCACCACCGAAGTCAATTTCCCTATGCCCTCGACAGCGCTCGACAAGGTGCGCGGTGTGCCCGGAGTCGAATGGGCCGTGCCGCATTTGCGCGCCGCAGCATCGGTCCGCACCAAGGAGGGCGATCTTGAAGGGGTCGCGATAATCGGGGTGGATGACGCCACTTTGATCGGATTGCCCAAGAATATGGTCGCCGGAAGTATCGATGTCCTGTCCCAGCCGGACAGTGTGATCATCGATGACGTGGGCACCATCAATATGTTCGGGGCCGATGTTGATCCGATTGGCGAGCGACTGGAATTGAATGACCAGCGCGCCGTGGTGCGCGGCATTGCCGATGCCATTCCCAGCTTTACGAGCCAGGTGACCCTCTACACCAAGTACAGCCAGGCTCTTCGCTATGTGCCCGGCACGCGCAACCGGATGAGCTTCGTTCTCGCCGGTGTGGCAGACGGCCAGACCGCAGGCCAGGTCGCCGACAGGATCGAAGAGCAAACCGGACTGAAAGCCGAGACGCGCGATGAATTCGCCCAAGCCGGGGTCGACTTTATCGTCCAGAACACCGGCATTCCGACCAATTTCGGTATCACCGTGGTCCTGGGTTTTGTGGTCGGCGTAGCGATCGTCGGCCTCACTTTCAGCCTCTTCATTCGCGACAACATCAAACAGTTCGGCGCGCTCAAGGCGATCGGCGTTACCAATGGGCGCATCCTGCGCATGGTTTCGGTACAAGCCGGTCTGGTCGGTTTTATCGGCTACGGCCTCGGCGTGCTGGGTACGGTCGTGTTCCTGTGGTCTTTCAGCGGCAACCCGTTCTTCAAGGGCTTCTACATCCCGTGGCAAATCCCGCTGATCAGTCTCGTCGCCGTGGTTGTCATTCTGGCGATCACCGGGACGCTGGCCTTGCGCAGCGTCTTCCAGACCGAGCCGGCATCGGTGTTCAGATAATGGCGACGAAAATGGACACTTCAGCCATCGGAGGCTGCGCACCCGAAGCCGCCATCTGTGCGCGCGGCGTAACCCGCGATTTCACCTCGGGTCAGCAGGTCATCACCGTATTGCACGGGATCGATGTAGACATCCAGCCGGGCGAGTTGACCTTCGTGGTGGGCGAATCCGGATCCGGCAAGACGACGTTGATTTCGATCATGTGCGGTATCCTGTGGCCGACCAAAGGCGACATTCGCGTGTTCGGGACGGATATCTACGATCTGTCCGATACCGACCTGGTCAATTTCCGGCTCGAGAATATCGGCTTCATCTTCCAGCAGTACAATCTGATCCCTTCGATCGACGCTGCCTCCAACGCCGCCGTACCCCTGATCGCCAAAGGGATGGATCGCATCGAGGCGCGGGAGAAGGCGAAACTGATGCTGGAAAAGCTCAACATTCTCGACCAGGCCGACAAGCTCCCCAGCCAGCTTTCCGGTGGCCAGCAACAGCGTGTCGCCATTGCCCGCGCCCTGGTGCACGAGCCGCGACTGGTTGTGTGTGACGAGCCGACCGCCGCGCTTGATGCGAATTCGGGCCGCCGCGTGATGGACCTGCTGCGCGAAGTGGCTGTGGCGGAGGACCGCGCCTGCATCATCGTAACCCACGACAACCGCGTATTCGACCTCGCCGACCGTATCCTTGTGCTCGAGGACGGCAAGATAACCCATGACGGCACAGACATGCCGGACGGCCACTAGGAATAGATCATGGCTCTTCTCCCCGAAAATTTCAGTTTCTCCCGCAAGGCGCTGCCGGTCATTGCCGTGATCGGCCTCGTCCTGGCAGTCATCTTCATCTGGAACGGCCTGCCCGATCGCCAGCTGGAAGAACCAGAGCGCGAACCACCGCGAGCGACCGGCGATCTCGCCAATGCCGCGCGCGTCGCCGGAGCCGGCGTTGTCGAGCCGTCGAGTGAGACGATCCAGATCGGCACCGCATTGTCCGGCCTGGTGACGGATTTACGAGTGCAACCGGGTGATTTCGTCGAGAAGGGCCAGCCGCTCTTTACTGTCGACACGCGCGCTATCCGCGCGCAGTTGCAGCAGGCCAATGCTTCGATTGGTGAAGCACGCGCCACTATTGCCGAGGCGCAAACAGCCCAGGCCACAGCATCACGACAACTCGCGCTCTATCGCAATGTCGATGACCCTGCTGCGGTCAGCCAGTCCGAAGTCATTCGCGCCGAGGGCGAGGCATCGGCTGCGCGGACCCGTTTGCAACTGGCCCGGGCCCGCCTCGATGCGGCCCAGGCGCTGGCAGGCAGTGCCCGCACCGAGCTTGGCCGCGCGACAGTGCGCGCACCGATTGCGGGTGAAATCCTGGCGGTGAATATCCGTCCGGGTGAGTTCCTTTCGACCATGGGCGGGGGTTCCACACCCTTCATAGAAATGGGCGAAACCAGGCCGCTTCACATCCGGGTCGATATTGACGAGGAACAGGCTCCGCGCGTTGCCATGGGCGAGCCTGCCATCGTCTCGCCTAGGGGCGCAGCCGATCGCCAGGTGGAAGCCACTTTCGTCCGTGCCGAACCATTGGTGGTGCCCAAGCGGTCGCTGACCAATAGCGCCAGTGAGAGAGTTGATGTTCGCGTGCTGCAGGTGATCTACCAACTGCCCGAGACCGACGGCCTGTTCCGTGTCGGCCAGCAAATCGATGCCTTCATCCCGGCCAAGACCAACTCTGAACCCGCGAAGGCAAGCAGCCAAGCGGAGCAGGGAGAATAGCGATGCGCGCTGCCTATCCCCTGGTCGCAGCGCTCGCTCTGGGCGCATGTGTCGCCGGGCCACCGCCTGAAATCGACACTACGCCTCCTCCTTTGCCGGGCGAATTCGCGTTCACACCTGATAGCGCTACCGGTGCATCGCTGGCTGCCTTGCTGCCCAGTGGCGATCCGGCTTTTGCCGACCTGTCTGCACTGGCATTGTCCGATGCCCCCACTCTGGCGCAAGCTGCCGCACGGATCGAAGCCGCACGAGCCGGAGCGGCTGGCGCGGGCGCGAACCGCCTGCCCAACATCACGGCTGATGCATCGATCACCGGCACCCGCACCAATCCCGCGCAATTCGGAGGTGCGCTACCACCCGGTATCTCGATTGATACCGAGCAGGTCGCCTATGGGGCCAATTTGCGTGCAAGCTGGGACCTGGACCTGTTTGGCCGCCTCCGCGCGCGCGAACGCGCCGCCATGGCCCGACTGGGTGCCGCTACTGCCGAAGCCACTGCGGTCCGGAATGCCTTGCTGGCGGAGATCGCCGCATCGGTGATCGACTGGCGCACCCTCGCCGCACGTCAGAATGCCTTGCAACAGGATCTGGAAGCTTCCGAGGGCCTAGCCCGCCTTGCCGGAACCCGCGAGCGGGCGGGATTGTCGCCCGGCTTTGACCGGGTCCGCGCCGAAAGCGTTGCCGAGGCCAGCCGCAGCAGGATCGCTGCACTGGCCAGCGAACGCGCGCGCATCGCGGGTCGCTTGGTGACACTGACCGGCCAGCCGGGCCAGAAAGTACTGGAATTGCTCCGGCAACCGGCACCCGACCCGGCCCAACCCGCCGCCCCGGCATCCTTGCCCAGCCAATTGCTTGCCAACCGGCCGGATGTCCTTGCTGCCGCAGCCAATCTGGCAGCTGCTGACGCCGAATTGGCCGCATCGGCTGCCAACCGCTTCCCGCAGCTCACGCTTTCTGCTGCCTTGGGACTGCTGGCGTTCGACCTCGGCAATCTTTTTGACGATGGCTCTGCGGTCGGCACCGCCGGCGGTTCATTGCTGGCACCTTTGCTCGATTTCGGGCGCATCCAGGCGCAGATTGATGCCTCGGCTGCCGACAAGCAGCTGGCCTTTGCCAGCTATCGTAATGCTGTTTTCACCGCACTGGGTGATGCCGAGACTGGCTACGGACTGGTCGCGGCCGCTGATCGCGAACTCGCCGCCGCTGAGCGCGAGACCGCCAGTGCCGAAAGGGCAGCCAAGCTCGCCGACACGCGGTATCGGGCTGGCCTGTCAGACTTCCTGACTGTGCTCGAAGCCAGGCGCGCCGCCGATGCCAGCGGCGAGCGAGCCGCAGCGGCGCGGGGCCGTGCCGAACGCGCCCGGGTCTTATTGTGGCAAGCGCTCGGGGGCGATCAGCCGACCAGCCGGTCTATCAGCCAGTAAGTGCCGGTGATCCCTATCGCATAGCTGGCAATACGGATGACAGGCTCCAGACGGGCAGGCTGGATCAGGCGCAGCGCCGCGATCGCAAGCAATACCAGCGCGACCACGGCCAGCTGGCCGGCTTCGACGCCCAGATTGAACGATATGAGGGCGGCAGGCACGTCACCTTCGGGCAGGCCGATTTCGTTGAGCGCACCGGCAAAGCCGAAGCCGTGGATCAGGCCGAACAGAAAGGCGACAAGCCACGGCCAGCGGCGCGTCCAGGTCATGCTATCGCGGCGCAGGCCCTCGACTGCCAGCAAGACAATCGATAGCGCGATGACGGCTTCAACCGGCCTACCTGGCAGGCCGACCAACCCCAGGGTCACACCCGCCAGTGTCAGCGAATGCGCCACGGTAAAGGCGGTAACGGCCTTGGCCACATCCCAACCGCGCCGGACCAGCAGGACCAGCGCAATCACAAACAGCAGGTGGTCCCACCCTTCCAGGATATGCTCGATCCCGAGCACGAAATAGCTACGCCAGACTTCCCAGCCCGTGGGCTCTGCGATGATGGTCGCAATGGGCGCGTTTTCGGTGAGGCGGAATGTCTGCACCGGGTCTTCCAGCGGTGCGACCCGCAGCAAGACGTCACCACCGCCGAAAATCGCCTCGAACCCGATCTGCCCGCCTGCCACCGGGCCGCTACATTGGACCGTGGCCGATCCAATCAGTGCCAGCGGGGCCGAACGTGCAACGGGCTCCCCAAGTATTGTACAAGCTTCAGGCAAGATCGGCACCGCCAATTCGGCAGGGCCAGGCGCAGGCAAGGGTTGTTTCCAGTTGAGTTGCCATTGATCGGCGGCGATCTCTGCGAATTCGACAAAGCCCGGTCGCAATTCATCCGCCCATGCCGGGACAGCCCCCACCAACGTGGCGGACACCAGCGTGGTAATCGCCAACAGGCGAGCAATCACCGGTCGATCTCTACGGTGTAGGCATCGCGCAGAAGGGCGTAGGCCTGGTCTTCGCGCGATTGCGCCGTGGCAAGGCGCCAATCATTCGTCACACGCTGGCGAATATCGGCGAGCGCCGGGATGCTTTCGCTTTTGCGTGCACGCAACCGCACCATGTGCCAGCCAAGACCGGACCGGACAGGGCCGCTCCAGGCATTGCCAACCTCCATCGCAGCAAGTTCGTCGGCAAAGGCTGTGCCGAATTGCGCGCCGACCGCTTGCAATTGCCGCTCCTCGACAACAGCAGGCAGCGAAACCGGCTCACCGACACTGCGCCAATCCTCCCCGGCAGATTGCAGCTGCGCTGTCACTGCGTCCGTATCAGGCGCCTGTGCGAACCAGACCTGGTCGAAACTGGCTGTGCTCTTATCGGCATAGCGCGCAGCATTGGCTGCAAACCACTCTTCCAGTTCGGAATCGCTCGGTTCGACCGCTTCGGCAGAGGAAGCGGCGAGGAAGTCCATCTTCTTGGCCAGGCGTCGGCGCACCACCGGATCGCCTGCATCGAGGCCCAGCCGCAGGGCTTCGCGATAAAGGACCTCCTCACGCACCCATTGCTCGATCAGCCCGTCCAGCTCGCTATCGGTGGGCGGGCGCTGCACGGTACGTTCGAACTGCAACGCGATTTGCGCCTGCGTTTCGCGGTCGACATCGATTAACCTGCTGGCAGGATCAGTTTCTTCGCCCCGCCACGCGAACAGGGCAAATATCAGCAGCCCGCCAAGCAGGAAATGGACGAGTGGTTCGCGCACCCATTGGCGCGCGCGCTCTTCAAGTGTCACGCATCATCGCTCTTCGGCAGCAGCCAGATGGGTGAGGTATAGGCGCGTTCCTGCACCACCTTCACCACCTCGTCCGGCAAGGTCAGGTCAAACATGATCGCATCGAACAAGACCCACCGTGGGGTCGGGATTTCAATCACCCGGACATAGTAGAAAGCGCGCTGGCCCTCGCGATATTCCGGATCGGACCAGACCGTGCGCAATTGGGCTGCGCCGATATCGTTGGTGTAGCTTGCCTTGCTTTCGTCGACCGTGCTGCCAATGGCCGGAACCTTGCTACCCACAGCCGCGCGGTTTTCCTGGTCGGCCCAAACCACATCGAACACGCGTTCCTGCGTTTGACCGCTGGCATCAACCCAGCCTTTCACCACCTGGACACGGTCCAGATTGGCGCCCTCGGGATCCTTAAGTGCTTCGATCACAAAGCTCGGCGCGCTGCCCCTATCATCCAGTACGCCGCCCATCGGCACACCATTGGCATAGCCGTTTTCGACCCAGTCCGTGCCGAAGGAATTTTCGCCGAAATCAAAGCCTCCGAAAACCCGCACACTCATGCGCGAACCGGTGGTGGCGTAAACTTCACGGCGTTTGAAAGCATCGAAGATCTCGGCCCGCGTGTTTCCGCGCGCCCAAGCCGCAGCATACCCGCTGGCCAGGTAATGCCAGCCAAATCGCCCCTGCCGCGTCCCGAGGTTCTGGCCTCTCATCGCTCTTTCGGCTTTTGGCTCATTGCCCGTGTGCTTGCCGAAGAAATTATCCTCATCCGCCGTAGCGAGCGCTGTATGCGAATCCGTCGATCCGATCAGACCGAAGCGATAGGGATTGACGCCCAAGCGCTGCTCGATCGAAAGGCCACGTTTGAGCGCCTCACGAACGTAGCTGCCGCCATACATGTCTGGCGTGGCCCGCTCGTTCATTGGCAAGTTGCCAAGCTCCCACCCCCACACGCCGTATCCGGCGAATTCGTCATTGGGCGAAAGGAACGGGTGGCTCTCGCTATCACCCTTGATCTGTGTGACTTCAACCACAGGCTCCCAACGGGCGCGTTTGGATGCGTAATCCTCGCTCATCGGCTGGCCATCAGGGCCTCTCATTTCGAACATGATGCCATTCGACAGGTTCGAATTATGCGGAATCGCCAGCGCCCCACCACCGGTGCTTTCTTCGTAGGCGGCCAAATAGTCCCACAGCCCTTCGACTTCGCCATCGAGGCCGGGATAGGGCAGAGTATCGCCAATCGTCGGCGCCCCGTCACGGAACATCACCACACGGTGGAGGTTGTTACCGTCCGGCATCAGCGTCCATTCGAAGCCTGCGAACGCGGTGAACTTGCCCGGTTCGTTGAACAGGTCGACGATCCGCAAATGCTCCTGCCAGATGTCTTGCGTGGCTTGCCGGTTGGCTTCCGGGTCGCGCATCGCTTCGGGAATTTCGTCATTGGCCGCTGCATCAATCAACTCTGCCACCGCCCGAACGGAATCGTCACCGCCCGCACGCAGCATTTCCTGCCAGCGCTTAAGCGTCGGATCGCGCACCAGGACGCTCGGCGCATTCATCAACCTCTTGGTAGCGCCAAGAGCGTCCGAGTGGTCGGCAATCACGAGAAAATCGAGCGGCCTTGCCAGTTGCGCTTCCCGGCCCGTGGTCGATGTGACTTTGTCGCCGCGCGCAAACCTCAGCGCCTCTTCGGGTCCGATCCGGACACCGAAGCCAAACGCATCGACGGAGTTGTCCGTATGCAAGTGCGTGTCGCCCCAATAGACACGATCGGGGTAAGCTGCGAGTTCGACAGAGCCTTCGCCATTGCTGGCCTGGGTCGCATTCGCACGCTCCTTGAACATGCCAGTGTACCACGCCGCGCCACCAGCGAGCGCCACTGCCGCGACACCGGCCGCGATCCATCTCTTGCGCATGGTTCCCCTCCCTATGCGTTTTGTTATGCAACCAGACTGCGCACGCGCTACCCAAACGTCAAGGGCGAGGCGACGCCATAGCGCTGCCCCGCCCCGGAAATTGCGACCGAATTCTCCCCGACTACATCGAACGCGCAATCAGCATTTTCATCACTTCGTTCGAACCACCGAATATCCGTGAGATACGGCTGTCGCGATACATTTTCGCAATCGGGTATTCGTTGATGTAACCCGCGCCGCCATGCAGCTGGAGACATTTATCGACCACTTCACTCTGCAGCTCGGTGACCCAGTATTTGGCCATCGCGGCGGTGGCGACGTCCAGCTCGCCTTTGAGCAGCTTGGCGATGCAGTCATTGACGAATACCCGCGCTGCGGTGCCACGGGCCTTGAGATCTGCGAGGACGAACTGCGTGTTCTGGAAATCCCAGATCGTTTGTCCGAATGCCTTGCGCTCCTTGACATATTCGAGGGTGGTTTCGAGTGCTTTCTCGATCCCGGTGGCCGCGCCCATGGCGATCACAAGCCGCTCCTGCGCAAGCTCGCCCATCAACTGGTAGAAGCCCTTGCCTTCGACCCCCCCGAGCACATTCTCTGCCGGCACGAAGACATTGTCGAAGAACAGCTCCGACGTATCTGCCGCGTCCAACCCGATCTTGTCGAGCTTCTTGCCACGCTCGAAGCCTTCCGCGCCTTCGGTCTCCAGCAGCATCAGCGAAATGCCTTTGGCCCGTTCGTTGGGATCGGTCTTGGCGACCACCACGATGAAGTCCGCTGTCTGGCCGTTGGAGATATACGTCTTGGACCCGTTTATGCGGTAGCCATTACCATCCTTGAGCGCCGTCGTGGTGATGCTCTGCAAGTCGGAACCGACACCCGGCTCGGTCATGGCAATCGCGCTGACCAGATCGCCGGTGACCAGCTTGGGCAGATATTTCTTCTTCTGCTCTTCCGTGCCGTGGCGCACGAGATAGGGCAGGATGATGGTGTTGTGCAGGCTAGCTGCGAAGCCGTCGACGCCGTGCTTGGCCTGTTGGTCAAGAATGACCATATCATGACGGAAATCACCACCGTGGCCGCCATATTCTTCCGGTACCGAGACGCCGAGCAAGCCCGCAGCGCCCGCTTCGTTCCAGAATCCGCGCTCTACCTGCCCGTTGTCGCGCCAGCTTTGCACGCGCTTTTCCGGTGCATGCTGAGCAAAGAACTTGCCCACGGCATCGGCGAAGATCGAGATCTCCTCGTCTTCCATGAATTCGGGCTGGGGTACATCAATCGCGGGCATGGATTATCCTCTCACATGTTTTTCGTGTTGCCACGCACCGTATCATGTCGGTAGCGGACTGCAACGCATTCAAAAGACCGTAACCGACCCCCTGCAGCGGAGCGCCCGATGGAATTGATAGGCCCGACTTCACAAAGCTTCATCAGCCAGCGCACACGGCTGCATTATGCAGACTGGGGCAACGAAGATGCCCCGCCTCTGATCCTTCTGCATGGCGGGCGTGACCATTGCCGAAGCTGGGACTGGATGGCGGAAAAGCTGCGCAAGGATTGGCATGTCATCTGCCCCGATTTGCGCGGACATGGTGACAGCGAGTGGACCAATACCGGCGTCTACACAGTCAGTTCCTATGTTTATGATCTCGCCCAGCTGATCCACCAGCTGGAGCTCGCCCCGGTGACCATCGTTTCGCACTCGCTCGGCGGCAATGTGACCATGCGCTACACCGGGCTTTATCCCGAGAACGTGCGGCGATTGGTGGCGATCGAAGGCCTTGGCCCCAGCCCCAAGGTGCAGGAAAAGATCGCCGAAACGCCCTGGTACGAACATCGCAAGCAATGGATGGAAAAGAAACGCGATGCCTCTGCGCGCTCGATCAAGAAATACGATACGTTCGAGGCCGCGCTGGACCGGATGCACGAAGCGAACAGCTATCTCAGCCGCAGCCAGGCCGAGCATCTGACCCGCAACGGCGCGATCCGCAACGAGGATGGCACCTGGAGCTGGAAGTTCGACCCGCACCTCCACGCCTGGCCGCAAGACGATATCTCGCTGGCGCAGCTGGAAGAGCTATGGGGCCGGATAACCTGCCCCACCCTGCTGGTCTATGGCAATGACAGCTGGGCCTCCAACCCTGAAGACGACGGGCGCATGGTCCACTTTGGCGACAACGTGAAGGTCAGCGCCTATGAACGCGCCGGCCACTGGGTGCATCACGACCGGTTCGATGATTTCGTGGCCGAGGTGCAGGCGTTTATTGAATGAGCTGAAGGGTCGCTGATAGCGACCCAATCATGATCGTGGCGTTCTGGCCGAAGCAATTCTAGCTTGGCGAGCGCCAGTCGGGCCCGCTGATCGCAAATTCGCGCGCCTCGAGTTGATCGAGCACGCCGTCCTGTTCGGCCAGGACCCGCAGTGGGACGACTGCCAGCGTCACGCCGCTATCCCTCGCTGCGTCGGCGATCATGCCGGTCCACTGGTCGCGGATCTCGTCGCCCAGATCATCGTCGGCCCAAGGCCAACACGTACCGAGCGCGATTTCGAGGGGGTTTGCCATAACTGCGGGCACATCGAATTTGCGCCAGGCATTGCCGCGTGCCTCGACAATGTCCTGCCCGGCCTCGGTCGCGCTCATGGCCGCTTCCAGGCAAGGAATGTGGCTAGCAGGCTCTGCCTCGGCGAGATCGTCAAGCAAGTCTTCGCCGCGAAATCGCTCTGGCCGGGTGATCGGCACATCTGCCCTGTCAGCAGCCTTGCGAACAATATCCGTCGCGTCCTTGGTCGTGTCATCATCGAAATCCAGACGCCGGGCAAGCAGATCGAAGGACGACATCAGAAAACTACGCCGGTCGTATTTGACATCATACTTGGCCTCGAGCGCGGCCAGCCGCGTGCGCTGGCCAGGGGTCAAATAGTCCGCCGCGACCGACCCATCGGGCAATTTGGTAAAGCTCCCACCGCGAAAGATCAGCCGCAAGACATCACCCGGCGAGAATTTCGGGCTGGCGCGCAGGATCACCCGGCTCGCTTCGGCGGTTGCTTCTTTCAGCCGATCGGGCTGCCACGGAGTGCTCTTGGGCACTGCACGTATCTCGCCGACGAGAATGATTGTGCCGGTCGGGGTATCGATGGTCCACATCGGCGCGCCCGAGCGCTGCGCCGTTACGACGATTTCGTGGGGGGCCGATGGCGCCTGAGCGATAGCGGGCACGCCAAGAGCGAAAACTGCGGCACACGCAGTGGCAAAGCGAAGACGCGGTGACATGGCCATGCCCCGTATCGACTGCTGGCTAGACGCCGGGTGAACGCGGTGGCTTGAGTCGATCAACCCGCACCACTTTCCCCTCAAATCTCCCGCGAAATCACTTCCTTCATAATCTCGCTGGTACCGCCAAAGATGCGGGTGACGCGGGCGTCGCGCCACAGACGGGCGATAGTGTATTCGTTCATATAGCCAGCCCCGCCATGCAGCTGCAACGCAACGTCTACGGCTTTCCATTGCATCTCTGTATGCCACAGCTTGGCTGCGCTGGCCTCGCCCGTGGTCAGATTGCCATCCAGATGCCGCTTGAGCGCCCAGTCCAGATGGGCCCAGCCCACCTGCAGATCCGTTTTGAGGTCTGCCAGCGTGAATTTGGTGTTCTGGAATTCGAACACAGTCTTGCCGAAGGCCGCGCGTTCCTTTGTGAACTTTACCGCCTCGTCAAACGCGCGTTGAGCCCCGGCCTGGCAGCCGATGGCAATAGAGAGACGCTCTTGCGGTAGCTCTTCCATAAGGTGGATGAAACCCATGCCTTCCCCGCCCAGCATGTTGGTCTTGGGCACGCGGCAATCGTTGAAGAACAGCTCCGAAGTGTCGGCCGAATGCTGGCCAATCTTGTCGAGATTGCGCCCGCGTTCGAAGCCAGGAGTGTCGGCATCGACCAGGATCAGGCTGGTGCCCTTCGCGCCCTGGGTCGGATCGGTCTTGGCAACCACAATCACCACATCGGCATTCTGGCCATTGGTGATGTATGTTTTCGAACCATTGATGACGAGGTGATTGCCGTCTTCCTTGGCCGTGGTGCGGATGCCCTGGAGATCGGATCCTGCGCCCGGCTCGGTCATGGCAATCGCGGTGATGATATCGCCGCTGATCATGCCAGGCAGATACTTCGCCTTCTGCTCCGCGCTACCCAGCCGCTCGAAATAATTGACCGTGATGTCGTTCTGCAGCGTGAAACCGGCGGCGCTGCCCATATAGGACAGCTCCTCGGCAATGACCGCATTGTAGCCGAAATCCAGGCCGAGCCCGCCATTCTCTTCGCTCACCGTGGGGCACAGCATGCCCGCATCACCGAGTGCCTTCCATGCCTCACGCGGGACGATGCCCTCTTCCTCGTGCTGGTCGAGAAAGGGCTCCATATGTTCGGCGAACACCTTTCGCACCGTGTCGCGGAACATGTTGTGATCGTCATTATAGGCGAAGCGGTTGGCCAGATCGAGCATCGGTATCAGTCCTCTTAGTTCACAGTGCCGGCATCGCGCAGCGCGGCACGTTCGGCTTCGTTCAATCCCAGCGATTCCAGAACCGCGTCGGTATCGTCTCCGGGCATGGGCGCGGGCTCGGGCGTCGCTGTCGCAGTGCCTGAATAGCGCGGCGCCGGCGCAGGCTGCGTGTCTCCGCCCACATCGATGAAGGTATCGCGCGCCACATTATGCGGGTGCTGTGCCGCCTCGCTCATGGTCAGGACCGGAGCGTAGCAGACATCGCTATGCTCCATGATCGCATCCCATTCCGCGCGGGTTTTGCCCTTGAACAGAGCCGTCAGCTTGTCTTTCAGCGCCGCCCATCCCGCCGGGTTCATCTGGGCATCGAAATCGGCATCTTCTTCCAGTCCGGCGCGCTTGCGCAGCTCGGCATAGAATTGCGGCTCGATACTGCCGAGCGAGATGAACCTGCCATCGGCGGTTTCATAGGTGTCGTAGAAATGCGCCCCGGTATCGAGCAGGTTGACGCCAAGCTGTTCGCTCCACGTGCCGGTGTTTTTCATGCCGTGCATCATGGCCATCAAGACGGCGGTCCCATCGGTCATCGCAGCATCGATCACCTGGCCTTCCCCGCCCCGGGCAACACTCAGCAGCGCCGAGACCATTCCATAAGCGAGCATCATTCCGCCGCCGCCGAAATCGCCGACCATATTGATCGGCGGGGTCGGCTTTCCGCCCTTGCGGCCAAAATGGGCCAGCGCGCCAGCAAGCGCGATGTAATTGATATCGTGCCCGGCATAGGGGCAGTAGGGGCCGGTCTGCCCCCACCCCGTCATCCGGCCATAGACCAGCTTGGGATTGTCTTTCAGCAGCTCTTCGGGGCCAAGGCCCAGTCGCTCCATCACGCCGGGGCGAAAACCCTCGATGATGCCATCCGCACTTGCCGCCAGTTTTCGGGCCAGAGCCACGCCCTCTTCCGATTTCAAATTGAGCGCAATCGACTTGCGTCCGCGAGCCAGCACATCCTTGGTCGTGATGGGCTGCGATCCACCGCGTCCGCCGGTGGCCCGGTCGACCCGGATCACTTCGGCACCGTGATCAGCCAGCATCATTCCGCAGAACGGGCCGGGGCCGATCCCGGCAAATTCTATGATCCGGATACCATCAAGCGGGCCGCCTTTTGTGCCTTGGGCCATTATTTGCCCTTCCAATTGGGTGCGCGTTTCTCGGCAAAGGCAGCGGCGCCTTCGCGGGCATCTTCGCTCATGAAGATCTGCGGCATCAGCTTGCCCTGCTCGGTCCAGCGGTCCGCCAGAGGCCAGGCGCGCGATTCTTCGATGATCTGCTTGGAAACCTTGACCGCCAGCGGGCCGTTGGCAGTGATCTTCTGTGCCAGCTCGATTGCGGCATCCAGCGCCGCGCCGTCGGTTAGCTTATTGATCAGGCCCAGCTCATAAGCGCGCTTGGCGTCGATGAATTCACCCGTCAGCGCCAGTTCCATCGCGATTTTCGGCGGGATCTGGTCGGGCAGTTTCATCAGGCCGCCAGCCGCTGCCACCAGCCCGCGCTTGGCTTCCGGAATACCGAATTTCGAACCCGAATTGGCGACGATCAAATCGCAGCTGATCATCAGCTCCATTCCGCCTGCCAAAGCGTATCCTTCAACCGCCGCAATCAGCGGTTTGGCCGGCGACTTTTCGGTCAGACCGCCAAATCCGCGCCCTTTCACTGAGGGCGTCTCGCCACGCAGGAAACCCTTGAGATCCATGCCCGAACAGAACGTGCCACCGGCACCGGTCAGGATGCCGACACGCAGCGAATCGTCTTCGTCCAACCGGTCGAGCGCAGCCGCAATCGCTTCCGAAGCCGCTTTGGTCATCGCGTTCTTTGCTTCGGGCCGGTTGATGGTCATGATCAAAATGCCATCGCGCACTTCCGTCAGCAGCTCGTCCGTGGTTGCATCGCTCATATCTGTCGCCTCTCCATTTTGATTTGAAACTTTCCTTGTGTCGCTGCTGGCCAAGCTTTACGGAAACGTCAAGCCACAGTTTTGACCGGACTTTTGGCCGGACACATACACCATTGGAGAGGACATCATGCCCGAAGCCTATATCGTAGACGCCTGCCGCACGCCGCGCGGCATCGGCAAAGTCGGCAAGGGAGCGCTGGCGGCCGAGCATCCCCAGCATCTTGCCGCAACTGTTCTGAAAGCGCTCAAGGATCGCAACAATCTCGACACGGCGACGGTCGATGACGTGATCTGGTCGGTCAGTACGCAGGACGGGAAACAAGCGGGCGATATGGGCCGCATGGCCGCGCTCGATGCAGGATATGACATCACCAGCAGTGGTATGACGCTGGACCGTTTCTGCGGCGGCGGCATCACTTCGGTGAACCTCGCAGCAGCACAGGTCATGTCGGGCATGGCCGATTGCGTGGTCGCTGGCGGCACCGAAATGATGAGCCTGACCGCAGAGATGAGCAAAGCCAAGATGCAGGCCGGGATCGCCCCGCCGATGATGGGCAGCTATAACGAGCGTCTTCAGGCCAAACATCCACAAAGCCATCAGGGCGTGTGCGGCGATGCCATCGCCAGCAAGGAAGGCTTCACCCGCGAAGAGCTGGACGAAGTCGGCTATCGCAGCCAGCAGCGCGCTGCGCAGGCCATTTCCGAAGGCCGCTTCGACAAATCTGTAGTGCCAGTGGTCGATGACGAGGGCAATGTGATCCTCGACAAGGAAGAGTTCCCCCGGCCGCAAACGACCATGGAAACGCTTGGCCAGCTGGAGCCTGCCTTCACCAAGATAGCCGACGTGCCGCTGGACAAGAACGGCACCACATTCCGCGGTCTGGTGAACCAGAAATACCCGGATCTCGAAATCGAGCATTTCCACCATGCCGGCAACAGTTCGGGCGTGGTCGATGGCGCTGCCGGCGTGCTGGTGGCAAGCAAGGAATATTGCGAGAAACATGCCCTCAAGCCGCGTGCCCGCATCGTTGCCACCGCCAATATGGGCGATGATCCCACGCTGATGCTCAACGCGCCTGTCCCGGCGGCCAAGCGGGTTCTGGAAAAGGCCAAGATGACGCTCGACGATATCGACCTGTTCGAAATCAACGAGGCCTTCGCCGTGGTCGCCGCAAAATTCGTACGCGACCTCGATCTCGATTGGGACAAGGTCAATGTGAATGGCGGTGCGATTGCGCTCGGCCACCCGATCGGCGCGACCGGTTCGATGCTGATCGGCACCATGGTCGACGAGCTGGAACGGCAGGGCAAGAAGACCGGCCTGGTTACGATGTGCGCAGCGGGAGGCATGGCCCCGGCCATCGTGGTGGAGCGGGTCGACGGCTTCGTCGACTGATTACGCTTTCATAAATCGAGGAAGGGCGCGGCGGCTTGAGCTTCCGCGCCCTTTCTGTTTCAGCTGTTGCCGAGAGCCTTGATAAGTTCGTCCATCAAAGTCGAACCATTGGGCATGATCGGCTGCTGCGAGGCAATCCGGAAGATCTGCTCGGCCTTCTCCTGATTGCCCTGCGATTGCTCCCACAACATGGCTGCAAGAGCCGTCGAGAACGCTTCCCGATCAAGTCGCTTGGCGACTTCGATCCGGCGTTCCGCACTTTCGGTATCGCCTTGCAGCAACTCGATCACCGCAAGCGAGCCGTGCGCTTCGCCAAACGTGTCGTCATGCTTCAGGGCCGTCTCGAACCGGTCACGCGCAGCGTCGAGATCGCCGCCGATGAAATGCGCCCAGCCGGCCGCAATCCAAGTGCCGAGATGATCGACAAACTGCTCTGCCCCTTTGTCGAGCCGGGTCGCCGCGTTCTGCGCGTTACCCTCGGCCAGATCGACCAGGCCCAGCCCGATTTCCGCGCGGGGATTGAAGGGCCGCGTTGCCAGCGCTTTCTCATACTGCCCACGCGCGTCGTCCAGCTTGCGGTCGCCCAGATCCAGCGTCGCCAATGTGGTCAGCGCATCAGGGTGATCGCCGCCCTTTTCTGCAGCCGCACGCGCAAGATCGGGATCGTCGACATCCATGGCGAGAACTGACGCCGCAGCCTGTAGCGGACCGTAGTCGGGAAACTTTTCAAGATAGGCATGCATCTTCCCGGCCGCCTCGTCGAAGTGACCCAGCTCGTGCTCGATTTGCAGATCGAGCATCGCGGCTTGCGGCAAAGCCTCGACCACATCTGCCTCCAGCATTTCAGCCGCGCCTTCGAAATCCTTGGCGAGCGCCTTGCTCCACGCAATGTTGAAGCGCAGCCCGGGATCGCCAAGATTGTCATCCAGGGCCTTCGCAAACCATAGCTGGGCTGCCTGCTGGTCTCCGCTGCGCATGGCGGCGATCCCGGCGGCATTGGCATCTCCGCCCGCCAGTGGTTCGATCGCCTCCAGCCGCTTGAAGAATGCCGTCGCATCTGCCGGTTGGTCGGCTTCCAAAGCTGCTTGCGCGCAATCTGCCAGCAAGGCCGGGTTTTCCGGATCGGCCTTGAGAAAATCCGCCAGCCGTTCCAGCTTCTCGACACTGTCTTGCGATGCCATATCCATACTCTCCTCAGGCAACCGGCTCTGGCGTGCTTGTCTCTTCCAGTTTGACGATGTCAAAGCTGCTCAGCGCAATGCGCAATGGTACTTCATCCACCGATATCACCGAGAGTTGAGGAATGGTGCGCTGGGCCAGCCGCACCATTGCCCGGCGAATCGGCCCGGCACACAGCAACACGGGATTGCGACCCTGGCGCATCATCGTGTCGACCTTGGGCGCAATCGATTTGAGCAATTGCTCTGCCAGTTTGGGATCGGCGGCAATCAGGTTCTCAGCCCCGCCCTCGCCCAATTGGCTGACGATACGGTTTTCCACCCGCGGATCGAGGCTCAGCACGGCCAGATCGCCATGATGCCCACGCAAGGCAGCGCAGATCGAAACCGAGAGACTCTGGCGAATTTTCTCGCTGAGGATAGTCGGATCGCGTTCCTGCCGGCCAACATCGACCAGCGTTTCCAGGATGATGTCGATATTGGCAATAGAGACACGTTCCTGCAGCAGGTTCTGAAGAACCCGCTGGACATCCGAAGCCGTCATCACATTGGGCACCAGTTCTTCTATCAGGCCGGGTTGGCGTGCCCGCACCTGATCGAGCAATTCAACTGTCGCAGCACGAGTCAGCAGGGCCGGAATTTCGGACTTGATGACTTCGTTCAGATGCGTCGTCATCACGGTCTCGGGATCGATCACGCTATATCCGCTCTCGCGCGCCTGTTCAGCCCGCCCCGGTTCGATCCAGACCCCCTCCAGACCAAAGGCCGGATCCTTGCCCGGAATGCCATCCAGCGGCTCGGCCTGGTCGCTCTGGCGCAGCGCCAGCAACCGATCTGGATGGATCTGGCCCACACCATAGGGATCCTTGTGAATGGCAATCTGGTAGTCGAGACCGCCAAGCCCGTCACCCTCGGCAATGCTGACCTTGGGGTGTGAGAAGCCGAAGCTGCGCTCGATTGTCTTGCGCTGGGTCGCGATGCGATCGAGCAACAGCGGCTGGCGCTCTTTCCATGCATCCATCAATTCGGTGCCAAGCTTGATTTCGATTGCCTGCCCTTCGGCAACCGATCCCTTGTCCGTTGCCTCGTCTTCCACATCGCCTTCCAGCGCAGCGAGCTTCTTCGCATTGCGGATACGCACCCACGCCACCAGCGCCACGACACCGACAATAGCGATCGGCCATTTGGGCATGCCCGGCAGCAACATCAGGCCCAGCAGGATACCGGCGACAATCAACGGGATGCGCGGCACGCTGGAGAGCTGGCTGAAGATTTCCATGCTCAGCTGGCGATCAGCCGAAGAGCGGGTCACGATGATACCCGTAGCAACCGCGATAATCAGGGCCGGCAGCTGGGTCGCGATGCCATCACCGATGGTCAGCAGGGTGAAACGCTGCATCGCCTCGCCCCAGCTCATGCCCATTTGCGCCACGCCCACGATCAGCCCGGCGATGATATTGATCAGCAGGATGATGATCCCGGCAATCGCATCGCCTTTCACAAACTTGCTGGCCCCGTCCATCGAACCATAGAAGGACGCTTCCTTCTCCAGTTCCTGCCGCCGTGCCTGCGCCTCTTCCTGGTCGATCAGGCCGAGATTGAGGTCAGCATCGATGCTCATCTGCTGACCCGGCATGGAATCGAGCGTGAAGCGCGCGGCCACTTCGGAAACGCGCTGCGCACCACTCGTCACCACGATATACTGCACGACGACCAGGATCACGAAAACCACCAGGCCGATCACGAAATTGCCCTGCATGGCGTAGGAGCCGATCGAATCAATCACATCACCGGCATAAGCTTCGGTAAGGATCAACCGGGTCGAGGCGACATTAAGCGACAGTCGGAACAGCGTCGCCACCAGCAGGATCGAAGGGAAGGTCGAGAATTCCACCGGTTTGGCGACGTAAAAGGTCAGCAGCAGGATCGTGAAGCCAAGCCCGAAATTCACGATGATCGCGAAATCGAGCAAGGTCGGCGGGATCGGCGAGAACAGGATCGCGATGATCAGCAAAGTGCCGAACACCAGGAACAGATCCTTGTTTCCTGCGAACATCTTCTGGATCATCGCGACTTATCCTTCAACGGCGGCTTGGCCATCGGCAACCGGGGCCGCAGGCGGGTTAGCAAGCGCGCGGTAAAGCCGCGCAACTTCGTGATAGTGATCGGGCCGGATCGGGCCGCCCGATGAACATTCGGCATAGAGTTTGCGCGCGAGCGGCGGATTGGGCACGACGGGGACCGCGTGGAGCCGTGCCTTGCGCTTCATCAGCTGGGCGAAATGATTGCGTCCCTTCACCCGGACTTCGGGCGCGCTCATGGTCTTGGCGTCGTAGCGCAGGGCAACCGCATAATGCTCCGGATTGACGACCAGCAGGTCCGATCCGGGCAGCTTGCCCAGCCCTTCGCTTTGCTCGCGCATCTGCTGGTGAATTTCCTTGCGCTTTTGCTTGAAACGCGGCTCGCCTTCGCGATCCTTGGTTTCACGCGTCAGCTCGCGCCGGCTCATCCGCATCTGTTTGTGAAATTCACGGCGGACGATGATCTGGTCGATCACCATGAAAACAAAGGCGAAGCCGATGAACACCATCAGCAGGCGCGCGCCGCTTTGTTCCATCGCCCGGACCAGCCATTGCGCATCGACCAGGCGCACACCCCAGGTCTCCAGCGCTGCGTAACCGATAAAGCCGGCTGCAGTGCAGTAGGTGAAGAACTTGGTGATGTTCTTCAGGGTTTCCTTGAGCATCTTCATCGAGAAGATCTTCTTCAGGCCCTTGGCGGGGTTGAGCTTCTTGAAGTCGGGCTTGAGCGGATGGGTGGACCATACGAACCCGCGCAGCTGCAGAATCTCCAGCGTAATCAGCACGATCATGATCACCGCGCCCAGGATCACGAGCGGCTGGAATGCGCCCCAATAGGTTTCGGCGACCACACCCAGCGCTTCCATCGGATCGCCGCGGCCGGTGATCCCCGCGGCAAAGCTATACCGCATGATGTCGGCCAGATTGCCGAAGAACGTCTCGCCCATGAACATCGCCACGCCTGCCACCGCGATCAGGCTGCCAACGAAGCCAAGGTCCATTCCGCGCGCAACCTGCCCCTTTTCTCGCGCCTTCTTCAGCTTGAACGGGGTTGGTTCCTCGGTTTTGTTCTGCTCCTGGCCTTCCTCGCTCATGCCGCGACCCCCCAGAAGGTTGCCGGTTCGGTCACGGCCATTCGCATCAGGCGCAGGAACAGTGCCCCGGCAAAGGCAATCGCGATCGGCAGGGTGACAATCATCACCATCGCCTTGGCCTGGAAGCCGAGCAGAAGGACATTCATCTGCGGCAGAGTGCGGCTGAGGAAGGCAACCACCAGGTCGGTCAGGAAGATGGCCAGCATCGCCGCCCCGACCAGACCGATGGCGAGGAAGAACACGCTGGCGAGATAGGCCCCGACCGCCGCCATATCGGGCCTGACCACGCCATACCCGACGGGTAGCGTCTCGACCGAGGCCAACCACAGCGCCAGCAGATCATATTGCGCGCCGGTGGCGAAGAAGATCATCGCGGCGGTGTAAGCCAGGATCGTGCCGGCCAGCGGGATTTGCGCATTGGTGGTCGGGTCCGCCAGCATCGCAAGGCCGAAGCCGGCCTGGATATCGAGCGCGCGGCCCGCCCACAGGATTGCCGCAAAGGCCAGTTGCAGGCCGAGCGCGATGGCAATGCCAAGCACCAGCTCGCCCAGGATCAGGCCGGGCAGGCTCTCGCCCGCAATTTGCGCGCTGGTCAATTCAGGGCGCGCCGCGACAACCCAGAAAGCGAGGCCGATCGCCAGTAAGACACGGATGGTGGCGGGGACGCGCAGCAGGGTGAAGGGGTGCGCAAAAGCCAGCGCAGGGGCAAGCCGCAAGGCTACGAGCAGGCTCGCAATCCAGATGTCGACGAAGCTGGCCATCCCCCCGATGCCCCAGCTACTGCGCGAGCGCGGGTATGGTCAGGTAGAGATCGCGCGCAAAGCTGGTCAGCCGCGAGATCATCCACGGGCCCAGGATGATCAGCATCAACCCGGCAGTGACGATCTTGGGCACGTAGCTAAGCGTGATTTCCTGGATTTGCGTGGCGACCTGGAAGATCGACACGGTCAGCCCCACCAGCAAGGTGGCCAGCATGACCGGCCCCGCAATCACGGCGGCCGCCCACAGCATATCGTTCATAAAATCTAACGCGCGATCCGGCGTCATGGCTGCGACCCCATAACATCCCCCTATGTCAAGCAAGGCCGGTTATGGGTGGGGCCGTCGCGATTCTACAAGGCGGGGCGTGGCACTATGTGGGCAGGTTTGTGGATAAGGTGGGGAGGAAGAGGGATCCTGTTTGCCGCAAACGCCTCCGCGCTCGCGATGTCCTCGCACCGGCGGTGCTGCGGGCGCCCGGTCAGGCTAGCGGCGCTGCGCGCCGTACTCCGCGCCAAAGCCAGAAGATGGGGAGGCGGCAGCCAGCGAGCGACTCCTCGCCGCCCGGTAGGGCGAAGCCATGCGATGCGAACGCATCGCGCCCGGCGTTTGGGGGGCCCAACAAACAGTGGAACACCAACCGCGCGCTTCAAAACTGTGACTTTCCGAAACTTCGCCTGTGTAACTGCGGGTTATCCCACCACTGCAAAGCCAAAGTGTGACTTTCGAGTGCGGGTCTCCAGCAGGGGATCGACTGTGCGAAAGAGCTAGGAAGAACCTAGCAAACACTGCACCTCTAGGACGTGTTCAGGCATCAAGCCGCGAGCCAGATACTACCTACTCAATTAGATTCATCTCATAGAAAATCCGGTCAAATCCTGGATTATCCGCCGAAGCGTTGAGCCTAACATAATCTGTGTGACCAGACTGATCAAAAATCGAGATTTTGCGACAGATTGTATGGGTCACAGTCTGCCGATGGATCGCGCTTTTCGGATTCATCCTCTCGATGGTCGCGATCAATTGATCAATTTCTATTGTCGCCGATTCTGCGGAAATTTTCGGAGATCCATCGCCGCTAATACTGAGTTCGTTCCACGCGTTGCCGCCCTTTAGGAATGACCGTTCCTCAATTCCGAGGTCACCAGAAACAGCCGCATAGATCATCCTATCATAGAGCGGATACTCTCGGCTTCTCACTATCTCTGCTGCCATTTTCTTTAGGGGCGTATCGGCAATAGCATCACACAAATAAGCATTCTTTGCGCTCTGAAAATCAACAGTCGGCCCACACGAGCAAGACATCGAGAGAGCAGCTAGCGTCGCTAAATGTTTTAGCCCTTCCACTTTATCAGCTCCGCTCTCCTCGATGCATCTTCATATGTGTCAACTATTCCCAAAATTCCGTTGTACTCGGCTCTTATATAACCAGCTCCGCCAAGTACTCGCATATTATTTGTTATTCTCAGCGCGATAATCTCACGTGATGCTGAAGAGTTGATTGGCTCCAATTTCGAGTGCCTCGGGTACGGGACCGGCGACTTGAAGTAGGCTGTATCGTCCCAAGCATGAACCAATTCGTGTGCAAAAGCGTATAAGGGGTCAAACATACCGCTAGTCGAGACACGACCTGTAGCGCTTTCAAACTTCACCGGCGCCTCTAGTCTTGAAGTTCCCGCTGCAATATAGCCATATCCGCCGCTCTTCAATCCGGACCTAGTAGCAACGCTCCTGCTAGTGCCAAATTGAGGGAGCTTATCTGTCTCAAACACGCGTGTCACGTCGCCGTCCTCCGCCAGACCTCTTAAGATGGCTCGACCCTGCCTATTTCCAGACAGCGTTCTGATGTAGGATTTTATTGTTTCAGTGTATTCTGCGGTGCCAGCAATATTGAAGCTGGCAGACTTGCCATCGCTAAACCTTAAATTATATCGACGCACACCATATTTCTTTGCATGTCTCCCATAATCCGCAATCAGCTCGGCATCAGTGCTAAATTCGCCACTTGGCAATGCACCCTGCACACCCGCGGATGTGGATTGATCGCTTACGAAGTCTAGCTCATTTTGACGCGCTAGAGAAACCTCAGCATCGACAGTTCTTAGCTCCTCTTCCAGGTCAACCTCGACCAGCTCATACTCCAGCTCTACGTCTCTGGAGATTGGGCTTTCGGTCAGCATCTGTCGCGGGCGAGAAACCCCGATGGTCGCCATTGCGAATATGGCATTCGCGATAACGTCAGGAATTGCCGCCAAGACATTCCTGCCAAAATTTGATCCTTCAACCGCGCTCCTGGTCGCGGCATTTGCGATCAGAGAAGCGCTGCTGGTTCCGAGGTGCGCGAGATGGTTGTTCCATGAATTATCTCTGCTCAGGCCTGACAGTTTCCCGCCTGCCTGATAACCAACGGCAGCCCCTACTCCGGCTGCGGCCACGCCGGCCCAGCTAAAGTTACTGCTGAGACCGGTTGCGGCACCCAGCCCTTGGCTCAGGCCACTGCTAACAGCGCCTCTCACACCTGCATCGACGATGCCGCTCTTGATGCCAAGCTTGCCCGCTTCAAAGGCACCGTTGTTACCAATACTGCCAAAGAGGCCACTCGAGCCAAGGCCGCCACTGATCCCGCCGCTAAGTGCGGCAAGGCCGACGCTCTTCCAGCTGAATTTCTCTTGGATACCTGTCGCAACGCCGATACCCTGACTTAGAACGGAACCCAGAGCGGCTGCAGCAGCACCCCCAATAGCTGCCCCGGCTGCGACCGCCATCGGCGCGATCGAAGCCAGAGTAGCTGCTGCGGCTGCAGCACCTGCTGACGCCGCAGCTGCAGCTGTCGCGCCTCCCGCAATGGCAGTGGCCTGAGCCGCTACGCCAGCGCCGGCCGCTGCTGCAGAAGCAGTCGATCCGGCAAAGGCATTGGCAAGGGCACCACTCAATGGCCCAGCAACAACAGCAACTACAGCAATCGCCACAACAGCCAGAATAATGGCACCCACGACCCCACATTTATTGCTGCCCTTCGGCGGTGTCGGAGTCCCTGGCTGCACATCGCCGATCTTCTCAGCCGGATCATACGGCGCGTGGGTGTTGGCGTTGTGCTGGTTGACCTGCACGCTGGCCGGCACCCGCAGTGTGCGGCCGGCGGCCAGGGTGCTGCCCGCCGATAGCCCGTTGGCCTCGGCCAGTTTGTACCACAGCGAGCTGTCGCCCCACAGCATCGCGGCGACCTGCTGCAGGCTCTCGCCGCCCTGGGCGCGGTAGGTACCGCTGCCCTGCTGGTGGGTCGAGCCGTTGACGGCGGTGTAGGCGAGCCCGAAATCGGCATGGACGGTGCCGTGCTCCGCCCCGCCACGATAGGGGCCGGGATCGTCAGGCCGATCTGCCACGCGGTCGGCAATCGATTGCGCATAATCGGTGTTGGTGGTGCCGTTATTGGTCACCTCGCCCATCCGCTTGCCGCCGAAATAGTACGACCGCAGCGCAGGTGTGTCGCCCTGGAAATTCACGCTCGATTCCGAACGCTGGAGGATCTCGCCGCCCATGGCGGTTTCATAATATTTGGTATGCGAGTTGTAGCCGCCGCCAGTGCCCACCAGCACGAGATGATCGTTGTTGTCGTAATGGTGAAAGGTGTTGGACTGGCCGTCACGGTTTTTCAGCTGGATGCGGTATTGCATCGCCGCATCGCCCCATTCGTACCAATAGCTGGTGTAGCTATCGGCCCAGCGGCCATCGGCGCTGTTGCCGGGGGCGGTGCCGGAATAATAGGTCGGGTTGTCCCAGCTGTTGTCGGTCAGCCAGTTCTTGGTTTCCGAGTGGTAGAGCATGGCGCCGGTGGAGGTGCCGCGCGACGCTGCCGAGCTGATGTCGGTCGGATTGCCGCCGGTTCCGTCGGCGGAATAGTGGTTCACCGTGTGGGTGAAGTGCCACTTGTTGTCGTTGGTCTGCGTCTTGGCGCGTTCGGAAATGACCTGGCCGCGCGCGTCGTAATACATCTCGTAACGAGTATGGGTGAGCGATCCCGACGCATCACGTTCGAGGTGCCCGGTGACCCTGCCCAGTGCGTCAAAGCTGGTGGTGGCGCGCTGGACATTGTTGATCCTGACTTCATCAAGTCGGCCAGCATTGTCGTAATTGTAGACTTCCTGCGCCTTGGTGCCTGTCTGCGCCGTCTTGCGATTGCCCGCCGCATCATAGGAAAGCTGGGTACCGGTCGTGCCGCGCACAATGGTCGACCCGTTGAGGCTCCCATCGGCCATCACCATCCGGTTCATTGTGTCATAGCGATACCACAAATCTTGCGTCGCAGTGCTGGGGAGGAAATTGCCGGTTGCCGACATGTTGCGGTAGGTGGTGTTGATGTTGCGGACATTGCCATTGGCATCATAGGTCCAGTTCTTGTCGACATTATGCTCGCCTGACACGGCATCATCATAATACCGCGTCATCCGGCCCAGGGCATCGTAGAAGGCATGCCCGTCCTGCAGGGTCTCGGTCGTGATCGTATAGACGATGGGCACCGGTATGGGCGCGAATGCATCATAGAACGGTTGATAGAGCATCAGCTGGAATTGGGCGTCGGTGTCGCCCTCTTGCGCATTCAGCCAGATGTTCTTCAGCTCGCTCAACGAGTGCGACATGAAATATGTGTCGTACCACTGGCCATTGCTGCCACCCAGGCCACCGCCATCGTCGCCCGGGAAGAACGGATCATCGACCAGCGGCGGGAATGGGTTGTCAGGGCCATCAGGTGGGCGCGTGGCCCATTCATCGTGTGCCGCTTCCATCGCAGACCAGTCATAGGGCGAGGTCGCGCGCCCTTTGCGGTTGACGACCTTCTCCACCGTGAGCTGGCCAAGCTCGTCATATTCATAGGTGGCCGTTTTGTTGTTCCAGCTGGTGTCGACAACTTCCTGCTGGCCCAGCAGGTGCTGTTTCAGCTTGCCAGTGTTGTAGTAGGTATAGCTGTTCTGGCGGACGGTATGGCCATACGAATTCGTGCTGGTTTCGGACGTGACACGGCCCGCAACGTCATAAGCGTAGAGATAGTCATTGCCGCGCAAATCCTGACGCCATGTCGTGCGACCGAACAGGTCCTGCTTGTTGATCGACTGCTTGCCGGTGGCATGGTCGGTAGTGGTCTCCCACCCGCCAAAATTGCCGACCGCGCTGGTGGTGCTGTCTTGTATCCAGGCATAGCTGGTTGTTGTCATGTCGCCGCCGAAGGCCCGGCTGGAGATGACGCGCCCCATCACATCATAGTCCGAGATCTCCCGATTGCTGGAGGTATAGACATTGTTCCAGTGGCTCAGCTGTTGGCCGTTCACGTCATAGGTGTAATTGTCTTGCAGATTGCTCCCGCGGTTCCAGGTCTGTGTGACCCGGCCCAGCTTGTCGAAAGTTTGCTCGATGGTCCTGTGGAGGAGCGTCCGCCCGTCAGCCTCGCTGATCAAGCGGCGGGCGTCGCCGTGACGATCGTATTTGGTCTCCTTTACCTCGTTATCGGCATGGATGACCCTGGTCACCAATCCTTCGCTGCCGTCAAAACCGGTGCCGGCGAGGTATTCCATCCGGGTCAAGTTGCCGTTGGCATCGCGCTGCGCGACCAGGCGACCGGCCAGATCATGATAGAAATGCTCGGTCGGGCGAGCGGTTGTCGCATTGGCCAGGGTGCCATTGGCATTCTCCTGCCGATAGCTGACCGCCGGGCTTTCGATCATTATGACCTTGCCCATCGTGTTGTAGGTGTAATCGATGCGCGCATCGTTCGCGTTGATTTCGTATGCGACCTCGCCAAAGGCGTTGTAGCCACGCTGCGAGCGCAGTTTCTGGCTGTGGATTGCAGTGCTCAGATCGCGGTCCTGCTCGTCAACGATCGTGGCCTGATTGCGCCCGTCATACTGGGTGTAGGTGGCATTCACGTCGTCGCGCGAAACCAGCGTCAGCGCAGAGGCAAATGTTCTGCTTGAAAGCTGGTAGCCGGCGCTGGTGATGGCTGCAGTCTGGTTGCCGTTGCCGTCGTAACCGAACAGTTTGTAGACGCCGTCACCGGCATTGGTTTTGACCAAGCGGCCGGCCCGGTCATAGGTGTTAATCTGCGTGGCAGCCGTGCCCAGCTGTACCGTCGCGACGTCGCCGAAGGCATTATAGGTCGTCGTGGTAACCGGGCTGACCGCAGTCCAGACGCCGTTCGAGGCCCTCGTGCCCTGGAGTTCGGACACAACCCGGCCCATGGAGTCATAGCTGCGCGAAACGCCCTCGACCCGCGAGACGTTGTAATAGTTCTTGCGGGTTATCCAGACTTCATTCTCGCGTCCGGCCGCATCATATCCATAATACCGGGTCTTCCCATCGGCGTCCGTCATGCTGGCCAGTTTCCCGCCGGTGTAGGTATAACTGGTCACCCGGTTGCTCGCGGATGTTTCGCCTAACGCGGTTGTGCTGGTGAGGTTGCCCAGCCCGTCATAGGCGTAATTGACGACAGGCGAGACCTCATCGTCGAGATAATTGTCAAAAGCGGCCCGCGTCTCGGTGGTGAGCCGTCCGCCATTGTCATAGGTATAGACCGTGTCGTTCCCGGCCACGGCTTCGGACTTCTGGATGACCTGGCCGAGGCCGTTATAGGTGTAATGCACGGAGGCGTGGGAACCGACTGGCGAAGTATGATCGCTGGTTTGCGGATCCCATACCTTTACATTCAATCGCGTTTCAGTGAGGCGGTTGCCCATCAGATCGTAAGTGTAGTCCGTCCGGCGCAGGTCTGCTCTACTTGGTAGGGTGGGAGTGCTTAAGGAAAGCGGCCCTGTGATCTTTTCCGCGTAGGCCATCTCGATGGTTACGTTGCCAACCGCATCGTAGATCCATCCCGTGGCGTGCTTCTCGGGATCAACCTGAAGGATCTTGCGGTTCATCACGTCATAATAGGCCCAGGTCTTGCCGCCATTCGGGTCGGTGGTCTTCACCACATTGCCATTGGCGTCATACTCGTAACGCGTGATCAATGTGCTGCTGGGCACGGCCGTCAGGTTGGTGCCGTCATAGGTATAGGAATTGACCGAATTGACCCGACTTTCGATCATCCGGTTGGCATCGTCATAGAAGAATTGGGTATGCCGGGAATCGCCGGTTGGGGTCGGGGCCTGCTCTTGCGATCCACCATCGGCCGGGCGGGGTAGTGTCTGCGAAGCCCAGACCCGTATCCGGGTCACATTGCCGATCTTGTCATATTCGTATGTGGTATAGGTCCCGGCAGCATTGATCTCGGTCGTCACCCGGTCGAGATCATCGTAAAAATAGACGGTTTTGCCGCCATCAGCGGCGACCTTGCTGGTCATGTTGCCACGACCATCATAGGTGTAGGTTTCCGTCGCGTGGCCGGTAAACATGTCCGTTATGGTGCTGATCAGGCGGCTTGCATCGTCATACACATAATCGGTGGCGTGCCATGTGCTCGAAGACGAGCCTAGCACGACCTCCTGCTTCATCTGCTTGACGTTGCCGCGGGAATCATAGGTGTAGGTCGTATCATAGCCATTGGCATCGACCATTTTGGTGACCCGGCCCAGCTTGTCATAGGTATAGTTGGTGATGTTGTTGGAGCCGCCGCCAATGGCACCGGTTTCCGACTTTCCATAGAGCCGAGTCCGGTTGCTATAGGCATCGTAGAGATAGCTTTCGACGAAGCCGCGCGCGTCGGTGGTCGAGGTAACCCGGCCCAGCTTGTCATAGGCAAAACTGGTTACAGCATTGCGCGCATCCGTTACCGTCGCGACTTCGCCGAACCGGTTATAGGTGTATTGCGTGGCGTGGCGCAGCGCGTCGTAGGTTTTGATCACCTGCCCACGGGTGTTGTACTCGTGCTCCGACGCGAGGACGTTCTTCGCATCCCAAGTCTTGGTGACTTCACCGAACGAGTTGTATTCGTAAGTGTTGGTCAGATTGACCGGCTGGCCGCTGGCATTGAGACCTACCCGGGTCTCTGTCTCGACCTGTCCCCGCTTATCATATGTGAAATCGACCGTGTGACCGTTTCCGTCAGAGATGCGGGTCTGGTTGCCGAGGCCATCAAATGTGTATTGCGTGATGCTGCTCTCTGTCTGTCCATTCGCTTGCTCGTGAAAAACCAGCCGGCCAGCCTTGTCGTAGACATACGCATCACGACTTCTATCGGTATAGTCGTTCGCATTCGAAAGCGAGCCATACGCACGATCGACGTATCTCAGCCTCCCTATGGCGTTATAGCTGTAATACGTTCTTGAACCGATGGCATCATATTCAGAATAGACCCGGCCCTGGGCATCATACTGTTTGATCGTCACGATAGAGCTGTTGTTCGCAGCAAGGCCAGCGACTTGCTGGATCGTGGTATCGTCAGTCACGGTGACTTTGTCCGCGTGCCGGCGCTCATGTGTAACCTGGCCGCCGCTATTGTAGGAATAGCTGCTCAGATATCCCTCGGCATCGACGCTGAAACGGACATTGCCACGCGCATCATGCCACGCACGCGAGGTGCGGTTGCCAGCGACCGTCTTGATGACATTGCCGGCATTGTCATAAGTGAAATAGGTGAACAGGCCTGAGCCGTCATAGACGCGATACAATCTGCCATCAGCGTCATAATAGTTTTGCGAAAAGCGATCTGTAGGTCCTGTTTCGACCTCAGCTTTTACCCCGGTATATGTCCAGTCAGAATGTGTGCCGTCCAGTGCTGCAGCAATCTGTGTCGTTCGTATGGGTTGGCCGCCGGCGGTATAGGTTATGGCCGTAACGAAGTTCGCACTGTCGATCTGATACCGCAAACGGCCAGCGCCATCATAAACGGATCGCATGGTGCGATTGGCGGCGTTGCCAATACCGACATTGCTGCGCAAAGTGTTGAAGCTTGCCGTCAACCAGTCAGAACGTGTTGTTGCATTGGCGTATTGGGTCTGCGCAACCGCCCGGCCAGCATGATCATAAGTGGTTTCGCTCAGGAAGCCTTCACCATCGAGCACCCCGCGAACATTGCCGTCACGGTCGTAGAAAGTTCGGGTGATGGCATCTCCCGCATGGTTCGCAATGCTGACCGGGCCGGATGGCCCGCCGGTGAGCCAGGCGGATGGAACGCTGACTTTGTTGAAATGGTTGCGTTGCAAGACCAGCCGGCCCGCATTGTCATAACTGTTGGCGATGATTTCGCCTTGCCCGTTGATCGTCTGCGAAACCCGCCCATTCGCGTCGTAGGTAGTCCAGGCCCGTACATCGTAGCCGTTGGACGACGGACGTATGGCCCCCATCAAGAGAGTATTGTCCGGGTTAGCCAACTGGTTGCGAACGCTCTGGCTCACCGCATTGAAGTAACTTGCGGTGCCGATCACGCGATTGGCGCTATCGTAGAAATATTCGGTAAGGCCGCCTGACGGATCGACCACACCTGTCTTGCGCCCTGCCCGGTCGTAAATGATATAGCTCGGCCCGCGTCCATCAAACATGTCCTGCGACACGCGCAGCCGACCCATCTTGTCGAACTTGTTCTGTGTTTCGGCAGTGAAGGAAAGCGATGCATCAGCCGTCGTGCGAATGACGCTCGGATCCGACAGGATGACAGCGGAATTCGCCGCCACTTGCCCAGTGCCGCCGATGTAGAAATAGGCGCCGATGCTCTGCGCAGTGTCGTAAGTGCGGGTTATCTCGACCGTGGTTGCCTCTGTCGCGGAAACCCCATCAATTTGCCAAAGGCCGCCAACGCTTTGAGACAGCTTTCCTGGGCCGTCGAGAATGATTGCCTGGGTTTTGGTGTCTTTGCTGGTTCCCCAGCCATTCGCTCCACCATGGAGGCCGAGGCGGTGCATGGTTTGCGCCCCCGATCCCATCATGGTGATTCTGTATTTCACGGTTTCGCCTGCTGCGACGCTATATCCCTTGTAGGTTGCGCCGTAGGGGCCCGCGACCGGCACGGTGTACTTGAAAGCGTCATTTCCGGCGATGGCCGGGGCCGTCGTCCGGTTGGCTCGAGCAACAGACCACGCAGACGAGAGTGATCCGGCCAGATTGCCGCTATTGGAGCCGACCGAGCTTTCGATCTCGCTAACCAGCTCGCCGGCAGTATTGTAGACCATGGTTCGCGTAAGGCCGCTCGACATCTGCATGACGGTGCGCGGGCCACTGCCATCACCCTCATCGTCGAAGAATATGCTGGTTGTGGAACCTGATGCATCGGACGAGCTGACCAGGCGGCCCATGCCGTCATAGACAAATTGCTCCTCGCCTTCGCCCTGGTTGTAGCGCGTGAGCAGGCGCCCTTCCTGATCATAGACAAAGTGCGTGCTGGTATAGCCGCCAAGCGCACCCGAACTGCTGGCAACGCCCGCCGTGGTCGCGCCACCATAGTTGATTGTCCGCGTCAGATTGCCGCGCGCATCGTAAATGTGCCGGATGCCTGCCCGCTGCGTTTTGTCGGACTGGTTAGCTGCAATCCAGGACGCGACGCCCGTCTCTGTTATAACGTCAGAGCCACCGGGATATTTCACATCGAGATAGCTGTATTCCCAAACGACCCGCCCGTAACTGTCATAGCGGTATTCGTAGATTCGTCCGTCATTGCTGACCCGGAAGCGCAAGTGGCCTTCGGAATCGTAGGCATAGCGGACATGTGATGCGGTATTGGCCGACGCCTCGCTGGAACCGTAGCTGCGCGTTTTGGTGAGGTTGTTTGTCGCATCATACCAGCTTTCGATATCGGTGCCGATCGGGCGATCAACCCTGGTGACATTGCCCCGGGCATCATAGGTATACTTCGTCACCTGTCCGTCCGGTGCAGTCGACTCCAGCAGGTTGCCGTCATCATCATATGCGAACGATTGCACCTGCGCAGGAGCGCCGGTATATTCTGGCGGCGCAGTAATTTGCGTCAGCCGTCGTTGGTGGCCTTCCGCCGCCCCCGTCTTCGACAGAACCGGGCCGCTGACCAGCAATTGCTGGCCATCGCGATAGCCACCGGGGTGATCGATATAGAAATTGGCCGCTGCGGTGTCGGCCTGCCCGTAGGTTCGGGTAATGCGGATGCGTGTGTCATCCGTCGTCGAGAGCCCGGAGACGGTGTAGAGCCCCCCAGTATATTGCGCGATCGAGCCCGGGCCGCTGATAATTTCGGCGGTCGTAGCGTCGTTGCCCCAATAATTGGCAGAACCATAAAGGCCGAGCGATTGCGAAGTTGCCGAGCCCTCGACCGCTTGCAGACTGACCTCGAAGGTCACGGTCTCACCTGCTGAAACCGCGCCGAGACCGCGCGAGACGCCCGACCAGCTCACACCAGGCGCCGTGGAGAATTTTGCCGTCGGGCTGCCATCGATGGAATCAACGACTTGCGAGGTTACGTAATTGGGATTGTGCCCCCATTCGATCGCTGCAGGCCGCCCGATATTGCCGCCGGCGAAATCGAGCCTGGTCTCCTGCCCGTTCGGAGCCTTCACGATCGTGTGATCGGCATTGTATGTCAGCTCGGTGACCCTGGTCGTGCCATCGCCAACATGTTCGGTCAGCTTGGTCACACGGCCTTGCGCATCATAGACCATATCCGTGCGCGATCCGTCCGACTGCGTGGCGCGAGTCACCCGGCCTGCGGAATCGTACAAATAGCTGATCGTATATCTGTGACCATCGGACGTGCCGCTCAATTCTGGCGACAAATCAATGGTGACCGTCGCCAGGCGACCATTGCCATCATAGGCATAGTAGGTGCCGATTTCGTTGACCACGACACCGTTGCGATCCGCGTGCGCACTCGTGATGGAGACGATCTTGTTGCCCGACCAATTGTAACGCAAATACTCCGAGCTGTTGGTCGTGATCTGGCTGAGCTTATCGCCGCTATAGGTGAATACCAACGCCTGGTTGTCACGATCAGCCTGTCTGGTGATCCGGAATTCGCCGGCATTATAGGGATCCGCAGTGTAGGTTTCGGTCGCCTGGGTCGAGCCATCGACCCACACCCAGGTGGTGCCGGTCTGCTGGTAAATCCGGTCATGCGACCCGGCCCCGTCAGTGGTCCAGTAAGACCACGTCCCGCCGCGGTTCTCGAAAGCGTAGGTGACGACCGACCCGTCGCCGGAAACACGCTTGATCGTGCTGCCGCTGGCATTCGCGGTCCCGGTCAGGCCGAACACACGCCGCGCAGTCGACATCTGCCATTTGTCGCCATTGTCCCGGTCGGACACTTCGGCAAGCGAATTGTACGTCCGCGAAATCCCGATATCGAGACTGCGGCCGGTGAGGAATTCATCGCGCCGCGAAATCAGCAGATTGCCCGTCGCTGCGTTGACCGAGATAGCTTCGCCAGCCCGGCCGGTCGAAGCCCCGCCAAGCGTTCCGGCCGAACCAAGGTCTGCGGCGGAACTGCGTGCCAGCCCAGCGCCAACACCTGTAAAAATAGCAGTCATTGAATATCCCTGTCGGATCGATCCCCGCGAGACATACGCCTCGCGCCTAGGGCTTAATCCGACGGAATTGGGGGGAGTTTAGGGCGCAGTATCAGGACCGAGCGAGAAGCATATTGAGCTCTTACAATCTTTAGCGAGCAAGATCGACTGATCTGCGCTGCGGTTGCCCAATAGTCTCTCCTACGTCCAATGTCGTGAAGTTTACGGTCAAGTTGCGGCCGCTCTCGTCAAGTTGCCATGCACCCGCCAGCATCTCGCCCGCTGGTGACCAGAACCGGACTCCCTGTCCCACCTTCCCATCTGCTTCGTTCCTGTATGGCCGGCTGACATCAGTGATTTTACGCCTTTCAAGATCAACCACATACAGGCCCGAAAATCTTGTTGCAGCTGATCGATCCGAAGTACCAATCAGCGCGAGGTGGCGGTTGCCGGATGCTACCACATCCATCAGGTAAAACTGGCTTGCGCCCGTCAGATCGATTTCTCGGACTGCATCCAAGGAAATGCAATTCGTCCGCGCTGTATCGACAAGGGAGAATATCTGTCGTGACTGGTACGCCGCATCAAGCGGCACAACCTTGAAGAGTGTCCCATCAGGTTCGGCATCAGTGTCTGTATCGCTTTCGACAACGCAGAGCCATTCGGCACCGGAAAGCAGCTTGGTGCGTCCATCCAGTGAGGCCACGCTGGCAAGGGATGAGGACGGAGCCATCACATCCAATGAAAGACCATCTGCCTCGAGGATTAGGGCGTATCGCCGAGGAAATTGATCGCATTCCTCGACCGTTTCGCATGGCATTGACATAGGTTCCAACGTGCCAATCTCCGCTGGCACGCTGATCAATTCGCGCGAGAGAGTTTCGCTTCCTCTTTCACCAGCCCGCAATACTGTTCGAGACTTCTCAACAACGACCGACGGACCATCAAATCCAGCCAGGACTTCAACCTCGTTCAGCCAGTACTCGTCTCGTTCGGAACAACCCATCGTAATCGTCATCACCAGCCCCAGGGCTAAATAGCGCATCTCAATCGAGCCTTCCCATCACCTCAGCCATCGTAGCCCGCTGACCCAGAGTCGAGCGATAACCACCCCCCACATGCATCTGTGCCTCGGTAATTGGAAGACTGTATTCGCTTCTGATGGAGTTGATAAATCCGATTTCAGTGTTGGCGGCATTATAGAATCGGCGGAAATTCGAGGTGGCACCTTCTTGACCAACTCTTACACTGGCAGTGCTCAATCCCGCTGCGCGATAACCTCTAGAGATCAGACTCCCAAGAGCATTGCTATATTGCGTAACCATACCTGTGCGTAACTTGAAGTACTCAGTTCTGAATTGTGTTGGCCCGTATGGACCGTAGCCAGTTGGTACTCGTCTTGCCCCAAACATGAGATCGGGCGAGGTACCAAACGCATCTACATGGCCGTGCCCGGCAAGACCTCCATATGAACTTCCGTCGTCAAGGGTGTGGGCGTAGAGATCGCCAAATCTGTGGAGCGAGACTCCAGCAGCGAGGTAATTGCCGGCCCGCATGTAATCGACAAACACGTCCGCTGTTTGATCTCTTTCTGCTTGAACGGCCGCTGCACTCCTCCTGATTGTCGGGATGGCGTGAAGACCCTCATAGACCGACCTCAAATGCCGTGCATCAGCATCCGACCATCTGAAAGTAGGTTTCTCCCTTGCCCATTTCTTGAAGTTACTAAAGGCATCGAAGCGCGCGACCATATCCGGCAATTGAGCGCCAAGTGCCAGTTGTTGTGCCACTGCCATCGCCGCATTGCCCTGGATTCCCATGGCGTCTGCGGCACCGATCGCATGCGCAAATACGGTCGCATAATGACCATCCGCATGGAACGCCTCGACACCGCCAACCCTGTTTTCAGTCGCCGTACGGCCCGACATGACCGAGTCGATAGCGATCGCTTTCATAAAGGTTGAATCAGCCCCGATCGAGACTGTGCTGCCATCCGCCATCGGAATGGAGAAGGAGATAATTGAGCCCCCCTCTCCGGCAATACCACCAGCCATGCGGGCGGCAAAGACAGCGCCTTCATCACCCGCGCTGTCAAATCCTGCCACACCCATGATTTGCCCGGCGCGGGCGTCCGCCCAGTGACCGAGCTCCTCCAAGTACGACATCGCAGCATAGGCACCTACCAAGGGATTGTCTGCGGCTGCAGCCAGCAATTGCCCATTCATGGTGATGGTCATTGTCGCATCATTGAACTCACCCAAGGTGTTGGCTGCACCTCCCAAAACCACACCAGGTGCCTTGCCAGCACGATACTCTGCATAAATCTGTTCGCGTACCTTGCGAGGAATGCTAGGCGGAAGGGCATCGAGGAAGCGGCTCTTGAATGCCGCATCTCGGATCGCCTTGTTCGCAACATCACCTATCGCGCCGCCCACAACTTGTCCGATTGCATCAGGCAAGGCTGCCATGATGTTGTCGCCAAAGTTGCTCCCATCAACGACTGACCTCGTCGCGGCATTTGCAATCGTCGACGCTGCCGTAGTCACAGCTCTGCTGCCAAAACTTCCCAGACTGCCTGTCCGGGCTCCTACAAACGAGCCAACGCCTGCACCGACCCCCGCGGCCGCAACGCCAGCCCAGCTGAACTTCTCTTGCAGTCCGGTCGCTACGCCGACTCCTTGTGTAACGGCACTGCTTATCGCACCACGAATTGCATCACCGGCGACTTGACTGCCAAATATGGCGCCCTTGCCAAACACTTCGCCGACACCTTGCGCAACTCCCGCTGCGACTGCCGATAGGGCCAGACTCTTAAAGCTGAATTTCTCCTGGATACCCGTAGCCAGACCCAATCCCTGACTTGCCAAGTTTCCGGCAATTGCCGCACCAACGGGCCCCAAGGTGCCAGCTGTGACGACAGTCACCGCAATCGCCACCACGGCCAGCAGGATTTGCCCGAAGATGCCACACTTCTTGCTCTTCTTCTTCGGCGCGTCCGGGGTCGTCGGCGAGGTATCGCCGATGGCCTCTGCCGGATCGTAGGGCTTGAGCGTGCTGGAATTGTGGTGGACGCGCTGGATGCCGGTCGGGATTACCAAGCTACGGCCTTCGACCAGCGGTTCGCGGCCGGACAGGCCGTTGGCTTCCGCGATCTTGTACCACAGCGCGCTGTCGCCCCACAGCTGGGCCGCAATCGCCTGCAGGCTTTCGCCGCCGCGCACGGTGTAAGTGCCGCCGCCGCTGCCCTGGCTGAAGGAATTGATCGCGTCATAATCGCCGCCAAAATCGGCGTAGCTGGAGCCGTAGCTGGCGCCATTGCGGAACGCCCCTGGCGTGCTCGGCGCAACGGTCGAGCGCTGGGCGATCGACTTCTCATAGGCGACGTTGGCGGTGCCGTTATTGCCGACCCGGCCGATTTCCTTGCCGCCGAAGCGATAGTAAATTTCGGACGGATCGCCCTGGTCGTATTTGTTGTCGCGTTCCTTGCGGCTGATCACCTGGCCTTCGGCATTGTTGATGAAGCTGACCGAACGGGCACGGCCATCATTGACCTGCGCCGATTGCAGCACGCCGAAGCTGTCATAGCTGTAGGTGGAATTATAGATCCGGTCGGACGAGCTGCCGGTATTGCTGTCGAAATCGACCCGGCTCTGCACCGCGCCGTCATACCAGGCATAGGTGTTGGTTGTGCGAGTATGGTTGACCCCGGACGTCGAGCCGTTCTTGTAGTTGTAGGTGTATGAATTGTTGAGAGAATTGTCCGCGTTGTAATAATTGTACATGTTCGCGCGGTAATTGTCCGATCCCTTGCGGGTGGTGCTGTCGTCGCGATAGACGAGCCCTTCGGCATTGTAATAGACATTGCGGCTATAGACGACCGTGCTGCCCGACCAGTCGCGCTGGAGGGTGATGCGGCTCATCGCATCATAGGAATAGTCCGCCTTCTTGGAACCTGTGGTCGGGACGGCGAGGACATAGTCCTGGATGTTGGGAATGTTGATCCCGCCAAATTCGTTGGCCTGTTCCCAGCCCCAGCCGTTGAAGCCGCTCTTGGCGGTATTCACCTGTTTGAGCTGGCCGCCATTGTCATAGGTGTAATCTTCGCGAACCGTGGCGTTGTAGTGATCGGTGCGCCAATAGCCCTGGCCGAACGGCTGGTTGGTCGGCGGCAGGCCGCCGGGCCCATCATTAAAGTCGTTCTCGAAGAAGTCTTCGCCGCCATAGGGATCGTAATACCAGCGATAACTTTCGCGGCTGGTGGTCAGCACCTGTGTCCGCTGGCCCGCCTTGTTATAGACGATATCGCGCCCGCCTGTGCCCCGCACGATCTGGCCGTTTGCCAACACACCGCGCGATGTCACCACACGGTTCATATTGTCGTAGCGATACCAGTTGTCCTGCGTACTGGTGTAGGTCGACACCGTCTGGTCGGACAGGATGTGGCGATATGAGGCATTGCTGCGGCGGATATTGCCGTTCGCATCATAGCTGTAGGCGATGGAGGCAGCCGGAAGATCGCCTCCGCCCGCTTCATTCCATGTCTTCATCCGGCCCAGCTTGTCATAAGTGGCCGTCATGTTCTGCGTGGTGCGGTTCCAGGTGTAGCTATAAACGTCGGGCTCGTAATCGTTCCAATAGAAGTTGTAGAAGGTGGAGCCGCGATCGGTCGTCTTCTGCGATGTCAGATTGCCGACCTTGTCATAGCCGTAAGTGGTCTTCAGCTCCTGGAAGTTCTGGCTGTTGAGGACGCCGGTGACATTGGAAATGCTCTTCAGCTTGCCGGTGTTGTAGAACACATATTGCTGGTTGCCGCCCGCACCAGAGAGCGAGGCCATCTGGCCACCTGCATTGTAGGTGTAGGTGTAATTGTTTCCGCCATAATCGTTCTTGCGTTTCACACGGTCGAACAGGTCGCTCCACTGGGTCAGCGTGCGATTGTTGGCGAGGGTCCTGGTCTCTTCTTTCCAGCCGCCGAAATTGCCGACGGCATTGGTGTTGGAGCTGACTTCCCAGGTGTAGGTCGTGGTTGTCGTATCACCACCGAATGCGCGACTGGAAACGACACGACCCATCGCGTCATAATCCATGATTTCGCGATTGCCGGATCCAAACACATTGTTCCAATGGCTGAGCTGCTGGCCCGCCAGATCGTAGGTGTAATTGTCCTGCAGGTTCGTCCCGCGGTTCCACGTCTGGGTCACGCGGCCCATAGCGTCGAAGGTCTGCTCGATCGTCCGGTATGTAGTGGACCGGCCATCTGCCACACTGATGATCCGTCGCGCATCACCGTGAATGTCGTACTTGGTCGTCTTGACGCCGCCATCAGCGTAGGTTTCCGCGGTCGCCAGCGCCTGGCTGCCGCCGAAGCCCGTGCCATTCAGCAGCGTGAAGCGCGTCAGATTGCCATTGGCATCGCGGCTGCCCGTCAGGCGTCCGCCAAGATCGTGGTAGTAGTACTCCGTAGGACGGACCGTAGCTGTCGAGCCGTTCTCGTTCTGGATCGCAACTGACGGATTGCGGACCCGCCACACCTTACCCATGGTGGTGTAATCGTAATAGATGTCCGCGCCGAGCGCGTCTTTCTCGTAGCTGACTTCGCCAAACGCGTTGTAACGCCGCTCCGTGGTCAGGGTCTGGTTGATCGCGGTGGTCGAAATGTCACGGTCGGTCTCATAGACCATCAGCGCGGATCCGCGCTTGTCGTACGTAGTGTATGTGATGTTTACATCGGCGCGGCTGATGAGGCCAAGGGCCGAAGAGAAGCTGCGATTGCCAATATTGTAGCCAGCACTGGTGATCGCTGCAGTCTGATTGCCGTTGCGGTCATGCGCGAAGATTTTCCAGACCCCGTCGCCCGCATTGGTCCGCTCCAGGCGGCCTGCCTTGTCATAGACGTTTTGCTGGGTGGCGCCGGTGCCCGCCTTGATCGTGGCAACTTCGCCGAAAGCATTATAGGTCGTCGTCACCGTCGGGCTGACAGCGGTCCAGGTGCTTCCGGACTTGGTGCCCTGGAACTCGCTGACGACACGGCCCAGCGTGTCATAGGTGCGCTTGACGCCCTCGGTCCGCGAGACATTCGAATAGTTTGTGCGGGTGTAGTAGACCTCGGTCTCACGCCCGGCATTGTCGTAACGGTGATAGCGGGTCAGGCCGCCTGCATCCGTCATCCTGTCGAGCTGGCCTTTCTTGTAGTAATAGTAAGTGTTGCGCTCTGCCGCGCCGGTCGCGCCGTATTGGCGCGTGCGGGTCAGATTATCGAGGCCGTCATAATAGTATTGGACGGTCGGGCGAACGCTGTTGCCGTTGAAGTCGGTGAAGGCCGCCCGCGTTTCCCGGGTAAGCCGGCCGCCGACATCATAGAGGTAGTCGGTGACATTGCTGGTGATCGCTTCGGTCTTTTTCGTGACCTGTCCCAGGCCATTATAGGCGTAAGTGACTTTCGGATGCCCCGTGGAATGGGCCCCGGCATTGTTGTGATATTTGACGTAGAAGCGTTGCTCGGTGAGCCGGTTGCCCATCTTGTCGTATGTGTAATCCGTGCGCCGATCGAGCGAAGTATCGGTCGCAAGCCCGGGCACTGTGGTGGTGCTGGTCGGCGTGGCAGTCGCATTGGCGTAGCGTATTTCGCGCGTAACATTGCCGCCGCCATCATAAGTCCAGCTGGTGCGAAAATTCTGCGCGTCAACCTGGTGCTGCTTGCGCCCCATCGCATCGTAATAGGCCCACGTCGTGCCACCATTGGGGTCGATCGTTTTCGTCACATTGCCATTGGCATCATAGATGTATTGGGTGGTGAGCGTCGTTCCCGAGTAATTGGCGAGGGCCGAGCCGGTATAATACCGGCTAGTCACGCCCATGACGTGGCTCTTCGTCATACGGTTTGCACCGTCATAATCGAAACGGGTTTCGCGATAGGTTCCGGTGGGCGTCGGGTTGAGCGAAGATTCCTCGGCACCGCCAGTGGAAGGCACGCCTACCGTGGTGGCATAGACCTTCACCGTCTTCACATTGCCATTATCGTCATAGGTATAGCCGGTATACGTGCCCAGCGCGTTGATCTCTGCCGTGACCCGGTCAAGATCGTCATAGAAATAGACCGTCTTCCCGCCATCCGGGGCGATTTGCCGGATCACATTGCCGCGGCTGTCATAGGCATATTGGGTCACATAGCTGGTGCTGTGGCCCTGGATACTCGTCTGCGTCAGACGATTGGATTTGTCAAAGGTGTTGGTGGTCGTACGCGCTTCGGCCCGGCCTGACGCTTCTGTCTTGGTAAGCTGGTTGCCGCGTGCATCGTATGTATAGGCGGTGACGATACCGTTGGCATCATTCATCGACGTCATCCGGCCCAGCTTGTCGAACACATAGCTGATTGTCCCGCCGAGCTTGTTGGTCATGCTCGTACGGTTGCCATAGGCATCGTAATTATAGGTTTCGGTGAAGTTGCGGGCGTCCTTGACCGACTTGACCCGGCCCAGCTTGTCATAGGTAAAGGTGGTCACCGCAGCGAGCGGATCGGTGACCGTCTTGACCTCGCCATACTGGGTGTAAGTGTAGTTGGTCGCGTTGCGCAGCGCGTCATAGGTGCGGGTAACCAGCCCGCGCTTGTCATAGACATGCTCGCTGGCCAGCACATTCTTGGCATCCCAGGTCTTGGTGAGGTCACCGAACGCATTGTATTCGTATCTGACGAGGTTGCCCGCACCGTTTTTCTCGGTCAGCACCTGCCCGCGCTTGTCATAGGTGAAGTCCGCAGTGTGGCCGTTGCCATCTGTGACGCGTGTCTGGTTGCCCAGCCCGTCATAGGTGAAATAGGTGATCGATTCTTCGGACTGGCCATTGGCGCTGTCCTGACGTGTCAGGCGCCCAGCATTGTCATAATAGAAATAGGTTTGCGACAGGTCGGCGCTCGCATTGTCGCCTGTATTTGTATAGGCGAGCTGGCCATTGGTCCGATATGCGTAGCGCGTCCGGTTGCCGACCGCATCATAGCTGTAGTTGACCCGGCCCTGCGCGTCATAAGTCGAGCGCACTTCCGAATAGCCACCGGTCGCCAAAGCTGCCGCCTGGGCAAATGTGGTGGTGTCGCTGGCGGTTTTCTTGCTGTCATAGCGCCGCTCATGCGTGACCTGCCCCCCTTCATTGTAGAGATAGCTGGACAGGTAGCCTTCGGGATCGAGCGAGAAGCGCACATTGCCGCGGGCATCATACCAATTGCGCGCGGTGCGGTTGCCGGCCGTCGTCTTGATGACATTGCCGGCGGCATCGAAATACATCCGGGTATCGAGCCCGACCGGATCGACCGTGCGCCATAGCCGGCCGGCGAAGTCGTAGTAATTGGTTGCTGCGCGGTCGTTGCCGCTGGTGCCCAAAGCGGCTTTGACCCCGGCAATGGTCCAGTTGGAATGGTTGCCGGCAAGCGGCGTAATGTGCTGGGTCGTCGTCGTCAGCTTGCCGGCATAGTTGTATTTGAATTGGGTGACATAGTTGGAACTGTCGATCTGGAAGCGCAGTTCGCCGCGGCCGTTATAGACGCTGCGGACATAACGGTTGGCGCTGCTCGATACATTCGCGGTGCCGCGCAATTGGTTGAATGTTCCGCTGGCCCAATAGGAAGAGCTTGTTTTCTGCGCGTAGGAATAGGCCACCGTCTGCTGGCCGGACTGGTCATAGACAAATTCGCTCAGATAGCCTTCGCCATCCAGCACACCGCGGACATTGCCATCCCGGTCGTAGAATGTGCGGGTTACCGCATCCTTCGAATTGTTTGACAGCGAGACAGGGCTGGCGGGCGGATTGGTCAACCACGCGCTGGCAATGCTGACTTTGTTGAAGTGATTGCGCGTCTCGATCAGCCGGCCGGAACCGTCATATTTGAAGGAGACGACTTCGCCTTCACCATTGATCGTTTGCACCGCCCTGCCATTGGCGTCGTAAGTGGTGAATTCGCGAACATCGTAAGTGCCGTGGAGAGCAGGCCGGATATCGCTCATCTCCAGGCGGTTTTCGGGATCGGCAAGCTGGGCGCGGATCTCTGCGCTGACGGCGTTGTAGTATGTCGTGCTGCCGGTCAGCCGGCTGTTGCTGTCGTAGAAATGCTCGACCAGACGGCCTGCCGGGTCGACCGAGCCGACCTTGCGACCGGCCTTGTCGTAAATGAAGTAGCTCGGGCCACGTCCATCGAAGGCATCCTGAGTGACGCGCAAACGGCCCAGCTTGTCATACTGGTTGTTGGTGGTCGCCGAGAAATCATGTGCGGCATCAGTCGTGGTCTTGATGACCGTAGGGTCCGACAGGATGACCGCTGTATTCGCAGCGACCTGGCCGGTGCCGCCAACATAGAAATACGACCCGCCGGATTGGGCGGTGTCAAAGGTCCGGGTGATTTCGACGGTTGTTGCGGCGGTGGTGGAGATGCCGTCTACTTGCCACAAGCCACCGACACTCTGGGTCAGCTTGCCCGGCCCGTTGATGATGGTCGCCTGGGTCTTGGTGTCCTTGTTTGTGCCCCAGCCGTCTGTGTTCCCGTAGATCCCCAAACGGTGCATGGTCTGGGAACCAGACCCCATTAGCGTGATGCGGTATTTGACTGTCTCGCCCGCAGCAAAACTGTATCCGCGCGATGTGGCGCCATAGCTCCCGGCAACAGGGACAGTATACTTAAACGCTGCCTTGCCGGAGATGGCCGGCGCTGCGGTCCGGTTGGCGCGCGCAACACCCCAACTGGTCAGCGCTCCGGCCAGATTTCCGCCATTGGGACCAACCGAGCTATCGGTCGAACTGACCAGATCGCCCGCCTTATTGTAGACCATGGTGCGGGTCAGCCCGCTGGCCATCTGCATGACGGTGCGCGAATTGGCATCGTCGAAAAACACGCTGGTGGTGGCACCGGCGGAATCAGACGAGCTGACGAGGCGGCCCATCCCGTCATAGACGAATTGCTCCTTGCCACTCTCGCTCTGGCCGTAGCGGGTGAGCAGGCGACCTTCCTGGTCGTAGGCGTAATAGGTGCGACTATAGCCTTCCAAAGAGCCGGATGATGCTGCCCCGCCAGTTGCTGTCGCGGCACCGTAGTTCAATGTCCACGCGACATTGCCACGCGCATCATAGGCGTAACGGAGCCAATCGACCTGGGTCTTGTCTACCAACCCGTCGCGCCAGGCGTTCATCCCGGTTTCGGAGATATTCGCCGAGGCATGAGCAAAGGTATATTTGGTGTAGTCGCCCTGCCAGGTCATCCGGCCATAGCTGTCATACCGATATTCGGTGACATGCCCTTCGGCGGTGACCTTGTAGCGAAGGTGGTTCTCGCTATCATACGCATAGCGGACATAGCTGCCCGTATTCGCCGACGCCTCGTTTGCGCTGTAGCTGAGTTCTTTGATCAGATTGTTGTTGGCATCATACCATTTGGTGACATCGGTTCCGATTGGCCGGTCGACCTTGGTGACATTGCCGCGCGCATCATAGGTATAGCGGGTGATTGTGCCGCTCTCGTCATAGACCACGCCGAATGGATCGGCTGCGTCTGCCACCACTTGCGAGGCATCCAGCGCAACGACTTCCGGGTCCATCCAGTCGGTGGTCCACCCATGATCGGTTTGGTTGTAATAGGTAAAGAAGCGCGCGTGGACACTGTTGTTGGGCCGCGTTTCAGACCACCGGTAATTCGTCACCCCGTGGATTTTCGTGCCGGTCTCGGCGTCGTAAATGCCGCCATGATAGGTCGAGGAGTTGGGCGTACCTTCGGGCAAAACGTAGCTGACGACCTTGTACCATTTGCCGGCCTCCATCCCGATGGACTGCTGCGTGCTTGGCGCGAGAGCCATGAAGTAGGGATTGGTATTGGCGGCACCGCTCGAATGAGTTTTGACATAGGCGCTGCCATGGCTGCTCAGGCCAAAATAGATATTGTGCTTGGTCAGGTCATCCTTGCGGAAGTATTGGGTGAATTTGTATGCCTTGCCCGGATCAATGGTAAACTGGTTCGTATATTGACCGCCGCCATTCGCGCTGGTGTCGAACTGACCGGTCTCAAGCGCAATCTCGCGCGCACCGTCAGGACCATCGACAGCCGACCAGCGCGCTTCATCGTCATTGTTGGCCCAGCCGACATTGTACCAGCCCTCTGCCGTAGGCGCGCCAAAAAGACGGGCGTCGCGGGCAATGTCCAGCTTCTCGCTGCCGCGCAGGATGGCCGTGTCGGTGATCTGGCGCACTTCGGGTCTTACCCAATGCGTGAATTTCCCCTGCCGCTCCGTATTGTAGAAATTGAAGAAACGCATGTAGGTGGAATCTGCAGCGCTGGCGCCGTTCCAGGTGAAATGGCGCATGCCATAGAGCTTGTCGCCGGTTTCAAGATCGTACACCCCGCCGACCGAACCATGGGGCTCGCTGCTCGTCCCATCAGGCAGGACATAGCCGACGATCTTGACCCATTTGTTGGCAGACCACCCCTTTGATGCACTGGGATACTCATAGGTAAAATAGGGGTTATTGTTGACCGCCCCATTGTGGCCATCCTTCACGATGCCGCCGCTGAGGCCGAAATAGGCTCTGTGCTTGTCGAGCTGGTCGGCCTTCATATAGATCGTGAATTCATAGGCCTGCGATTTGTCGACGGCGAAAGATTCGCTGAGCGCCCCGCCGCCGGCGCTGCTGGTATTGGTCTGGCCCGAACGCAACGAAACCACCGACTGGCCATAAGGTCCGGTCGTCTTGGTCCACTCGGTTTCACCGATATAGCTGCTGGTCCACCCTTGCCCGACAGTGCCGGCCGCCGGCAAAGCGCCGTCGCGGTCTTGCGGCCACCCGCTATCGTCAACCAGGTTGTCACCGCGCAATGCCTGCTCGCCGTCACCCCAGCTGCCTGCCTCGACAAGATTGCCGGCAACAGAGGCGTTTTCAGCATCGGTCTGGATCGTCCGAAGCAGATTGCCGTCATTGTCGTATTCGAATTGCTGGACGATCGCCTTGCCGCCACGCGTAGCCGGTGGCGACATCAGCTGGATCATCTGGCCCTTGGCATCGTACCACAGCTTGGTAACCTGCCCCTGCGCATCGGTGACGCTGGTAACATTGCGGCCATAGCCGATACGGGTCGTACGAATTTCGCCAGCACCAACATGCTCGTCCAGCTGGGTGACACGGCCCTGCGCATCATAGGCAATATCGGTGCGCGACCCGTCGCTCTGGGTCATCCGCGTGACGCGTCCGGCAGAATCGTAAAGATAGCTGATCGTGTATTTGTCACCATCGCTGGTGCCCGACAGTTCGGGCGTCATGTCGATCGTGACTGTGGCAAGACGGCCATTGCCATCATAGGCGTAGTAGGTGCCGGTTTCCGTCACGGTGGCGCCGGTTTTGGGGTCTTTGAATTCCGATTTGATGCTGGTCAGTTTGTCCCCCGACCAAGTGTAGCGAACGAATTCGCTGTTATTGGTCTGCACGTAGGAAAGCTTGCTGCCCGAATACCCGAAAACAAGGCTCTGGTTGTCCTTGTCAGTCTGGCGAATGATGCGGAATTCGCCAGCATTATAGGGATCGGCGTCATACCGTTCGGTTATGCGGCTCGATCCGTCCTGCCAGTACCAGTCACCCCCGCTGTGCCACATCCGGTCGTGGCTGCCGGAACCGTCGGTGGACCAGTAGGATGCCACACCCGAACGGGTACCGTAGGTATAGGTTACGACAGATCCGTCACCGGAAACGCGGCTGATGGTGCTGCCAGCGCCGTTCAATGTGCCGGTCTGGCCAAACACGCGGCGAGACGTGCTTTGTTGCCAACCATCGCCATTGTCGCCGTCATGAACATCGGCAAGCGAGTTGTAAGTGCGGGATATCCCGACATCGAGACTGCGGCCGGTCAGGAACTCATCACGGCGCGATATCAGCAAGTTTCCGGTCGCCGCATTGACCGACAGACCCTCGCCGGCGCGGCCCGTCGCAGCATTGCCCAGCGTGCCTGCAGACCCCAGTGCAGTCGCGGAACTCTTCGCCAGGCCTGATCCCAAGCCGGTGAAAATTGCAGTCATGAATAATCCCTCGCCGATAACCCCCACGAGAGCCGTCGCCCCCGCCTGATTGGTCCAATCCGGCGATTTGCGCAGGAGTTTAGGGGAAAAATCACTACTTGGCCGATCAAAACGCAGTCCGAATAGGAACAGGTTTCCAATGAAACGATTCTGTTTGATTCGTATTTGAAATCGGTTTGCAGACTCGTTTTTTTGCCGGGTATTTCCAGACACCGGCTTGGAAGAGCGTTTGCCAACAGTTTTTCCACAGGAACAACAACCGGTTCGGATGCAGTTTTCTGGTCCACTTTCGTGAGTATTCCCGATAGCCAACAGGGATCAAAAAGCGGAGAATTCTGGCGCTTTGATACAAGTCAAAAGGTGTAACTTACATTGCTGTAAAGAACAGCCGTCAGCACATGCCCTGTATATTTTTCTTCTTCCAAGTCGGTTGACGGACTCCACCCGAACAGGCCTTATCGGGGTGCTTGAAAATTGGACTGTGTGAGGGGTCGCACCATGGGGTTGCTTGAAACGGCAGCTGCCACCTTAATAGGTGGTGAGCGCCGTGTAGAAACAGCTGCGCGCAACGTAACCAACGTTAATACGCCTGGTTACAAACGTGAAATAGCTTACACAGAACTGATCGAAAAAGCCGATGCGGCGCGGGGACCTTCGGGGTCGCAACCCACAACCGCATCGACAACGCTTTCCACGCAAGGGACCTTGTCGGAAACCGGAAACCCGCTTGATCTTGCGATCAACGGGTCTGCGCAGCTGCTACTGCGCGACGGTGACCAATTTGTCCTTTCGCGTGGAGGGCAATTCGGTATCGGCGCCGACGGCACGCTGGTTGATGCACTTGGTCGCATCCTCCAGCAGGCCGGCGGCGGCGACCTCGAACTGGCAAGCGCCACAGCCGATATACTGATCGATGGAACCGTGCTGGAAGACGATGTGCCGGTGGGCGCAATCGGGCTCTTCTCGGCAGAGGATATCGACACCGATGCTCGCTTCACGCGTGAACAGGTCGGCACCCTGGTCGAAGACGACACCAGCGAATTGAAGCAGGGGATGATCGAGCGATCGAACGTCACCCTGTCCGAAGAAATGGTCGAGATGATGCGCAACCAGCGCCAGGTCGAGAGCGGCGCCCAATTGGTGCGCGCCTATGACCAATTGATGAGCCAGGCAATTTCTACCTTCAGCAGGAGCGGGTCATGAACGGGGCATTCGAAGTCGGCGCAGTAGCGCTCAAGGCGCAGCAACGGGCGCTGGAAACCATCGCCAACAACGTCGCCAATGTGAACACACCGGCATTCAAACGGGCCGAGGTGCAGTTCGCCGAAGTCGTCAATGCCAGCCCCGATGCCATTACCGAGGCCGAACGGCTCGCAACCGAGACCATGGCGCCCACCGGCGGGGTGCGCATGTCGACCCGCTCAATGATCTCCGAAGCCGGGGAAATGCGCGCATCGGGTGAAGCGATGGACATCGCCATCGATGGCCAGGGTTTCATCGAACTGATGGGCCAGGATGGCGAAACGATGCTGTGGCGCGGCGGCCGGCTGACAGTGGATCGTGACGGGTATCTTTCTGCCAGCAATGGCATGGCCTTGCGGGCGCTGATCACCGTTCCTGACGATGTGACCGAACTGGTGATCGACCGCGATGGTGTCGTCAGCGGATCCGGCAATGACAGCGAGAAGCTGGAGCTCGGCCAGATCATGCTGGTCAATGCCGAAAGCGAGGCTGATCTGGAGCGGCTCGATGCCGGACTGTTCAGGCTCGCTGAGGGTGCGCGCGCACTGGATGCGGTTCCCGGTGAAGACGGGGTCGGCACGATCCAGCAAGGCATGGTCGAAGGATCCAATGTCGAGATGACTGCCGCGATGGTAGAAATGCTGGTGCTTCAGCGCGCCTATGCCGCCAGCGCCCAGGTGATCCAGGCGGCTGACCAGATCTCCTCCATCACCAACAATCTGAAGCGGTAAGGCCCTAATAACAGTGTCTTTCGCCCTCGCCCTTTTCGCCGCGAGCACCGGACCGGTCGCTCAAATTCCGGAAATCCGGCTCGATTCCCGCACTATCCGTGCGGGCGATCTGGCCGATATTCCCGGGCGTGAAAAGGTTGTTCTGGGCGCGCTCCCGCAGGGCAAAGTGCGGGTTGAAATTGCGCCCGATCAAGCCCGCAAACTGGTCTCGAACCGGCTGCCTGGCGCGCGATTTACCCTGCGCTACAGCACCGTGATCGCACTGACTGGACCTGCTGCAGCGAGCCGTAAGAGCCGAACCTGCTTCATCGCCCGCGACGATGTGCCCGCCGGACACCTGATCCACGCAGAGGACCTTTCCCCCACGGATTGTGACGGCCGCGAGATCAGCATTGGTCTGGGTTATGATCATGCCCGCCGGGGCCCGATGGCGAAAACCTATATCGCTGCGGGGGCCTTTCTGGGTCCGGTCCGCGGGGCCATGCCCGGCCAGATCACCAAGGGCAAAATCCTGAAATTCCGCACGATTGACGGTCCCGTCATCGTCGAGCGCGAAGTCGAAGCGCTCCAGCCCGGCCGGCCCGGTCACAAGATGTTTGTCCGCACGCAGGATGGCGATGTGATCGCCGCACCGCTTGCGAGCCCCGCGCAGGAGACTGGCGAATGAAACTGCACTCTGCCCTCCCCATTGCTCTTGCTGCCTTGGCAACGGCTTCGCCTGCCGCAGCAGACCAGCTCTATCGCGGGGACAACTGGGCGGGCGTCGCGTCCGATAACAAGGCCCAGGGCGTGGGCGATATCGTGACCATCATCATCTTCGAATCCGCCAGCGCGACCAACCGCGTCGGGACCCGCAGTGGCAAGGATACATCTCTTGGCGGTGGGCTCGTTACCGGCCCGATCGACGAAACGCTTAGCTTCGGCTTTGACTCAAAGTTCCGCGGGATTGGCGAGACCGAGCGTTCCGACCGGTTCGTAGCCAGCATGGCCGCGCAAGTCGTCGAAGTGCTGCCCAACGGAGATCTCGTGGTGGTCGGGAAGCAGAACATATTCGTCAATGGCGAGAAGCGTGACATCGCGGTTCGCGGGCAGGTGCGCGCGGTCGATATCACGCCGGACAACACCGTCGCATCCAGCCGTCTCGCCAATGCGGAGATCAATTACGACGGCAAGGGCTACATCACCCGCAAAGGCAAACCGGGTTTCCTCAACCGTATTTTCAGCTTGTTGGGACTGTGATGATGCGCTTACTCGCTGCACTCTTTCTTGCGCTTGCAACGCTCGTTCCCTCCACCGCCGCGCTGGCACAGGAAGTCCCGCTCAAGGGGCTTGGCCGGTTTGACGGTTGGCGGGAAAACTCGCTGATCGGGTATGGCCTGGTAACCGGCCTCGCTGGCACTGGCGACACCCGCCGCAGCGAAGTGACACGGCAGGCCCTGCGTAACGTGCTGTCCCGCCTCGGCACCACTGTTACCGAAGACCAGATCAACAGCCGCAACGTGGCGGTCGTGATTGTCACCGCCACTTTGCCGCCCTCGGCCAATCCCGGCGATCGGATCGATGCCGTTGTGTCCTCTATCGGCGATGCGCGCTCGCTGGCTGGCGGCACCTTGCTGATGACGCCGCTGATCGGTCCGAACCAGCAGCCCTACGCGCTCGCGCAGGGTTCGCTGACAGTGGGCGGATATGCTTTCGAAGCCGAGCTGGAGCGGCAGCAGCGAAATTTCCCGACCACCGGTGTGCTGCCCGATGGCGCGACGGTAGAATTCCCGGTCGACGCGCAGATCCTGAAGGAAAACGGTGAAATCTCGTTCCTGCTCAGTGAGGCAAGCTTCACGACGGCAGAGCGGATCGCGCAGGCCGTGAACGCATCGCAGGGCCGGCAATTGGCCTATGTGAAGAACGCCGATGAAGTTGTAATCCGCTATGGCGGCTCGCCCGCGCTGCTGTCCGCTTTTGTCTCGCGCCTCGAAAACCTGCGGGTCGAGCCCGACACCATCCCGCGGATCGTGATCAACGAACGCACCGGTACGATCGTTGCCGGCACCGATGTGCGCATATCGAGCGTGGTGGTAAGCCAGGGCGACATCAAGGTCACTGTCACCAGCGACAACACGGCCAGCCAGCCAAGCTTCATTTCCGGCTTCGCCAACGATGTGTCCAGCCTGATCGTTACCAACACCGATCTCGAAGTGGAGGAAGGCACCAACGACACCGTTGCCACCTTCCCCAACACCACGGTCGGATCGCTGGTGCAGGGTCTGGCGCGCGGCAAGGTCGGCACCCGCCGGATCATTTCCATTCTTCAGGCAATCAAGGCCGCCGGGGCCCTGCATGCCGAAATCATCGTCCAGTAAAGCTTGAACAGGGGGTCATCGAAATGTCCGAAGTCTCGCAAATTCTGACCATCAAGGCGATGGACGGGCTGGCCCTGCGCCAGGCTGCCATTGCCGAGAATATCGCCAATTCCAATTCGCAAAGCTACGCGGTGAAGTCGGTCGATTTTGAGGCCGAGCTGCGCAAGGCTGCTGAATCCGGACCTGACGCGGTGCGCGAGTTCGTCGCCAAGATCGAAACCAAGGGCCCCGCCGCACCTGGTGATGACATCCGCCTCGACCTCGAGATGCAGAGCGCCTCTGCCACTGCGATGCGCTATGCCGCGCTGACGGATATCCTCAACCGGCAGATGCAGCTTGCCCGCACCGCCGTTCGCGGGGGGCAGTAATCATGGAAGCGATGGAAATCAGCCGCTCCGGCCTCGATGTCGAATGGCAGCGCCTGCAAGTGATTGCCGCCAATATTGCCAATATGAACACCACGCGCACCGCCGATGGCGGCGCCTATGTGGCCCAGCGCCTCGTCTCCGGCCCGGTCGAAGGCTTTCAGGCCCTGGTCCAGCCCAACGCCTCGCAAAAGGGCGATGCGCCCGACAATGGCGTGATGGTCTACCAGATCGCCGCTTCCAACAGCGGCACGCGGCAGGTCTACGATCCCAATCATCCGCATGCCAATGATGGCGGCTACATCACAGTGCCCGCGATCAGCCAGGCTGAAGAGATGTCGCTGATGATCAAGACACAGCGTTCCTACGAGGCGAACCTCGTAGCGCTGTCAGCCGCACAGCAAATGTATTCTGCAGCTCTCCAGGTGGGTCGCCAGTCATGAATGAAATAGCCGCAATCGGAGCCATCGGCTCTGCCGATCAGGCCGCCATGGCCACACCCAGCAACGATATCCAGCCGCTGCGCGATATCGCACCCAATGCGCTGAACACCGTGCCCGAGGCGCAGGGGGAATTCTCCAATCTCATCGCAGACGGATTGGCAAAAATGGACGCCAAGGTCGCCCATGCCGACAAGATGGTGACCCAGTTCGCCGTCGATGACAGCACGCCGATCCACAAGGTGACAATTGCCCTGGAAGAAGCGCGCCTGTCGGTCGAGCTCGCGATGCAAGTGCGCCAGCGCTTCGTCGAGGGCTACCGCCAACTCATGAACATGCAGCTGTGACGGGAAATATCTGAGCCATGAACCTCGATTCTCGTCAGATGCGCACTGTCCTGTTGATGCTGGCCGCCGTGATCGCAATCCTCGCGATCCTGTGGTTCGCCCTGCTGCGTACGAATTACGTCCCGGCTTACCAGAATATTCGCGAGGCAGACGCCTCGGCGATCATTGCAGAGCTCGACAATGCCAGCATCCCGTACCGGCTGGCCAATGACGGGCACGATATCCTGGTGCCCGAAGACATGGCGTCGGAAGCGCGCGTGGTGGTTGCCGGATCGAATGTCTCGTTCGGAGGCTCGGTCGGGTTCGAGCTGTTCAATGACAGCGATATGGGCCTCACCGAATTTGCCCAGAAAATCAATTTCCAGCGCGCGATGCAGGGCGAGCTTTCGCGCACGATCATGATGATGGACGGGGTCGATTTCGCCCGCGTCCACCTGGCCATTCCGGAACGCAGCATCTTCCGCGCCGCGCAAGGCTCACCGACCGCAGCCGTAACCATCGAAATGCTGCCCGGTGCCAATCTGACATCACAGCGGATCGGCGGCGTGCGCCAGCTGGTGGCATCGTCGGTACCGGGCCTCGCGACCTTCGATGTCGCGGTGCTGGATGAAAATGGCGATCTGGTCAGCGCGTCTGCCCCGACCGGCGCCACGGACACTGCCAATCCTGTCAGCGAACGCGGCGCACTGGAGAATTTCTATGCCGTCCGCGCCCGCAAGGCGATTGCCGATGTCTTGCCGGGCATGCCTTTCGATCTGGAACTGACCGCTCGCCAACGCGAAGCTGCCCCTGCTGAAGAAGAAGGCGAGGTTGCCAGCGAGCCGGCGCGTGCAGTTCCTGGTCGCGGCGATCTGGCACTGCGCGTGATGGTCCGCACTCCGCAAGAGCTGGGCAGCGAAGAACGGGACATGATCCAGTCGGCTCTGGTCGACACGTTGGGATTGGCTGAAAGTGGCGGCGACGTGCTGTCCTTCACCACCGGCGCATTGTCACAAGCGGTTGCGGCCCCTGCCCCTGCACCGGCCAGTGCCGCCGCACCTGCGACGACAGAGGCTGAAGCGACAAGCTTCACATGGAATGACGGCCTTGGCGAGATGCTGATTTCGCGCTGGACGCTGATCATGCTGGCCCTGCTTGCCATTGCCATGCTGGTCGTGTGGCCGCGCCGCCGGCTGGCCAAGGACGATGCCGAAAGCTTCGCTGAAATGCTGAAATCGGCCTCGAACGAGCGCGAGAGCCTGCGCCATGGCTGAGGGTGAGACCGACTTCTCCGCTCTGCTCGAACGCTTCAGCGGGTTGGGCCGCGCCGATCGCAAGGCGGTGCTCGAGAGCTTTTCGGCTGAAGAACGGCTCGCCTTTGAAAATGCCGCTGCGGCGGAAGAAGCCGCGCGCATTGAGGAAGAGGCACGCCAACGTCAGGCCGATCGCCAGTTTCTCGGCTATTCTCCGTGGCTCGCCGCACTTGTCGAGCCCGCTGTCAAAGATGGTGACAGCAAGCTTGGCACCGCAGCGGTGAAAGCGGTCGCCCAGGAACATGAGGCGCTGATCGCAAGCCGGGGCAGCGAGCCACGACCGGGCTGGCGCGGCGTTTTCGACCGGATGGCCGACCTGTTCGCCATCCCGACAAGGAATGCCAAATGAGCGTGGTGAAACCCGGCGATGGCGCGGCGGCGAGCATCCGCCCGTTTCGCTTTCTCGGCGGGGATGGCGATGTCGCGACAGCAGAGCGCTCGGCTGACGCCACATCGGGATCAAAGAATACCGGATCGGCAGGCACACAAGACCGTCCGGAAGATGAAAGACTGGTTCTGGCGCGTCGTATTTCCGAACTGGAAGCCGCCTTGCGCGCAGCACAAGACGATGCTGCGAAAGAGCGCGACGCCGCACGCGAGAAGGGCCATCAGGAAGGCCACAAGAAAGGGCTTGCCGAGGCCGAGACAAAGGACGCCGAGCGGCTCGAATTGCTGCGCAAGGCGATTGAGGCTGCGCAGGCAGATACTCTCAAGTCGCTGGATCAACAGCGCAGCCTCGCCATCGATATCGCACGGGCGACGATGGGCCAGATTCTGGGCGATGCCAGCAATCACCTGGCGCTGGTGAATGAGACGGCAGCCTATTGGAAAGACAAGCTGGCCGGGGCAGCCGTGTTGAAACTACGCGTAAGCAGCGCCGATTTCGCCGACGCCTATGCGATCGAGGAATTGCAGGCCGGGATCGGCAATCTGGACATCCAGATCGACGACGAGCTCAAGACCGGTGCCTGCATTTTTGACCTGCAATTGGGCGAAGTCGATGCCTCGATCCCGCTCCAAGCGACGCGTGCCGATGCCGTGCTGGCCGAACACGGCGTGGAAGCGGGCGCCGCATGAACACACCTGCCGCCCTGATCGAAACGCTGCGCGCAAGCGATTTTGCCGAATTCACCGGCGAAGTCACTGCCATCGGGCAAGGAGGCATTTCGGCCAGTGGTCCGCTGTGTGCGGTGGGTGAAATGTGCCGCATCGGGGATGGTGGCGATGCGCCGCTGGCCGAAGTTGTGGCGGTCGATGCAGCCTCGATCCAATTGCTGCCGTTGGGGCCGGTCAAGAATATCCTGCCCGGAGCCCGGGTGCGCCGATCCGGAGCTCATTCGACATTTCGTAGCGGGGACGCCTTTGCCGGCCGCGCTGTTGACGGATTCGGCGCCCCGATCGACGGCGGTGCCCCTCTTTTGGCCAAACCGCATCACCGCGCATTGGGGATCGACGCGCTCAGCAAGACGGTCCATCCCGAGCGGGTCGCGACCGGCTTGCGTGCGATCGATGCGCTGCTGCCAATTGCCCAGGGCCAGCGGATCGGCATTTTTGCTGCCAGCGGCGTCGGCAAGACCACCCTGGTCGAGCAGCTTTCCAGCCAGATCGATTGTGATCATGTTGTCGCCTGCCTGATTGGAGAACGCGGTCGCGAGGTAGAACGCCTGTGGGACATGCATCGCAAGGGGTCCCACAAAGACAAGATCACGCTGGTCGCGGCGACTTCGGATGAAAGCGCCAGCGCCCGCGTGCGTGCGATGCATCAGGCGCTCGCGCTGTGCGAGGAATGGCGCACCCAAGGCAAGCATGTCGTGCTGTTCGTCGATTCCGTCACCCGGCTCGCCATGGCCCTGCGCGAAATCGGCCTCGCTGCAGGCGAGCCTCCCTCGGTGCGATCCTACACGCCGAATGTCTTCGCCGCGCTGCCCAATGTCGTGGAACGCTGCGGCGCGATCCGGGGCGGCGGCGCGATCACGGCGATCTTTACGGTCCTGAGTGAAACCGACGATGTCGATGATCCGATTGTCGAGACGATGAAATCCATCCTCGACGGTCATATTGTCTTGTCGCGCAAACTGGCGGAGAAAGGCCACTATCCCGCGATCGACATCGCCGCATCGGTCAGCCGGGTGGCCGACCAGCTACTAGACCAGCGTACACAGGGCGCAGCGCAGGCCTTGCGCCGCAGTTTCGCCGAGTTTGAAGAATCCCGCGCCATGATCGAGAGCGGGATTTACCAAGCCGGATCGAGCACCGCGATCGACCGCGCCATCGCTCTCCAGCCCCGGATCGCCGAGTTTGTCCGCCAGACCCAGCCAGAATCTGCCGACCTCGCCGCCGTCGACGCCAAGCTGGCGCAATGCGTGGCGGAAGGAGGCGTTTTGTGAGCGACGCCAACAAACTCGCCGAGCTGGTTGCAATGCAGAAATTGCGCGAACAACGGTGCCAGAGCGACGTGACCTCGGCTGCAAAGACAAGCTCGGAGAAGGCAGCAGAAGCTACACGGCTCGACGCACTTTCGCACGCTGCCGGCAAGGCCTTGGACGGCGTCTTTGCCTCGCCTCTGCTGTGCCCTGACCGGATGCTGCTGGCGGCCGGACACCTGGCCATTGCCGAGGACAACCAGGCCACGGGCAAGGCGGAGCTTGAGAGCGCCGAGCAGACCGAGCGACTGGCACGATCCGGCTGGCAGCAGGCCACCCACAACACGCGCAACCTGATGCACCGCCATCGTCAACAAAAGCGCACCGAAGAACGCCGCGCGGACGATGCGCGCCAGGCCGACCAGCTGTCGCTGCGCGCCGCCCTATCGAAAGGACCCAAGGCATGAGCATTGCACCGCCTAACGCGTCGATCCTGCCCTTCCATGTGCAGCAAATCCCCGCCTCCTCCGGGCGGGATCCCGGCCAGCAGGGCAAGCAGGAAACTCAGGGCTTCGGCGATATCCTCAAGACGCTGCAGGAGGACGGTACGGATGCCGACGGCAAACCACTGACCGAAGACCGGATGCAGGAAATCACGGCGGCGTTGCAAGACCTGGAACGCGGGATCGAACTGGAATCCGCCCGCCACCGCTATACGTTGCAAGTGCATGTCGGCGACCGGGCACTGGCCTTCAATGCGCGCCCCTTGGTAGGTCCGGCAGCAGCAGAATTTTCGTCAACACTTGTCGCTGACGGTGTCCAGGGCACCGCAGCGTTGGCAGCTGGCCCTGCGGCTGGACAGCAAGCAGGGCAGACCATTGCGGCGCTCGATGGAGTGTCGGTGGAGCCGGACTTCATGCTCAATGCCACGGACGAAAGGCATGCCGCCGCGCGCTTTGCCCGCAGCGCGACTGTCGCCGCCAATACCACTGCGATACCGACCAGCCGGGCAGTGCCTGCTGGCCCGAGCCAACAGTCCGCGCCTCAACAGGCAACCCAGCGCGTTGCGGACAACACCCGCGCACTTGATCCTGCCCGCCCGGCCGAGGCTGCCCGCAGCCCTGCCATGTCCTTGCCGATGCAAGCCCGGGCGCAGCTGTTTGCCCAGCTCGTTGCAGCGGCAAGCGAATACCGTGTCGCAGTGCGCGGCGCGCAGCTCAGCCAGGCCGATAATGACCGCCTGATCGCCGATATCCGCGCTGCCCTGCGCAGCTACGGCTTGGCCGATTTGCCGATTTCCCTGTCCGCTTCTGCAGGAGACGCTTGAGATGCAGGCCGTCGCTCCCGTTGCGCCAGCGCAACCGACCCCGCCAGTCGATGACAGCAATACGCAGGGCGCGAGCTCTGCCACAGACCAGTTCGGACTCGGCTTCGAAAGTCTGCTGCAAATCGTGCTGACGCAGCTGACCTATCAGGACCCGCTCGAGCCGATGGACAATTTCGAGTTCGTCTCGCAGCTCGCCCAGTTCTCGCAAATCCAGCAGACGCAGGAAATGGCCGACAGCCTGGAAACGCTGGTCGCCGCACAATCGACCGGTCAGGCCGCCAGCCTGCTTGGCCGCACAGTTGATGTCGCGGCCGGCAACGGTTCGCTTACCGGGGTGGTGACTGCGGTTGCATTCCAGAACGGCACCCCGGCCCTCACCATCGACACAGAAGACGGCAACACGATCAGCGGGCTGCCGCTGGGCAATGTCACGCAAATCAGGGAGACCCCATAATGTTCGGTTCCATTTATATCGGCATGTCCGGCCTGAGCGCCTATTCCAAAGGGCTCGAAACGGTCAGCAACAACGTCAGCAACATGAATACGCAGGGGTTCAAGGCGAGCGACGTGACCTTCAGCAATGTCTATGGCGTGGGCAGCGAAGGCGGCCTGGAATTCGGCAATGGCCAGGCCGGCAGTGGCCATGGTGTTTCGGTCAACGAACTGGCGACCAATTTCAGCCAGGGCGAACTGCGCCAGACCGGCCGTGACCTTGACCTGGCGATCGACGGCAATGGCTTCTTCGTCCTGATGGACGGCAACGAGCAGCTCTATGCCCGCACCGGCAGCTTCGCCGTGGACGATGACGGCTTTATCGTGCTGCAGGGTACTGACTTCAAACTCGGCATTCTCGACGATCAGGGACGCCCCACCGCACTGAATATCGATGCATCGCGCACCGATGCGCCCGAACCGACCCAGACGATCAAGTTTGCCGACAACCTTTCATCGACCGCAACCGAGTTCAGCATTCCCGACCTGACCGTGTTCGGCGCCAATGGCGAGGAGCATGTGTGGTCGATCGCCTTTGCCCGGCCTGAAACTGTGGCCGACAAATGGTCGGTAACCGTGACCAATGCCGAAGGCAACGAAATCGGCGTCAAATCGCTCGAATTCGAGAACGGCCAGATCAAGGCAGGCTCGGGCGAGCTGGAATTCGAAGACGAGGATAATGATCTCAAGATCACGCTCGATTTCTCCGACGGCGTGACCCAGTTCTCGTCTGGCTCTGTCTCGTCCTTGCGCGCGAATGATATTGACGGCCACGGCACCGGCTCGCTCGCGACCCTGACTGTCAATGACAAGGGTCAGGTCGAAATCACCTATACGAACGAGGAAACGCAGGAGCTCGGCGCAGTTGCACTCGCCGATTTCCGCGATCCGCAAGCGCTGGAGCAGCGGGGCAATTCCGTGTTTGCCTATTCCGGCTTTGGCCAGCGGCAATTCCTGTCGGCCAGCGACACACGGGTCGGATCGATCCTGTCGCAACGGCTGGAGGCGTCCAATGTCGATCTGGGCAACCAGTTCAGCGACCTGATCCTGATCCAGCGCGGGTTCCAGGCCAGCAGCCAGATCATCTCTGTCACCAATGACATGATCCAGCAGCTGTTCGGCATCAGGGGTCAGGGCTGATGGGTCAGCCCGTTCCCTGGCTTCCGGCAAGCTGCCTTACTTCGCGCCGGGCGGTGGAACCGTTCGAGCGGATCGTCGAGGGATGGGCTGCGGAATGGTTTCCTACCACAGGCTGGCAGGTTCTTGGCAGCTGGGATGCCGTTGGCCAGCCCGACGCCACCGACTGGGCCGTATTGCGCGATGCCGCCAAGCTTCAGGTGAAAGGCAAGCCGAAGGCCATGCAGGCCCTGGCGCTGGCAATTCTGGGCAGCGAAGCCCAGACAAAATTGACCGACAACGACTTGCGGCTGATGCGGCGGGTCGCTGGGCGCGCGCTCGATGATTTGCAGTCCCGGATCGAACAAAGTCTGGGCAGCAGCCAGAGCCAACCATCCGGCTATGCCGTCGCCAGCGGGGCAATCTACTCGCTCCTGATCGGCGTGGTTGGCGGCGCCCAACTGGCCGTCGAGTGCTCGGCGGCGGACCTCGTCCAGATTGTGCGCGGCACCTTCCCGGTGCAACAGATCGAAGACCCGCTGGATCCGCGCGGCGAAGGCTATGCCGATGCCGCCGTATCGGTCGCTGCCCATCTGGGCGCGACCCCGATCACGCTGGAGGAGCTTTCCGCTCTCGATGTCGGCGATGTCCTGGTGCTCGACCAACCGGCCGACGCCCCAACCCGCCTGGTCATTGACGGCCACACCACCGACCTGCCCTTCGCAATTGTCGAACAGGGCGGAACCATCACACTCGAACTGCAGGATCTGACATGAGCGAAACAACCGAAACCAAGACGGAAGAAACCGCCAAGGCCACTGTCGGTGCCACACGTGCGCGCCTGGTCGATCACGTCGAAGTCACATGCGAAGCCGTGCTTGGCAGCGGCGAGATCACGGTCGGCAAGCTCAATGCGCTGGCCAAGGGTGATGTCGTCGCGCTTGACCGGAGCCCGGCCGATCCGGTCGATATCCGCGTCAATGGCAAGACCATCGCGCGCGGCGAAATCGTGACTGTCGATGACAAGTTCGCCATCCGCCTGACCGAAATCGGCTGACGCAAGGCCCGATGTCCACGCTTTCCCTTCTCGCCGCGGTCGCTGCGGATACAGCGCCCCTTGCCACCGGCACGGGGCCGAGCATTCCGTGGGGCCGGATAATCCTGGCCTTCGTGTTCTGCATCCTGCTGGCCGTGGCGGCAATCGGGTTCATCCGGGTCAAGAACGGCATGTCGCTGATCCCGGACACGATGGCTGCACGCATGAGTGCGTCGGGAGAGGTCACCGCGCCGCCAGCGGGCAAGATGCAGATTGTCCAACGGCTCAGCGTGACGCCAGCCAGCCAGCTGGTGATCGTGCGCCGCGGCACCCAGAATTACATGCTGCATCTTACCAATCACGGCGCGACCGAGATCGACCGTTTCGGTGACGATGGCGTTAGCACAGGCGAGGTGCCAACGGCATGATCCTGCGCGGCATCGTCTTCCTGATCGGGGTGCTGTTGTGCGTCATTCTGGCGAGCCCCGCTTTTGCTGCCGGCGCTATCGCCGAAACAGTGGTGCGCACGGCGGCTCCGGCCACTGGGGTGGAAACGGAAGTGACCCGTACCGCGTTGGTGCTGACCCTGCTGGCGATTGTCCCGGCGTTCATTGTCAGCTCGACCAGTTTCCTGCGCATCGTGGTGGTGTTGGCAATGGTTCGCCACGCTTTCGGTATGCCGCAAACGCCGCCCAATATCGTGCTCACCAGCCTCGCCCTGTTCATGACCGCCTTCCTGATGGCGCCGACGCTCAACCAGGTGAATGACCAGGGCCTGTCGCCCTTCATGGATGGCACGGCGAGCATGGAGGAGGCGATGGATGGCGCGTCCGGCCCGATCAAGACGTTCATGCTCCAGCACACGCGCGAGCGCGATATCGAGCTGGTCTATTCCATTGCGAAAGAGCCGTTGCCGGCGACTGCCCAGGAAGTCGAACTGCTCAAGCTGGTACCCGCTTTCATTATGAACGAGCTGCGGGTTGCCTTCACCATCGGCTTCGTCATTCTGTTGCCTTTCCTGCTGATCGACCTGGTGGTTGCATCGATCCTGCTTTCGCTGGGCATGATGATGGTGCCACCGCAGACGATTTCGCTGCCGATCAAGGTGCTGATGTTTATCCTGATCGATGGCTGGAGCCTTGTCCTGGAGGGCTTGTTAGGCAGCTTCGGATGAGCAGCGGCGGCGCTTCCCGGGGGCTCCGCCTCCTGATGGATGAAGGGCGTGCCGAAGCGGCAGAATGGCGCCACCATGCCCAACAACCCACCGCGCAGTCGCGCCGCGCGCTGTTTGATCGCTATCGCAATTTCGCACTTAAGGTTTCGGGCGATGAATGGCGCCGGATCGGGGACCTGGGTCTTGATCGTGGCGACACCGACCAGCTTGCCTACGAGGCGTTGCTGGGCGCTATCGACCGGTTCGATCCCCATAAGGGTGTACCCTTCACAGCCTACGCCCGCATCCGGCTGCGTGGAACCATCCGCAACGCCTTGCCCAAGGCGACCGAAGCAACCGCAATCTACAATGCGAAAAAGCGCATCGAACGCGATCGCCTGCGTTCGCTGAAGCATGCCGCGGATTCATCGTCCGACGAACCGTTGGAGCTGCTGCGCGAACTCGCGGTGGGCATTGCCATCGGCTTCATGCTGGAGGATGCTGGCGAAGCCGGGCTGGACGTGATGCCATCTGCCGATCCTTCGGCCTATGATGCTGTTTCGTGGCAGCAGCTGGTCGGCGAATTGAACGAACGGTTGGGCGCCCTGCCCGATCGCGAACGCATGATTCTGGAATATCACTACAAGCAGGACATCCAGTTTACCGAGATTGCCAAACTGCTGGGCGTCAGCAAAGGTCGTATCTCGCAAATTCACAGCCAGGCGCTCAAGCGCTTACGCACATTGCTTTCCAAATTCCGCTGACCGGGGGACACTCAGACCATGGCCGAACAACTTGCTACCGATGAAGAGATCAACACACTGGTTGGTGCACTTCAGACCGAGAATGATGACGACATCGCACCGATCGATACTCTGCTCGGCAAATATCCCGATGATCCGCGCCTGCACTTCATGCGCGGATCGGTGCTGGCCGGGAAATCGCGCCCGCTGGAAGCCCATGAAGCCATGAAACGCGCCGTCGAGATTGCGCCGGGCTTTGCCATTGCGCGCTACCAGCTGGGCTTCTTTGAAATGACCAGCGGGGAGGCCGATCGTGCCTTGTCGACCTGGGGACCGCTGCTGGCCCAACCCGATGACAATTACTTGCGCGTATTTGTCGAAGGCATGACCCATCTGATCCGCGACGAATTTGAACCGACCATCGAGAAGTTCGAGCGAGGCATCGCTTTGAACCAGGAGAACGAGCCGCTGAACAACGATATTCGCCTGTTGATGGGCGAAATCAGGAAGCTGGCCGAAAAGCGGGCCGAAAACCCCGATGCCGATTCCGATGACCTGTCAGCAACCTCGCTGATTCTGGGCCAGTTCGGCGGCAACAAAACGATCAACTAAGGCTGGGCCCGGCGTGCAAACGGACTTCACCCCATGACCCGGGTTGGCAACACCGAACAGGTGATGGCGCTGGTGCGCAACCAGCTCCAGCGCATGGCCCGGCGCGAGAAGAGCGAGAAGACGCAAAAGGCAGGAAAGCCCGAAGCGCGCACGCTCACATCGCGCGAACGGGTGCAGGCCCTCAATGCCATCAAGGACCTGTCGGAAGAGGATTTCACCCAGAGCTTCGTGCGCGCCATGCTGAGCGAGGAATTCGGCGAGAAGGTAAGCAATTCCCCCGGTTTCCAGCAGGTGATCGAACGAACCGCCAGCGCCATGCGGGCCGATTCCGAAATTGCCGCATTGCTCAACCGGGTGCGGGGCGAGCTGTAGGCTATGCTTAAGGGCATCCGTTGCCCTTTGCGCTACTGTATTGCTAGATACAGGCAAAAGACAACGACCGGGACTCGCACAATACTCACCCCCGACGCAGAGGGAGAAGTCCGGTGAAGCGCATTATAATTTGCTGTGATGGTACGTGGCAGAGTCTCGACAATGACTGGCCAACCAATGTGCAAAGAATTGCACAGTTCATCAAACCCACGGGCTCCAACGACATAACCCAAACACTCTACTACAATGGTGGGGTTGGCTTAGGTGATCTTGGCAACCGCATTGCAGGTGGTGTTTTTGGCGCAGGGCTCGACGACGAGATAGAAAAGGCCTTCATTTTCCTGAGCCTGAACTACGAACCCGAGGACGAGATTTATCTCTTTGGCTTCAGTCGGGGAGCCTACACCGTCAGATCACTCGCAGGACTGATCCGAAGCTGTGGAATATTCAAACGAAACAATATCGGCGATATTCCAAAGGCGATGGTTCTCTATCGAAACCGTTTGATCGGGCCCGATCACGACGAATGCATAAATGTCAGGATCGACAATTCGCCTACACGCACTGTGCATCCCCCCAATATCCATTTCATCGGGTGCTTCGACACTGTTGGGTCGCTGGGCATTCCAATCCAGGTACCATTGTTCCCGTTCGATGATTTCTCTCGCAACAAACACCAATTCCATGACACCCAGTTGAGCTCGATTATCAAGAACGCGCGTCATGCTGTAGCAATTGACGAGCAACGCAAAGACTTTGATGTCACCAAGATGCTCCCGCAAAGATCCGGCCCTTCAGATTCTACTTTCGAGGAAAGATGGTTCCCGGGGACCCACACATGTGTGGGTGGTGGCATCCGCTCGAGCCGGGGGCTCGCAGACGGCCCCCTTCGCTGGATGATCGAAGAGGCGAAAGCTTGCGGCTTAGAATTCAACCAGTCGGAAGTAGATGCATTTACGCACGAGGACTCTACCATCGAATTCGAGCCAAGCGAGCGCTCACTACTTGGACAATATCGTCCGCTGACTCCCCGCGAAGGACCAACCGAAGCAGAGGCTTTTTCGCCCCAAGCGATCCAAAGATGGGAGTCACGCTTGGACTACAGACCGGAGCAAATGGCCGAATTCTTTGACTAGTTGGCCGGCTCCTCTTCCAGCATGGCTTTCAGCTTGCCCAGCGCCTGGCTGCGCAGCTGATGAACGCGTGGCACGCTGACTTCGAGGATCTCGGCGATTTCGGTCAGGTTCAGCTCCTCCACGAAGAACAGCTGCAGCACCAGCTGGAGCCGCTCGGGTAACGCGCGCATGGCCTCGATCAGCCGCTCCCGGTCATCCATCGCAGCCAGCATCTGGAACGGATCCGGCGTATCGTCGGCAAAGGCACAATTGGCCTCGTCATAGCTTTCTTCGATCGAGCTCAGGCGCGTTTGCGAGGCCTCGATCGCGCGCAATTCCTCTACGCTGCAGCCAAGTTTTTCGGCGGTCTGCGCGGGTGACGGCGGGTATCCGAGCTGACCGGTCAATACGTCCATGGCGGCCTCGTATCGCCGGCGCTTTTGTACCACGGTCCGGCTATCGGGCATGGCCTTGCGCACAAGATCGAACATCGCTCCGCGCACGCGCATCTTGGCATAGGCGGCAAAGCCGTCCTCGGTCGGACCGTTATGGCGGCGGGCGCATTCGGTCAGCGCGATCATGCCTGACTGGATCAGGTCCTCCACCTCCAGCCCGTCGCGACCGACCCCGAATATATGCCAGGCCGCACGCCGGACCATTGGCACGAAGCGGCGCACGCGCTCCTCCACCTCGGCGGGCGAGGCATAGGCCTGTGCGGCGGCAAATCCGGAGGAGTCGTGCTTCATGCGGTCAAAGTCTCTTCATCGGGTGCGATCAATCCGGGTTGATCTGGCGTGATTTGATCGGGCGCTGCTGGTTCGGGTTCGCCGATCACCGCCGCCACTTCGACCGGTTGGCTCGCGGGCAATTCCTGGATCGACAGGACCAATGCCTGCGGCACGCGGGTCTTGAGCAAGGCCGCAAGAGCTCGCCGCACCGGTGGTTGTACGATCAGCGCGACGACGCCGCCGGTCTCGCTGGTCAATTGCTCCATCCGCAGGGCGATCATGGCGCCGCAATCGGGCTCGATCAGCGGTTGGCCGGTGGCCGGATCGGTCATCCCGCCCAGGATCGCGCCCTCGAGCGCGGCATCCAGAGTGGCGACTTTCAGCGGAGTCCCGACCGGGCAGACCTGGCCTACGATCCAGCCGCCCAGATCGGCACGGATGTGATCGACCAGCTCGTTGAAATCCTGCGTCTTTTGCAGGCCCAGCGCGAGGCTGGTGAAGATCGGCTGCGGGTGCCCGAGGCCGATCCCGTCTGCAATCAGGGCGCGCAGGATGCGGGTAAGCGCGGCGAGCGAGAGCGGTTCGGGATGGATCGCTTCGACCAACCCTGCCGAGCGATCGCGCAGCGCGTCGAGCATCGCCCGCACTTCCTCGGGGCCGAGCAGGTTTTCCCCGCGCGCCAGCAGCAGCTGGTTGAGATGGGTCGCGATGACAGTGCTGGGATCGACGGTCAGATAGCCTTCCGCAATCGCCAGTTCGCGCTGGGCAGGATCAATCCATAGCGCCGGGCAGCCGAAGCTGGGATCGCGGGTCTCGATGCCGGACACACTGGCCGTTCCCGCAACATCGCCGGTATCGATGGCCAGCACCTTGTCCGGCCGGACTTCGTCCTGGCCCAAGATCACGCCGCCCAGCGTTACGCGATAGGAATTGGGGGGCATTTCGATGATGTCGCGCACCCTGAACTGGGGCAAGACAAAGCCGAATTGGCGCGACAATTGTTTGCGGATGCCGGTGATGCGGGCCACCAGCGGAGAGCCGCGGGCCTCGTCAACAAAATGGACTAGGCCGTAGCCGAGCTCGACCGAGACCAGCGTCTGGTCGGTGACTTCCTCGATCCCGAACTGGTCGGGCGGGCTTGGATCGATCTGCAACTCGGCGGGTTCGGGCGTGTTGGCCCGTTTGCGCAAGAGGTACCAGGCACCAAAGGCAAGCGAGGCAGCAGGCAGAAACAGCAATTGCGGCATAGCCGGGATCAGACCGATTGCGCCCAGCACGAGCGCCACCGGCAACCAACCGCGTGCCTCGGCAAACTGGCCACCAATCTGGCCGAACAGATCCTTGGTATCGGTAACGCGGGTCACAATCGTCGCCGCTGCGATCGACAGCAGCAAGGCCGGGACCTGCGCGACCAATGCGTCACCCACAGCCAGCGTGACATAGCGTTCACCGGCCTCGGCCGCGCTCAGATCATGGGTTATCATCCCCAGCGCAAAGCCGGCGATGATGTTCACGCCCAGGATCAGGAGTGCGGCAATCGCATCGCCTTTTACGAATTTCGAGGCGCCATCCATCGCACCGTAGAAATCCGCCTCGATCGCGACTTCGGCGCGGCGTTTGCGGGCCTCGTCTGCCGTCATGAGTCCGGCGGCGATATCGGCATCGATCGCCATCTGCTTGCCAGGCAAGGCATCGAGCACAAACCGCGCCGACACTTCCGAAACACGGCCAGCACCCTTGGTGATCACCACCATATTGATGATCAGCAGGATCACGAACACGAAGATGCCGACGATGAAATTGCCACCGACCAGGAATTCGCCGAAGCTGTTGATCACCTGCCCGGCTGCCGCCCCGCCCTCGTGGCCATTGACCAGAACGATGCGGGTCGATGCGACGTTCAGCGAAAGGCGCAGCAAGGTTGCGAACAGCAGGACCGAGGGAAAGGCCGAAAAATCGAGCGGTCGCACGGAATTGAGTGCAGTGGTCAGGATGGCCACTGACAAGGCGATATTGAGGACGAAGAACACGTCCAGCATGACCGTCGGGATCGGCAAGACCATCAGGACGATCAACGCCAGGATACCGGCTGGCAAGGCAAATGCGCCCGGGATCGAAAGGACCCGCGCAATCACAGGCCGAACGCCTTCAGCCGCGCATAGGCACGGCGGGCATGATCACCGGCACTGCTCGATGCAGGCTCGCTGCCAAGTGCGAAATTGTCGCGCAGCAAGGTACTGATCTTGGGTAACTGCGGCATGGTCGGCGCGGGAATGGCTGCTGCTGCAGCGCCAAGACTCGTGGGATAGCGTTGCATTTGCGGGCGCGTCACCGGCGTTCCGGAGGTGGCCGGGGCAGAGGCTATGCTTGCTGGCGCGAACACTCCTGCTGGCAAGAACGCGCCTGCTTGCGAAAACATGGGAGCGGCATCACCCGCGGGCATCGCCCGCTCGATCTTGGTGCGCAGGACATCCATCACACCGGACAGGCTGCGCGGTGCCCCGCCGGGGGAATAGAAAATTGGCCGGTTGGCGGCTGCGGCCTTACCGAACAGGGCCGGCGCCGGGGCATCGGGCGAACGCTTCAGGGCGGTCAGGAAACGCGAGGCACCGCCGCTGCCCAGAAAATGGGCGAGATAGAGCTCGCCCGCATCCGGCTCCCGCCCCAGCACAGGCACCAGCGCGTCACGATTGTCTTGTGCGAGGGCGCCCGCCATCAGCGAGGCGACCTGCGGATCGTTGCGCAGCGCGAGGATCTGCCCGCGCTGGACGGGATCGCTGACCACCGGTCCACGCGATCCGGGCTGGATCGCGCTCGCAACCTGACCCAGGCCCAGCGAAGGCCCGTGACGACGCATGACGTCGAGCCAGGTCGATTCAATAAACTGGAACAGCCCTGTCGCGCTGGAAGTCGGGGCCTTGGCCGTGGGATTGAGGCTCGATTCAACCTTGGCCTGGGCCAACAGATAGCCGAAATCGACGCCTGTCCGTTCCGAGGCTTGAGCTATCGCCGTTTGCACGCGCGGCGGGGCCGACGCAGCTGGCTGGTGCAGTATGGGAAGAGACCGGGCGTCGCTCACGTAATGGATCCTGTTGCGTCCGGGTTCATTCCGGACTGGACCCGTTCACAGCAAAGGGCGTGCCAAACTGGCCGATCACCTGCGCCCGGCGCTCAATAATTGACTGCCCGCGCCAGCTGATACGTGCCCGCCCCGCCCGAGAGGGCATCGAGCCGGGCCGAAACATTGGCCGCGAGCAGGTTGCGCACACGGCGGTTGATCTCATTCAATTGGCGCGCCGTTTCCAGCAACCCGCGATGATCGTCGCCCAAACCATCGGGTTCACAAGCCTCGATCCGCTCACACATGGCGAGCTTTCCACGGCTGGCTGCCACCAGGCCGTCGAGATCGAGCGCGGCAAGCGCTTGCCGCTCCTCCTCCAGAACGGCAATCATCTGCCGCAAATCTGCGGTAAGCTGCACCCTGTCTTGCGATACCGAAGTGCTCATTCGCCATGCCCCAGCATCAGCCGCGCCGCGATCAGGGCATCGGCAATTTGGGTCGGGACGATCGGGTAACTGCCGTCTTTCAAGGCCGACCGAATTTCAGCGACACGATCACTGTCGACCGGCGGCTGGCCAGGCTCAATTGCGGCGCCCACTTCGACGCGGACCCCTTCGGGCGCAGGCGCGCTGTGTTTCGCGACGTCCTGCCGCGCGCCGGAGTGCCCGGTGGCAGCCCGCGTTCCTGGCCCGATCGGGTGCGAGGGGGCGATGGCTGCCAGCCTCTGGGTGTCTAACGGTGACATGATCAGTTCCTATCCTTTTCCAAACCCCAGAACGGCACTGCGCGCGCGTGTTTAAGGGGGTATGAGAAGAAATCTTGCAGCGGTGCGCTAGTCCGACGGGATGACGACCAGGCCCGGACGTTCGATCCGCGCCCGCACTGATCCGGCCTTGCGGCTGGTGCGGACCTTGATCCAGTCTCCAACTGCACCGCCCTCTTCGGCTTCGCCTTTCTGCTGCACCGAAAATCCGCGGCCGCGCACTGCGATGGTGATCATTTCGCCGCGCGCGACAACCGGCTGAGATGTTTGCGCCACGGCTTCCCGCACCAGGTTGACATAGATGCGCCATCCCCCGGCGCCGGGGCAGGCGACCTGCACTGTCCGGCCAGGCGCGCCATACCAGTCGAGGGCAAGCGGACCGCTGCAAGTTTGCAACCGCAAGCGGCGGTCGACCGGTGCGCGCGCGCCGCCACTGGTGCCAATCGCGTTGCCGGTGAAACCTTCCACCAACCGGTCAATCTGCGCCGCATCTTGATAGGACGGGGCCTGCGCGGCGGCTGGGGCCGCGATCACAATCGCAGCCAGTAAAACGGGGTGTCGCATGGGAGCCTCCTCAGGTTGAATATCCCAGCACCACTCCAGCAAAGCGCGTGCCATTTGGGCCCGGGATGCCCCTAGGTATGACTACCGATCCCACCGGTCGCCGCGCCTTCATCATAAAATGCCAGACATGCAGCAAAGGTCAGGCCGCAGATCGGCGCGCCGGGCCAGAGGGGTCCGTCCCACGGAGAATCAAGCATGGGTTATCAGCAATCGTTCGGCAGTTTTTCGCTGGGGCGCCTCGGGCGTCGGAGGCGGCATTCCGATATGCCGGAGAACGCATCACCGGCCCCGGAGGCGGATACTGGCTTCGGCGATGCAGCCAGGCATGATTTGCTGGACCAGATTGCTGCATTCCTGCTGCGCAATCATCTCGACATCACGCCTGCCAATCTCGGTATCGCGCATGCGGTTCAGTCCGGCAGCGATCTCGATCTCGCACAGAAAATTGCCGACCGGCAGATCGATGGCGAGCCGATCACACAAGGCTGGCTGGACGAAATTACCCTCAAGCCCGACCCCGCCGAGGCCGAACGCGCCGCCATCGAAAAGATGATGGACCAGCTCGAAGACTCGATCACGGGTTTCGCCAAGACGACCGAGACAGCACGCAGCGAGACCGGGGCGTGCCGCGATGAATTCGACCAGCAACTGTCTGCCGCCGATCCCGGTGCAAACGGCATGAACCCGGAGCCTTTCCTGACGATATCGAAGGCCATGTTGAGCACGCTCCAGCGGATCGAAACCAGCATGAAACACAGCCAGGCCGAAACCGAGAAACTACAGACCAACCTTGCCAAGGCCCGTTCTGAAGCCAATTGCGACCATCTTACCGGTCTCCCCAATCGGCGCGCGTTCGAGCGCGAGCTCTATGCCTTTCACAAACAGGCTCTGGAGTCCGAAGAGGATCTGTTCGTCGCCATTTGCGATGTCGATCACTTCAAGCGGGTCAACGACACATTTGGCCACGATACGGGCGATCGCCTGTTGCGGGCCATTGCCGGGATCCTGCAATGCTTCGCCTCCGAAGATTGCTTTGTCGCCCGCCACGGCGGAGAGGAGTTCGTGATCCTGATTCGCGCTGTCGACCAGGAAGGCGCTTTCGAGCGGCTCGACAAGGCACGGCGCGAGCTGGAGGGGCGGAAATTCGTCGATCGCCGGCAAAACCGGCCGATGGGCAAGATCACATTCTCTGCCGGTCTGTCGAATGTGATGGACACCCCCAATCCACGCGATGCCCTGGCCGCAGCCGACGCAGCGCTTTACCGCGCCAAAGAGCAGGGGCGTAACCAGATCATTGCCGATTGACGCCTGCTTTCCGGCACTCAAGCTATCACATCAGGGACGAACAGCCGCGGCATCATAGGCCAGGACCACGTAGACATCGCTGGATGGACCAGGCTCGATAATCAGGCGCGGGGAATAGCCCGCCATGTTCGCTTCCCCTGCCATACGCGATGCCCGCTCCCACACGCGGTTCCGGTCCTGCGCGAGATAACGACCGAATATGGTCAGCCGGATGCGCGGGTCGGGCGCTTCCAGGGCCAGCCACTCGGTCAGACTTGTTCCTCCGTCCACCTCCCGAAACAGCGCGTGGCCCTGCGCAACCACAGTATCACGTGGACGGACAGGCTCCCGCTCACGTGCGGCAACGAAACCCGCCAAAGTGGTCAGAAACAGGATCAGGGCCAGGTCGGCCAGGATGACTTGCCACGCCGATGTGCCGATGCGGATCATGCGGCGTGGCTTTCAACTGTGCTGCGCGGCGGACAGGCCGGTTCAAGCTGTTGCGCCATCCATTGGACCAGTTCCTCCCTGTCTTCCTCCTCCTTGCGTCCGCGCCGCGCAATGGCAGCGGCCAAAGGATGGAAAAGCAGATGCGCGAACATCAATCCGTAAAAAGTAGAGACCACCGCCGTGGAGACCGAAGCCATAACATCGCCTCCACCCGCAAGCTCTGATCCCGGCAGTTGGCTGAGCGCGATAAGGGTGCCCGCAAGGCCCAACACCGGGGCAAGCTCGCCCGCTTGCTCCAGAGCGGCAATCGCAGTTTCGCGGCGCAAGGTGCGTTTCGCGACATGTTGACGATGCTGGTCGAGCAGAGCTGTGGTGGAGCGTTGGCGGATCATGGCCGCAGTCGCATCGCGCAATTCCTGATCGGAAACGGCGGCAGCATGAACACGGATCACGCCATCACGGCGCATCTGTTCAACCTGGCCGGCCAGCTCCGCCCGCTGTTCTGACAAGTCGAACTTGCGCGTCACCAGCGCTCCCAACTGGCGCGCCGTCTCACGACTGTCCCGCCAACCCGTCCGGGCCAGAGCCACCACGATCGTGCCGGTCGCGACAAAACCGGCGCTGACCGGATCGATCAAGAGCTGTGCATCCACGGTTGGTGTCCTTTCGCTTCATTCGTGAGAACGGCAGGCAGGACCCATCCTTAAGGTGCGCCCAATTGCCGGATTAGCGGCAAGCGCTTGCCGGTCAGCGCCCTATGAAATCTAAATTCTCGCTGTTTTTCAATGTCCTAGAGATTTCTGGCACGGGGATTGCTCTAACAGACACCGAAAGGAAGGACGATGAGCGAAAGACTGTTCGGCATCCATGGCGCAGCGCTGGAATTGCGCTCGCAGCGCATGGGATTGCTCACCAGCAATATCGCAAACGCCGCCACACCCGGCTACAAAGCGCGCGATATCGATTTTGCCGCAGCCCTTGCCGCCAAGACCAGTGGTGCGGGCACGGACCAGGCGCTGGCCGGCAACACGCTCTATCGCATTCCGACCATGGATTCCGCCGATGGCAACACGGTGGAGCTCGCCAACGAGCAACTCGCCTTTGCCGAAAACGCCGTCGCCTATTCGGCCACCTTGTCCTTTGTCCAGGGCAAGGTCGATACCGTCAAACGCGCGCTGAAGGGTGAATGACGATGCCCCAGAGCAACCCGCAAACACTGAATATCTTCACTCTCGCCCAGCGCGGCATGTCCGCCCAGATGGTGCGGATGAACGCGGCGGCCTCGAACCTGGCCAATGCAGGATCGGTCGCGGGCAGCGAGGCCGAGGCCTACCGCCCGCTGCGCCCGACATTCGAAGCGGAACTGGACCGGGCATCGGGCCTGACCGGTGTGCGCGTTACCAGCGTCTCCCCGTCCGATATCGCCCCCATCCGCCGGCACGATCCGGGTCATCCGCTCGCCGACGCAAACGGCGATGTGTGGGAGGCCCCCGTCGATGAAACCGGCGAAATGGTCGAAATCATGGAAAGCGCGCGCCAGTACCAGAACCTGGTCGAGGCGCTCCAGACAGCCAAGCAATTGATGCTCGAAACGATGCGGAGCAAATGACAATGACCGATAGTATTTCCCCGACGACAAGTCCCCGGATCACGCCCGTGGCCGCCAATGCGCTGAACGCCCTCAATGCCCCGAGCAACCGCCAACCGGACAGCGGATTCAGCACGTTGGACCAAGGCGATTTCCTGCGCTTGCTGACTGTCCAGCTGCAGCAGCAGGACCCGCTCGAGCCAGTCGATAACAAGGACATGCTGGCCCAGATGGCCCAGTTCAGCGGCCTCGCCGGGACCACCACCACCAATGCCACGCTGGAAGAAATGTCGGGCAAGCTCGACGCGCTGATCGAAGCGCAGCGCCAGTCTGCGGCTGCCAACCACGCATACACCTACAATTCGTGAGGACATGAATCATGACCAGTTTCTACACATCGCTTAACGGGCTCAAGAACGCCGAAACGGATCTGGGCGTGATCGCCCATAATATCGCCAATGCGGAAACGACCGGCTTCAAGAAGTCGAGCACGCAATTCGCCGATATCATCTCCAACGGCTCGGCCGCCGATCCGCGTCTGTCGGTCGGGATCGGTGCGACGGTCAGCTCGATTGACCAGAACTTTTCGCTCGGCGCGATCGAGCAGACCGGCCGCAGCCTCGATCTCGCGCTCGATGGCGATGGCTTCTTCGCCGCCCGCAACACCGAAAACAGCGAAATCAGCTTCACCCGCAACGGCAACCTGCAGGTCGATGGTGGCGGCAATGTCACCGACGCCAGCGGCAACCGCTTGCAGGTGTTCCAGACCGATACCGCCGGCAATGTGCTGAACACGGCATCCACTATCGATGCAACAGTGCCGATCACCAATGCCGGCGGGTCGGATTTGTCCAGTATCACAGTCGAGAAGAACGGTGTGGTCTTCGCCGCCTATGCCGACGGGACCAGTGACGCGATTGGCCGGGTGGCGGTGGCCAACTTTACCGCGCCCAACGGACTGCGTTCGATCGGCCAGACCAAATGGGAAGCAACCGGAGTATCCGGCGCACCCAATTACAATTTGCCGGGTATCGGCAATGCCGGGCAGATCCTATCCGGCGCGCTGGAACGCTCCAATGTCGACCTGGCCGAGGAAATGGTCTCGCTGATCACGGCGCAGCGCAATTTCCAGGCCAATGCCAAGGCGATCGACACCGCGACACAGATTTCCCAGACGATCATCAACCTGCGGACCTGATCGCAATGGACCGCCTGATCTACACCGCCCTTTCGGGAATGGATGCGGCCATGAACCGGCAGCGCGCCGTGGCGAACAACCTCGCCAATGCCAGCACGCCCGGTTTCCGCGCCGAAGAACTCTCGGTCAAACCCGTTACGATCAAGGGCGACGGGTTCGAAGCGCGCAGCCTTTCGCAAGGGGCGGTGCGCGGGGCCAATATGGATGGCGGCACCGTAACCCATACCGGCCAGCCGATGGATATTGCGCTGGTCGGCAATGCCTTGCTGGCGCTACAGGCAAGCGACGGCACAGAAGTCTATTCGCGCCGCGGCGACTTGCGGGTCAGCGCCACCGGCGTGCTTGAGAATGGTGACGGTCTGCCCGTCCTTGGCGAGGCCGGCCCGATCACTGTGCCTGCCGGGAGCCAGCTCGCTATCGGCGAGGATGGCGGCGTGTTCTTGCGCGACCCGGCGACACCCGAAGCACCGCCCGAGCTGGTGGCCCAGATCAAGCTCGCCAACCCTGAAGGCAGCGCCATTATCAAGGACCTCGATGGCTTCCTGCGCGTACCGGGCGGCGGCGCCTTGCCCGGCGACCCGACTGCCCGCGTTATCGCCGGATCCCTCGAAGGGTCCAATGTCGATACGGCCACCACGCTGGTGCAGATGATCGAGGCGCAACGCAGCTTCGAACAGCGCACCAAAATCATCTCTACCGCAGACGATCTCGACCAGGCAGGCGCCCGGTTGATGAGCCTGCGCTGAGCCAATCCGAGACGGAGCTAAGCCATGCCCACTTCCGCCCTTCATGTCGCCCGCACCGGGCTAGAAGCCCAGGACACGCGGATGCGCGTGATCGCCAACAATCTCGCCAATATCGGCACCACCGGGTTTAAACGCGACCGCGCAAACTTCGAGACGCTTGCCTATCAGGATGCGCGCGTGGCCGGTGCCCGATCGACCAACGAAACCGCCTATGCCGTGGGACTCAACCTCGGCAACGGCGTGGGTGTCCAAGGCACCAGCCGGATCGAAACACAAGGCACGCTCAGCACCACCGGCAACGCCTTCGACCTGGCGCTGGACGGGCCCGGCCTGTTCCAGATCGAACTGCCCGGCGGCCAGCAAGGCTACACCCGCGCAGGAAATTTCACGCTCAGCGCGGATGGCCAATTGGTGACCGCGCAAGGATATGTCGTGCAGCCCGCGATCCAGGTCCCGCAGGGCGCGCAATCGATTACCGTCGCACCGGACGGCACCGTCAGCGCCACCCTGCCCGGCGATGCGGCCCCGGCCGAACTGGGCCAGCTGACCATTGCCAGCTTCCCCAATCCCGCGGGCCTGCAGGCCATTGGCGACAATTATCTGGTCGAAACTGCGGCCAGTGGTGCCGCCGAAATCGGCCCGGGCGGCGACAATGGTCGGGGATCGATCCGCCAGGGAATGCTGGAGGCCAGCAATGTCAACGTGGTCGAGGAACTGGTCGAAATGATCGAGGCGCAGCGCGCTTACGAGATCAATTCCAAGATGATCAGCAGCGTCGATGAAATGCTGCGCAACGCCAACCAGACCCTGTGACCCATTCCCAAGCGAGGCCACTTATGAAGATTTTCCAGATCCCGATTGCGCTCGCCGCCCTCGCCACACTGGGCGGTTGCATGGCCGATGGCGTGCGGCCGATGGCCGGTTTCGGACCACCGCCGGTTCCGCAAGCCCGCCCGTCCTTCGCGCCGCCACCCGGTAGAGTCGGTTCTGGGGCCAACGATGGCGCAATCTATCAGGCCAGCACCGGCTATGCCGCGCTGCATGAAGGCCTGCGCGCGCGCAAAGTTGGCGATATTGTCACCATCGTACTGGTCGAAAGTATCGGCAGTTCGAAAAGCACTTCGTCCCAAACGGGGCGCAGCGGGTCGGCCGGATTGACCCCTCCCACCGCCGGCCCGCTTTCATTCCTCAATCCCGATGCCCTTAAAGCTGCGGCAGATTCGTCGTTCAAAGGGACGGGCAATGCCGCCCAGCGCAGCACTCTCAACGGGGCCATTGCGGTCACCATTGCAGATGTACGCCCGAACGGGACTGCGCGCGTGATCGGGGAAAAGCATATGGCGCTGAGCCAGGGTAAGGAGTTCGTGCAATTCGCCGGCATCGTCCGCCTTGCCGACATCAATGGCGACAATCGCATTCTGTCCACGCAGGTCGCCGATGCCCAGATCCTCTATTCCGGCAAAGGCGCCATCCAGCGGGCGAGCAAGCCCGGCTGGCTCTCCAGCTTCTTCGCCAAGATTTCGCCCTTTTGAGGAGATATGTGATGCACAAGATTCTCTTCCTGATCCTCGCCGCCTTTGCCCTTGCCCTGCCCGGCACGGCCCAGGCCGAGCGGATACGCGACCTCGGTTCCTTCCAGGGCCTGCGCGCCAACCAGCTGACCGGATATGGCGTGGTGGTGGGCCTGCAGGGCACTGGTGACGACAATCTGGAATATCTGACCGAAGCCATGCGGGGCATTTCCGGACGGCTCGGAATGCCCTTGCCGCCCGGTGTTTCTCCCGGCCTCAAGAATGCCGCCGCCGTGATCGTCACGGCAGAGCTTCCGCCCTTTGCCAAGCCGGGCCAGCGTATCGACATCACGGTTTCGACACTGGGAAAGGCCAAGTCGCTGCGCGGCGGCGCTCTGATCCTGACCCCGCTTATGGGCGCGGACGGGCAAGTCTATGCCATGGCCCAAGGCAATGTTGCCGTGGGCGGATTGGGCGTGTCCGGGCGTGACGGATCACAATTGACCGTCAACGTACCCACAGTCGGGCGCATTGCCGACGGGGCGAGCGTCGAGCGCGCTGTTGCCACCGGCTTCAACCGCGAGGGCCGCCTGCGCTACAATCTTCACCAGGCCGATTTCCTGACGGCCAGCCGTGTGCGCGACGCAGTCAATCGCCGCTTTCCCGGTGCTGCCAGCATCGTCGATGGCGTGACTCTCGAATTCGTCCTGCCGCTAGGCAATAATGACCGGTCTGCGATGATGGCCCAGATCGAGATGATCGCTGTCACGCCTGCCCCGCAAGCCGCGCGGGTAATCGTCAACAGCCGGACCGGTACGGTGGTGATAAACCAGGCCGTGCGCCTGCAACCCGCCGCCATCAGCCACGGCAAGCTGACCATCCGCATCGATGAGGCCCCACGCGTGGTCCAGCCCGCACCCTTCAGCGAGGGCGTGACGGCGGTGGAGGAATCCTCGACCCTGTCGCTCGAAGAGCAGACCAGCAATGTCATCGCCATGCCAGGCGCCGCCTCGCTGTCGGAAATCGTCGACGCGCTCAATCTGCTGGGCGTGGGTGCGTCGGACCTCGTCGTTATCCTCGAAGCGCTCAAACAGGCCGGCGCCTTGCAGGCCGAGATGGTTGTGCTGTGATACCTCCGGTTGCCCCCAATCTCGTCGGCCCAACTTCCGTCGAACGCAGTTCGGTTGGCCCGATTGACGCGGCGCTTTCGCCCGAACGGCTGGAGCTGCGCGAAGCAGCGCAGGCGTTCGAGGCGATTTTCGTCCGCCGCCTGCTTGCCTCTGCGCGCGCCAGTTCAATTGCCGACCAGACGCCCTTTACCGGGCCGGGTCTGCAGCAATTCGAGACCATGCGGGACGAGCAAGTCGCAGGCCTGGCCGCAGAAACAGGCGCCTTCGGGCTCGCCGACCAGATCGAACGCCAGCTGGCTGCGATGATCGAGCAGAAGGAGCTGAGCAACAATGCCCGCTGACCTGATGCAGATTGGCAAGAGCGGCACGGTTGCCGCCCGTTCGGCGCTGGATGTGACCGCGCAAAACATCGCCAATGCCAACAATGAGGATTATGCGCGCCGCTCGGTCAGCCTGTCAGAAGTCACGGCGACCGGCAGCGTCGCCTTCTATTCCGACAGCGCGCTGTCCGGCGTGCGCGTCGACCAGGTCCGCCGCATGGACTCGCTCTTCCTGCAAAACCAGGCACGGCGCACCGGCAGCGATGTCGCCCGCGCCGATGCCGAACTTTCGGGCCTGCGCAATGCAGAGGCATCAGTCGAACAAGCCGGCATCTATCCTGCGATCGTGGAGTTCGAAGCGTCACTTTCTGCCTTGCGATCCGACCCGCTCGACGGATCGCTGCGCGCAGCGGTGGTCGAAAACGGCCGGACACTGGCGGAGACCCTCCGGATCGCGGACGGTGCCCTGTCCCTGGCAGGAGACCAGATCCGCTTCGAAGCCACCAGCGGAGTGGAGCAGGTCAATCTGGCCTCTGCCGAACTCGTCCGCATCAATACCGCCATTGTCCGCACCCGGCCCGGCACATCGAGCCACGCCACATTGCTCGACCAGCGTGACGCCCAATTGCGGCAATTGTCCGATACTGCCGGAATCGCGGTCAGCTACCAACCCAGCGGTGTGGTCAATGTCCAGCTGGGTGACGCCTCCGGCCCCTTCCTCGTACAGGGTACACAGGCGGGCATACTGGCCACCACGAGCAATCCGGATGGCACCATCGCCTTTGCGCTGGACGGTGCCCCGGCCAATCCCGCCAGCGGCAGCCTCGCCGGCCAGGCTCAGGCCTTGTCGGCCCAGCGTGATATCGGGACTGCGCTCGACACGCTGGCCTCGCAGCTCATGCATCAGGTCAACGATGCGCAGGCCAGCGGGGTCGCCCTTGATGGCAGTACCGGCCAGCCATTCTTCGCCGGAACCGGCGCAAGTGACATTGCGGTGGTCCTTCCCGGCGGCAATGGCCTTGCAACCGCGCCCGCCGGATCGCCCGCCGTCAGCCGCGATACCGCCAATATCGATGCCCTGCGCAGCGCACTCGCCAATGGCGGGCCAGCGTCAGAAGCGGACCGCATCCTGTTCGAGCTCGCCAATGCCGTGTCCAGCCGCGCCACCACGCGCGACGCGCTGGGGGCCATTGCCGAAACAGCGCAGATTGCCCTGTCGCGCGAAACCGCCGTCGACCTTGATGCCGAAGCGGCCAATCTGGTCCGCTACCAGCGGGCGTTCCAGGCCTCGGGCCGGGTGATCCAGGTTGCGAGCGACATTTTCGACACCGTGCTGGGACTGAGATAAGGCCATGACCTTCGACGCTGTCACCAATTCCACCGCGGCCTTTTTCCGCCGATCGCAAGTGCAGATGGATGCGCTGCGGGCAGAGGCCGAGGCGCTCCAGCTGCAAGTCTCGACCGGCGAGCGGCTGGAGCGGTCTTCGGACGATCCGGTGGCTTCGGCCCGTTTGCGCAGCCTCGCCCGGGCGGACCGGCTGGCCTCTGTCGAGGCGAACAATTCCGCGCGCGCCAAAGAGGAAATCACCGGCGCAGCGACCCGGATGGAGGATATCGCCAACGCGCTGATCCGCGCCCGCGAGCTGGCGGTGCAAGCCGCCAGTGATTCGACCGCACAGGACACGCGCGTCGCCATTGCAGACGAGCTGGAGGCGTTACGCCAGACCATCTTTGCCAGCCTCAACGCAGCGGGCAGCACCGGCCGCGCATTGTTCGGCGGCGAGGTCTCGGGTCCGCCCTATGCGCTCGATCCTGCCGGCAACGCGCTCTATACCGGTGGGACCGACCCCGGTGTGCTGGCCATAGCCGAGGGGGTCGAGGTAGAGCGCGGCATCACCGGGCCGTCAGTCACCGAGTTCAGCTTTGGCGGCAACGCGACCGACACGCTCGCTTTCTTGCGCACCATCGCCAACGGATTGCGGGGCGTTGTGAGCGACCCGGCCCAGTTTGCGCGCGACTCTATTGCCGGGTTCGACGCCGCACTCGACACGCTCAATCGCGGGCAGACCGTCCTCGGCGTCCGGTTCGCCTGGATCGATACGGTCGACCAGGCGCAGCAATTGCGCGCCGAGGCTCGCGCGCAGGAAGGCGGCGATATTGGCGGCACCGATCTCGCCAGCGCCATCACCCAATTGCAGCAGACACTGACCGTGCTGGAAGCGAGCCAGGCCAGCTTTGTGCGCCTCGCCTCGCTCAGCCTGTTTGACCAGATTTAGGCCCCCGCGCCGGAAGGAATTGAGCAATGTTCGCAGCAGTCGGGATCATAATCCTGCTCCTCATGGTGTTTGGCGGTTTCGTGCTCGCGGGCGGGTCGCTGGGCCCGGTGCTGGTGGCGCTGCCGTTCGAGATGATGATCATCGGCGGGGCCGCAATCGGCGCGACCGTGATCGGCAATTCCATGCACGAGCTCAAGCTGATCGGCGGCGGCTTTGCCAAGGTTTTCAAGGGACCGAAATATTCGGACACCGACCATATCGACGCGATCGCACTGGCCAGCAAGCTGATGAAAATCCTGCGGGCCGAAGGCGCGGTGGCGCTGGAAAGCCATGTCACCGAGCCGGAAAATTCCGCCATCTTCGCCGAATACCCCAAGCTCCAGGCCGATCCTGCCGTGGTCAACCTCATCTGCGACGCGCTCACGCTGATGGTCGTCTCCAGCGGCACGCTGGAAACCCATGCGGTGGAGGACGTGATGGACAGCGCGATCAAGGCGCAATTGCACGAGATGGACGAGCCCGCCCACGCGCTGCAGACCCTGTCTGACGGCCTGCCTGCGCTGGGCATTGTTGCCGCCGTGCTGGGCGTGATCAAAACGATGGGATCGATCAACGAACCGCCCGAAGTGCTGGGCAAGATGATCGGCGCTGCGCTGGTCGGCACCTTCCTCGGCGTGCTGCTGGCCTATGGCTTTGTCGGCCCGATGGCGGGGCGGCTGAAACAGGTCAACGCGCATGACGCGCAGATCTACCACTCGATCAAGCAGGTGATTGTCGCCAGCCTCCATGGCTACCCCCAGCCGCTGGTGCTGGAGGCCGCGCGCAGCGGATTGCCGCCCGCGCACCGGCCCAAGCTGACCGAGCTGCTCGATATGATGCGGGGCAAATAGCATGGCGACCCAACCCGCGCCCCAATCCGAACCCGCGCAGCCACAGGACGCCCCAGCCGCGCCCGATGGCGCCCTCACCCCCGAAAACGCGCTCGCCCCGATCATCGTCAAGAAGATCACGATCGAGGAAGGCGGGCATCATGGCGGGGCGTGGAAGGTCGCCTATGCCGATTTCGTCACCGCGATGATGGCGTTCTTTCTGCTCCTGTGGCTGTTGGGCGCGACGACGGAGGACCAGCGCAAGGGGCTGGCCGATTACTTCACCCCCACCCTAGTCAAGCTGAAGGAACAGAGCGCGGGCAGCGACGGGATGCTGGGCGGCAGCTCGATCACCGATGCGGACAATTACCCCAACCGCGCCGGGCAGACCGGCACGCAATCGATCACTATCCCTCGCGCGGCCACCGGCGGCGCGCACAAGGATGGCGCGCCCACTGTCGAGGAGATCGAGGCCCAGGCAGAGCACCGCCGCAAGGCAATGATGGCGCAAATCAAACGGCGGCTGGAGCAGGAGCGCGCCTTGCGCAAACTGGTCCGCCAGGTCCGCGTGGTGCGCACCCCCGAAGGGATCCGGATCGACCTGGTCGACGATGCCGATTTCTCCATGTTCGCGCTCGGCACCACCGTGCTGGTGCCCGAGGCCCGCCAGCTGATCGGCGTGATCGCCCAGACGCTGGGCAGCGAAGGCCCCAGCGCCGGCGCCCAGCTGATCGTGCGCGGCCACACCGATGCGCTCAAATGGAAGCCGGGCGTAAGAGCCAACAATTGGAGCCTCAGCACCGGCCGCGCCGAAGCCACCCGCCAGGAACTCCTGCGCGGCGGCCTGGCCGAAGGACGCTTCGCCCGGATCGAGGGCGTGGCGGATCGGGAGCTACTGGTGAAAGAGAACCCGGCTGATCCGCGGAACCGGCGGATTTCGGTGTTGGTGTTGGATTAGGCCAAAGGCAGTCCTTTAACGATCTTCAATGCGGCCCTCAGCAAGGCGCCAATGGCTGAGTCCATACCGAAGTACGAAAGCAGCCAAGTTTCATTTGCTATCATCCATTGGCTTAATCCGTAAGTTATAGTCACCATACCAACTGCGCCTGCTGTGATACTCTTCCGATTCAGCCAAATCCATCTTGATGAAGCGATGACAAAGTTGAAAATAGTCGATTGGACAATCAGGATGTACGATTCTGAATTATTTTCAGTAGTATCACTCAAAATTTTAAGTGCCGATCTAGTTTCATCGTCAAGATACTTTTTCGTCTCTGCAAATTGTACGATTTTCTTCAAGCCTTCATGGGCATTCTCAACGCGACCCTTTCTTGATGTCGTTACAGCCTCGTCAAGCTCCCAAAGATCAGGATGCAACGAAATTAACGCGTTATGCGACCTAATCACATTCTTGAATGTTAGTAGTGTCGTTTCAGATAAGTCTGGCAGGTCGGAATCATAGGCTTTTGAAATCTGCGCTTCGAATAGTTTCCTGACAGCATCCCCTCGCATCACAAGTTGCACATCATCAGACCATTCTTCGACTGAAGGAAATGAAGCCCTATACCGCTGCATAATCGGCTTTAGGTAGGCAGCGCTATTTATCTCGCATTCCGCAAGCATCGTATCGGTGGCGAATATAACCTCCTGTATAGCAGATTTTTTTACTTGGGAGGACTGGGTCTTTGTTTTTGGTTCGTCAATTTTCATCGATCCTTCAGTCGGCAAAAACTCATAGCCCGCTCGAATTTGTGACTGACTTGCTTGATGGTCAACGAGAGACTCTAAGCACTCGAGACATGTTTCAGCCAACAAACTGTTCACTTGCGTGATATTGTCACTTTCAAGGAAAGCTCGATTCTCTAGAATTTTCGACTCTATCTCGGACCACAGGAAGGGTGGGATATTGCTCCCAGCCTCTCCTAGGAACCGGAATTCGAACCACATTACCCAGACATTCCAAGTTTCATTCCTAGATCTCAGCCAACTCTCTGTATTCTTCCATGCTTCGAAGAATGGACTTTCGGAAGTTAGCGCAGGGCGGAGCGCCTCACCCTTATGATGATTTAGGTGATTAATATGGTAATCAAAATCTCCCCAGACATCACTCATTATTTCATTCGGTCCAACCCCAAGATTTGACGAATAGTTCCGGCCATTATCCAGTATTGACTGGATGCAACGCCGCAATTGTTCTTGGTTTTCTATTCTCGAGGTAGGCAAATGAGAATTCAACATAGACCTAAAGGATATTGTGAATAGAGTTCCACTCAAGTATTTTTCTAGTATTCGTACGTAGTCTTGGCATATTGCCGCCTTTTTCGCTGAATATTTATTTAGCGTGCTCGATGATATCAGCAGACTTTTTAGTAGTTGAAGTACATATAGCTCAAGATTTATATTTTTGAACGATACGCTTCTACTTTCTATGATCGACACGATTCCTAGCGCACGACCCGCAGCCCTCCAACTCAGTGCGCTACAAAGGTCGTTCTGACTAGCGAGTAATTGATCTGAATATTCCGCGAGACCAAGACCTTTTGTCACATTCGTGCTCCATTATTGGTTTTTGTACAAAGTTTAGACGAACATTTCAGCTTAGCAATTCGAATCGAAATCTATCCCTGTCCTACATCTTGCGTACCCTTTAACTGATGCACCTCCCCGACAGGAGCGAACCGATGCCTGCCCCCTCCCTCCCCTTCACCCGCGAACGGCGTGCGCTCTTTCTCCAGGCGCTTGCGGCGACCGGCAATGTCCGGGCGGCGTGTGAGCGGGTCGGGGTTTCGCGGCCTACGGTCTATGACTGGCGGCGGCGCGATGCGGCGTTTGCGCGCGGGTGGGAGGCGGCGATTGTCTCTGCGCGCGAGGAGGCCGAGGGCGAGCTGGCGGACCGGGCGATGAATGGCTGGGCCGAGACCGTGTGGTATCGTGGCCAGCCGGTCGGCACGCGCCGCCGCTTCAACGCGAAGCTGCTGCTGACGCATCTCGGGCGGCTCGACAAAATGCATGCCCAAATGCAGGGCGCACCCACCCCCGATGACGCGCTCGAAGTGCTCGGGGATATTTCCGCCGGGGAAGTGTAAGGTGTGTAAGGGAGTCTTTTGTTGGGTCCCTGCGGGCGGGGCGCATCCGCGCCCCTTGCTTCCTCGCATAAGCTCGGGCGCGCGGTCGCGCTTGCGGGCTGCGGGCCGCAGCCCGGGGCGTTTCTTGATGGGTCCCTCAAACGCCGGGCGGCGCACCTCCGTGCGCCTTGGCTTCGGCCTTCCGGCTGGCGCGCCTGCAGGTGTGCGTCGCACGTCTGCGCCTTCGGCTACGACTCCGCGCTTGCGGGCTGCTTGTCGCAGCCCGAAGGTTTTCCGACATCGAGGCTTGGTCGCGGAGCTCGGCCCGCAGGGCCGCAAGGGCGACTGCCCGCCCGCAGCGACCGCAGGGAGCGAGGAAAGCCAAGTGAGCGGAGGCGAACGCCGGCGCTTGAGGCAAAACAAAGACTCCCAAAAACCCGGCACCCCCTTGCAGGAATGCCGGGCCTCGGAGGACTCCGGTGAAGGAGAAGCCAGTCTTACCGCAGCAGCGAGAGGACGTTCTGGCTGCTCTGGTTGGCCTGGGCCAGCATCGCTGTCGACGCCTGGCTCAGGATCTGGGACTTGGCGAGCGCCGTCGTCTCGGCCGAGTAGTCCGTATCCATGATCCGCGAACGGGCATCGGTCAGGTTGGTGGAGTTCGTGGTCAGGTTGCTGATCGTCGAATCCAGGCGGTTCTGCCCGGCACCGAGCGAGGCCCGGGTCGCGCTCACATCATCCAGTGCGTTGTCGACATTGGTGATCGTGGTGGCCGCCAGGGCCGCCGTGTTCACGTCCAGCGCGGTGGCGCTGACATTGGTTCCGTCAATCGCAGTGCTGGTCAGCGTGACGGTTTCGGTGGCGCTGGTGGCGATATCCACCGTCACATCGGTGCCCGCCGTTGTGCTGAACAGGGTGACGCCGTTGAATTCGGTGTTGGCGAGGATATCCCCGATCTGCGCCTGCAGCTGGTCAACCTCGGCATCCATATAGCCGCGGTCGGTCGCATCGTAAGTACCGGTGCGCGATTGCACCGCCAGTTCACGCACGCGCTGCAGCATGTTGCTGACTTCGTCCAATGCGCCTTCGGCCGTCTGGGCCAGTGCGATACCGTCATTCGCGTTGCGGATGCCCTGGTTCATGGCGCGGATATCGCTGGTCATAGTGGTGGCGATGGCGAGGCCGGCGGCATCGTCTTTCGCGCCGTTGATACGCTGGCCGGTCGAAAGCCGCTCCATCGCGACGCCGAGCATCTTGTTCGCATCGGTGGAAGCGTTGGCGGCCTTGAGGGCGCTGATATTGGTGTTGATCACAGTCATGTTTGGTCTCCTGGTGTGTTGCCGCAGCCTGATTGCCAAGTTGCGGCTGCCACCAACCAGAACGGAGGGTCACAATGATGTTTAAGCGCACCAGCCTGTCGCAGCGGATTGGGAGGGTAGGTATTCACCCGAGGGCTTAAATTACCGCGCCCTTAGACGTTGAGGGGCGATCTCGCTCTCCGGAACTTGTGGTTAACCGGGGGCACTGATGAGCCAGCACTTCACAACCGAAGACGCGCGAAAAAAACATGGCGCATTGATCGATCGGGTTCTGCCCGTGATGGCCAATCCGGCCTGTGGGGGCGCATTGCACCTGGCCGATTGCGACGAGCGTGATGTGCCCCACCGGCGCGAAGACCGCATGGTGGTGATGGGCCGCAGCGATGCCCCGGCGCTGGTCCGCATGGGGCCGGCCAAGGCGCGGCTGGCTTATGATGCGGGTGACCTGCACGGGGCCAGCGCGGCATTACTGGCGGCCTCTACCGCGGCAGGCATGCCGATTGCAGGCGATACCGAAACGCTGGCGCTGCTGACGCTGGCGGAGCGGGTCGCAGCGAGCACGATCCCGGTGCTGGTCGAAGGGCCGACGGGCACAGGCAAGGAAGTGCTGGCGCGATACCTGCACCAGGCCAGCCCGCGGCGTGACGGACCGTTCGTTGCGGTAAACTGCGCCGCCATGCCCGAGGCAATGCTGGAAGCCCTGCTGTTCGGCCATCGCAAAGGTGCCTTCACGGGCGCCAGCGAGGCGCATGAGGGCTTCTTCCGCGCGGCTGATGGCGGGACGCTGCTGCTCGACGAAATCGGTGAAATGCCGATCGCCCTGCAGTCGAAACTGCTGCGAGCCCTGCAAGAAGGCGAAGTGGTACCATTGGGCGCGACCAAGCCGGTGCAGGTCGATGTTCGCATCGTCGCCTGCACCAACCGCGAGTTGCCGCGCGAGGTAGAGGAAGGCCGTTTCCGCGAAGATCTCTACTACCGTCTCAACGTCTTCCCCCTCTCGCTTCGCGCCTTGCGTGAAAGGCCCGGAGACATTGCTCCGCTCGCCTTCGGCATGCTCCTCAAGCATGGGGAGGCCGGTCAGGGCCCGCGCTGGATTGCGCCCGATGCGATGGATTTGCTGCGCGCCCACGCCTGGCCCGGCAATGTCCGCGAATTGGAAAACGTCATCCGCCGGGCGATCTTGCTGGCAAGCGATGGCCAGCAGATCGAAGCCAGGCACATCCGCTTTGACCGTCCGGTCCGGGCCGTCGAGGCTTTAGCTGAAACGCAAGGCATCCCGGCCCACGATGCCAGCCTGTCCGACATCGCCTTCCGTTCTGAAGCCGATGCAATACTGCGTACTCTCAATGAATGCGGCGGCAAGCGGGGCGCGACGGCCCGCAAGCTGGGTATTTCCGAACGCACCCTGCGCTATCGCCTGGCAGACATGCGCGATGCCGGCCTGGCCATTGCCGGAGCGGGATCATGAATAGTGTAGGCACCGGCAATGGGTTGCAGCAGGTCATCGCCCTGCGCCAGCAGATCCTCGATCGCAGCAATACGCTGCAGGAACTGCGTCAACCTGGCGAAAAACCGGACGTGGCAGGGGCAGGCTCCGATGGACCAGACTTTGCTGGCACGCTCAAATCGGCGGTACAGGAAGTCAGCGCCGCGCAATCGCGCTCCAGTGAGCTCGCCGCCGCCTATGAACGGGGTGAAGTTACCGATATCGCGCAAGTTATGCTGGCTAGGCAGGAATCCGGCGTCGCCTTTGAAGCGACCCTGCAGGTCCGCAACAAGCTGCTCTCTGCCTATCAAGACATCATGCGGATGGGAGCTTGATAGATGGCTGAACCTTCCCAATCAGGGTTGCCTGAACCCGCGGCAGGGCCTGGCGGAGAGATGGCTGGCTTCGCCGACGCTCCGCTCGCCTCACGGGTCAACGCGTTCCTTGGCCAACCCGCCATTCGCAAAAGCCTGCCCGCCTTTGCAGGTCTGGGCGCCCTGTCCCTTGCCGGTGCGCTCTACCTTGGTCTGTCTTCGGGCCCGCAGCGTGTACTCTATTCCAGCCTCTCGGACGGTGAGCGCGCGCAAATTGTCGAGACTCTGGAAAGCGGCGGCGTCACGTACGACATTGACGCAGCCACGGGTACGCTCACTGTGTCCGAAGATGATCTCTACCGAGCGCGCATGCTGGTCGCGAGCAATGGCGCCTTGGCTGCACCCGAAACCGGTAGTGACATGCTCAATTCGATTCCGCTGGGGGCCAGCCGGACGCTTGAGGGCGAACGCCTGCGCCTTGCGCGAGAGCGCGAATTGACCATGACAATCGCCGAGATCGACGGAATCGAGGCTGCCCGCGTGCACTTGGCGACGCCGGAGCGCAGCGTTTTCGTGCGCGAGAAGGTTGCCCCCAGCGCATCGGTGATGGTGCGACTGACCAGAGGCAGCCAGCTGGAAAAAGACCAGGTCGATGCGATTGTGAACCTTGTCGCAGGCTCGGTTCCCGGCCTCTCCGCAGGCGCAGTGCAAGTGGTCGATCAGAACGGACAACTCCTCTCGGTCGACCAGGACCAGGCAGGAACCAGCCTGACCCTGCAGCGGGAGTTCGAAAGCAAACTTCGCGACCAGCTCGCCAAGCTGCTGATCCCCATGCTGGGCGCAGGCAATTTCTCCACCGAGGTGCAAGTTTCGCTCGACATGCAGGAAAGCACCTCTGCCCGCGAAAGCTACGACAAGGACGGAGCGCTCCGGAACGAAGCCGAAACTCGCTCCGTCAGGGGGGCGGCCGCGCAGGCGGGCGGCGTGCCTGGCGTCCTCGCCAATACGCCACCACCCCCGGCAGAACTCGCTGACGAGGCTCCGGAAGGGACCGCGCCAGACGCAGCACCGGACACCAATGATACCGAAAGCAGCGCCCGCCGAACCTACGCTTTGGGTCGCGAAGTTGCCGTCACCAGCACATTGCCGGGCAGCATTGCGCGTCTGTCAGTGGCCGTCGCGGTAAGCGAGGAAGCGCTCAAGAAGATCGCGCCAGCCGATGAAGCGAAATTGCGTGAGCTGATTCAGGCCGCCGTCGGTGCCAATCCGGACAGGGGCGATACTGTAACGGTGATGGTTGGTGCTTTCGAGCCAGCCACAATTGCCGACACCCCATTCTATGAAACGAGCTGGTTCGCGATGGCCCTGCGCTATAGCGGGGGACTGATTGCTTTGCTTCTCGTCCTTCTGCTGGGCGTGCGACCACTCCTTGCGATTCTGCGCGGAGATACGACCGCGGCCGAAGACACCGAAGACGAAGAAGGCGAGCAATCTGTTAGTGCCACAGAAGGCGCCGAAGCTGGCATTGCAATCGCAGCTTCCCCGGATGCCTCTGGGTCGTTGGCGGGGCCGGCCAATCTGCGTGAACAGGTTGCTCTTGCCCGGCGGATTGCAAACGAACAGCCCGATCGGGCGGTCACCGCCCTCCAGCGTATGCTCGCGGCACCTCGGAAAGAGGCCTGACAATGAGCCTGATTGCCCCCCTATCGGATGCCCAGTGCGCGGCCGTTTTCCTGATGCTTCTCGAGGATGAGGAGGCCGCAGGCCTGCTGGGCCATTTGCAGCCTGAAGAACTCGAGCTGGTCGGCTCGATCATGTGCTCGCTCGAAGATATCGAACCGGGCAAGGTCGCAGATGCTATTGCCGGTTTTATTGCCGAGGCGGAGACAGAAGGGTTGCCTGCCCGAGACCGCCAACAACAAGTCGGAGCCTTGCTCACCCAAGCAGTTGGAGAAGTGAAAGGCGAAAGCCTGATGCAGCGCATTGCTCCCGATACGGCCCCCCGCTCGATCGAAATCGCCCGCTGGCTCGCCCCCGGGATTCTGCTGGCAATGATCGAAGAAGAACATCCCCAAGTCATCGCAATACTTTTGCTTATGCTTGATCCGGAAACTGCAGCCAGCATCCTCGCGTCCCTGCCTCCCGAAACTCAACCGCAGGTGGTGGAACGCATCGCGCGTTTGGGCAATGTACCCAACGATGCGATCGCCATGCTGGACCAGCTCTTGTCGTCCAGGATTACCCGCCGGTTCGGATCCGCTGCACTTGCCCTCGGCGGGGCACGCGAAGCGGCCAATTTGATCAACCTGTCCGAACCGGAAGTGGCCCGGCAAGTCTTGCCCGAGATCGAGCGCAAGGATGCCGATCTGGCCAAGGCTATCGAGGCCGAAATGTTCACCTTTGAAATGCTGCTTGAGCTCGATGCCCAGGGCATGGGTCGCTTGCTGCGCGATGTAGAGAACCAGGATCTTATTACTGCGCTCAAAGGGTTGGATGAGGAGAACCAGACGCCGTTCTTTGCCGCCATGTCCAGCCGTGCTGCCGACGGGGTGCGTGACGAAATGGAGCTGCTGCCCAAACTGCGGCGCGCCGACGTTCAGACGGCCCAGAAAACCATCGTCGATCTCGCACGCAAATTGGCGGACGATGGCGAGATCTCGCTGGGAGCCAGTGATGGCGAATTTATCTGATTTCACACGAAGTTCTGCCGAACCATCCGCCCCTGGTTGGATCGGTGCCCTCGGGGCAAGTCGGGGTTTTGTCCTCGGCCCTGGCTTGCCCCAAACGGAACACGATTGCACGGAAGACGAGATTGCGCCTTCGAAGCATGAAGAAGCGATTGCGCAGGCTTATCGCGACGGCGAACAGGCGGGCGCGGCGGCGTGTGCCGCGGCCGCACAAGCAGCTGCCAAAACCCGTGATGCACTTCGGTTGGAATTCGCAAAATTTGACGATGCTGCCATTGAGGAATTGAAGCGCGTTCTGGCCGAAACGGTCGCCTCACTGTGCCAGCAAATGATCGAGCCTCATCTGGTCAATCGCAAAGCTCTGGAAGAACGTTGCGACGCCGCTCTGTCTTTCCTCGGCGAGGTGCCCACGCGCTGCAAGCTGCATCTTCATCCCGATGACATCGCGGACATTGATCCGGCCACGGCTCGCGACTGGAAAGTGGTGCCGGACAGCACCGTCGCACGCGGAGCATTGCGATTGGTAGGAGACGACGGGATCGTCAGCGATGGTCCGGAAGAATGGCAACGCGCCATAGCCACTGCGCTGGCATCATGATCGAATTGCTCCAGAGAGACCTGCTGCGGATGCAGCGAGCAAAAGTCTCGGCCGCGCCCGTGCAGCTTGGCCGCGTAGTTTCCTGTGACGGCGGATTGATCGAAGTCTCTGGGCTGCCGGTACCGATCGGCGCGCTGTGCAGAATTGAAACTTCAGACGAAGCCCCTGCCTGCACAGCGGAAGTCGTCGGATTTCGCCACGGCCACAGCCTCATGATGCTCTTGGGCGATACAGTGATGCTGAAACCCGATGCCGTGGTTCGGGCCATTGGGCATCCCGGCATGGTCGCGGTTGGCGAGGCTCTACTTGGCCGCGCGATAGATGGCAGCGGACGCCCGATCGACAATGGCATGCGTCCGAAATGCGACGATGTCTGGCCATTGGGCGGGCAGCGCGATCACGCTTTGGAACGCAGCTCCGTAATCGAGCCGTTCGATTGCGGTATCCGTGCTATCAATTCTCTCACTACCATGGGCGTCGGGCAAAGGCTCGGCATCATTGCTGGCTCGGGCGTGGGCAAATCAGTCCTGATTGACATGATGGCCGCAGGTGCGGAGGCGGATATCAAGATCATCGCCCTGATCGGTGAGCGAGCCCGTGAAGTCTCAGACTTTGTGCGACGGCATATGCAAGGAGATGAGGCCAAACGGACGATCCTGATCGCCGTCCCAGCCGACCATGCACCCAACTTGCGCCTGCGCGGGGCACAATATGCCTGCGCCATCGCCGAGTATTTCCGTGCTCGCGGCAAGCGCGTGCTGCTCGTTCTCGACAGTTTGACGCGGGTTGCCCATGCGGCGCGCGAAATCGGTTTCTTGTTGGGCGAACCGGGGGCCGCACGCGGCTATCCCCCATCGGCCCTCGCAACAATCACACGGCTGGTTGAACGGGCCGGCAACTCCGCGACCAGTGGCGGTGCCGTGACCGGGCTCTACACTGTCTTGGCTGATGGTGATGATCAAGATGATCCGGTGGTGGACACTGCCCGTGCCATCTTTGACGGGCATATCGTCTTGTCACGGGATCTCGCCCAGCAGGGCCAGTATCCCGCGATCGACATCACGGCTTCGCTCAGCAGGGTGATGGATGGGTTGGTGACTGAAGAGCATCGCCGTGCAGCGCGGGAATTCCGGCAACTTGTCGCCCACTACCAGGCCAATCACGAGCTGGTGATGATGGGCGCCTACCGCGAGGGTTCCCATCCCTTGCTTGATCGGGCCCTGTCGATGAAGCCGCAATTAGACGCATTCCTGGCCCAGGAGGCAGGCGACATCGTCGGTCTCGAAGCCAGCACCACGGCGCTCTGTTCGGTCATTGCCAATGCGAAATAGCCTCGCGCGCATCAATGTGCTGCGACGGATCATACGTGTTCGCACGATCGAGCACCGCTTGGCGCTCTACCGTCTCGCCGAAGCGAGGCGGGAACAGGCGCGAATGCGCGAGCTGGCCGATCGTAGTGACGCTCTTGCAGTCTCTCCTGCGACAATGCGAGCCTCTCGCGATGGGCAAAGCCTCGCCAGTAGCCACGCATTCGGTGCGCAAACCCGAGGGCTAACAGCGTCCGCTCGCGACCTTCGGGAAAATGCCGATCGCACTGCCGAAGAAGCATCCAACCAGCTTGGAGTGATCGGCCAGCGACGCGATCACGCGATACAGTTGGCCACGGCGCAGAAAGCGCAGCTCAAAGCGAAAGAGCTCGGTCGGGACGCTGCCAAGGCCGGTCAATTGGCACGGAGGTTGCAGTGCAATGCAGGCATCAAGTCGCCCCCGTCCCGCAAGGATCACGCATGAACATCCACTCGATCATCAAACTGCCCGAACGACATGGGGAAACCAGTATTGCCGGCACAGGTCTCGACAATGCCGAGGGTTCTATCGCTCTGGATTTCATGGGAATTTTGGCAAACACTCCCGGCAAATTGGATGTGACACCCGAAGTCTACACAGGACATTTAGGCGACATTCCCGAAACCGGCACAACATTGCCGGTCGCGGCAACGGCCAGCCCTGAAACCGGCAATCCATTGCCGCCCACAACAGAAGCTGCAGATACCGGCCAGAATCTCCCGCAGACAGGTCCGGCCTCAGATCAACATAGCGTAGAACAAGACCAGTCTGAGCTCGTCGCGAAGAGTGTCGACGATCCAATGCTTCTCGAGGCCCGATTGTCGGCGAGTCCGACGCGAGAGATTCTTGGCACTCCTACCACCACATCTTTGCCGCGTTTGACCGTGCAGTCGCCTGATCGCCTGTCTACCGAGACATCGGCGCCAAGTGTCTTGGCCGACTTCGCGAGGAGCCCATACGAGACTCGGCAGTCCCAGCCTGATTTCGAAACGAGCGCCAAAGTGCGATCTGCGGAACCGCCACTGACACAACCAACGCCGACGAATGCCGCGCCTTTGCAAGCTCGGTCACTCCAAATCCCACAAACCATGCCGATGGCTATGGCCACGCAGATTCCCCTTCTGCATGAGGGCATGCCTGCCCGAGCCCTGCCCCCTGTGAGCACCTCTGTCGCAGCTCCTGGCACTATCAGTGGGGCCATTGCGCAGGCGGGTGAAACGTCGCCCGGACCAAGCGAAGTCGCAAATCCTGTGTCAAAGCCCAGCAGATCGCCAAACCAGCTCATGCCCAGCACGGCGGTCGCTACTCATGAGCCCAAGATGCAGGGTCCGCTTGGCATTCTGCCCCTTGCACCCGATCTTGGCTCCGCCCCTACCCCTGGCCTCCTCACTTCGTACCCGGCCCCACAAACGCCGCCAGCAGGTGAGCCTGCCCCTGCGCAGCGACCGCTTGAGACTCTGATCGAAAGCCTCGTCACCGCACGGGAAAGCGGCAAGATCGCGCGGGGCGATATGGTCTTGCGCCATGCAGAGTTCGGCACCGTCACCGTCCAGGTCGACCATGCCGAAACAGACCTGAAAGCGACGCTTTCAAGCCGCGACCCCGGCTTCGCACCGGCTGCCAAGGCTGCATTGGCTGATCGCGCCCATGCCGCCCCGACATTGCCAGATGCTTCCCAAACTCAAGCACGCGGACAGGATCCCGGCTCCGGAGCCATGACGCAGCGCGATACGGGCATGGAGAGCCAGCAGGATCGCAATCATCCACACGGCTCCCATCCAGGACATGGCGGACCAGAGGAGGCCTCCCAACTCCGCTCAGACCCCGACAGTTCACCGTTCAAGACCTCTCTTCCCTCGTCACCATCTGATCGCGGCCTGCTCGCCTGATCAAGTCCCCACCAAGGAATCATCTGCATCATGTCCAAACCCAATTCCGATGAAACTGAACCCAAGCCCAAGGGCGGCAAGCTCAAGCTGGTCGTCGGCGCGATCCTCTTGCTCGGTGCCGGCGCAGGGGGAGCCTACGGCGCCTTTGCGGCCGGCTTGATTGGCGAAGGGCATGCCGAAGAAGGGCCAGACACGCCCAAGCTCGTCACCAAGGGGACCGAAGATCCGTTCGCTCCCGCTGCTGGAAAGGGCAAGGATGACCAGGGCGAAGTTATCTTTGGTGAGGGCGGCAGCGAGTACCGCACGATCTACTATAGTTTCGAAGAGAGTTTCACTTCCAATCTCAAGAATTCCGCCGGCCTTGTCCAGCTGAGCCTTGCAGCGTCGACCCGGCATGACGGCCGTGTGCTGCAGTGGCTCAAGCGGCATGAACTCGCAGTCCGGTCCGCGATCCTGGTCGTGCTCGCCTCGACCCCGGAGGAGGATGTTTATTCCGTCGAGGGCAAGGCGCGCCTGCAGGCCCGACTAACCGAAGCCATTAACACTGTTCTGGAAGAGCAGGAAGGGTTTGGCGGCGTCGATGCAGTCCATTTCAGGACGTTTCTGGTCCAATGAAAACGACCCACGATTTTGTCGCTGAACGGGCGCTTGCGAACCATTGTCCGCAATTGTTGGAGAATCCCGACAAGGGTGAAGAACGCCGTGCTGCCACAGCCAGTTTCCTGACTGCAGCGTGCCACGCGATTCCGGACCGGCTGCAACCACTGTTGCTGGCGAAGCGTCCTGTTGTCGAAGCGGGCGAAGCCGAGACTCAAACAGCTGCATCCTTGATGCGGTCGATCGGAAGCGAAGCAGCCAATTTCGCGGTTGATATGGGCCCGGCAATGCCCCGGATGCTCGTTTCGATCGATCTTGCGACTGCGGTTTCGCTAACGGACCGCTTGTTCGGGGGAGACGGCAAAACCAACGGCGAGGTGCCAGCCTCGCTGCCCCTGTCTGCCAGCCTCGCGCTGGAACGCGTGGTCTTGGCAGTATCCGAGAGCTTCATCACAGCTGCGCGGATCGAAAGGCAGGAACCGGACATAGTTTGCGAGAGCGACATTGCCCGCCTCGCCCCCTTCCCTCGCGGTGAGTACTGCGTGAGCTGGACTTTCAAGGTCACTCAAGAAGGGTCCGACGTCTGGTCGATGCAGATCGCGCTTCTTGAAAGCGATCTGGGCAAGTTCTCCGGGAGCGCCACAAAAGAAGCTGTGGTTCAAACTGCGACGGACGGGGAAGACCCGTCGGGACTGGGGTCATTCGGCCTGATTCCTCTGCCTCTAATTGCAGTACTTGCCGAGTTGAAACTGCCATTGGACCGGCTTTCTTCGCTCGCCGCGGGGGATATTCTCCCCCTCGCACCAGCCAGATCAATCCCGCTTCAGTTGGGATCACGAACGATCGCACGCGGGGCGATCGGTACGCTTGACGAGCGCGTGGCTCTGCAACTTTCCTAAGACCAGTAAGCCGAGAGATTTTCCATGAACATGCATGCCAATAATCTGAAAATGCTGGGCGGCGTAACCGTGACCGTAAGTGTCGAACTGGGACGGACCGAGCTTCCACTCAAGGATGTCCTGGCACTGGGCCCAGATAGTGTGGTCGCACTCGACCGTTTGACCGACGAACTTCTTGATGTGATGGTCAATGGGAAATTGATCGCCAAGGCGGAAGTCACGACCCAGGAGAACCGGTTCGCCCTCCGGATTGTCGAACTCTCCGAAGGAGAGGACAATGGCGATTTTTCTGCTCCCGTAGCAGCGATGGCTCCGCAGTCTTCAGCTGACCCTGTTCCATCAGCGGAGCAAAGTTGATGCTTTGGTACTTCGCCAAGATGGCGCTGCTATTGCCCCTGCTGGGGCTGCTGATCTGGGGTAGCCTGGCGCTCACCAAACGGATGCAGCAAAGACTGAACGGTACAGGTAAAGACACCCGTAGCGTTCGCCTGGTCGAGACCTGTTTTCTCGGCCCGGGCATGAAGGTCGCCGTCGTCGAGTTTCGCGGTCGGGAAATCCTGTTGGGCTGCACAAGGCAGGGTCTGATACGCTTGGGGGACAGCCAGCTCACGAGTGCTCCGCCAGCCGGAGACCAACCGTGACACCGCGTCGGTTGATCCCGCTTTTCGGCATCGCCATCGCGCTTTTTGCCTTGCTGATGCCGGATGTGGCGATGGCACAGGCCGGGCTCGGCGATGCAGTCGAGCGTGCGTTTGGCGAAACGACCAAGGGAGATGGCGAGCCACTGTCGCTTTCGCTCCAGCTGTTGCTCCTGATGGGGCTGCTGACGATGCTCCCCGCGCTGGTCCTGATGATGACCAGTTTCACCAGGATCCTGATCGTTCTTTCCATCCTGCGTTCGGCCTTGGGCTTGCAACAAAGTCCGCCCAATCAAGTGCTGGTCGGCATCGCGCTTTTTCTGTCCTTCTTCATCATGGCGCCAACACTGACGGATGTGAACGCAGCCGCGATTGTGCCTTACGCAGAAGGAACTCTGCCAGCCGAGCAAGCCATTGCGAAGGCGGGGGACCAGTTCCACGCATTTATGCTGCGCCAGACCCGGGAGGCAAACCTGGCCATGTTCGCCGATATTGCCAAATCTGGCCCATTCGCCCGACCGGAAGACATCCCGCTCTCGATTCTCCTGCCTTCCTTCGTCACCAGCGAGTTGCAAACGGCCTTCCAGATCGGCTTCATGCTGTTCCTGCCTTTCCTCGTGATCGACCTGGTCGTGGCTAGCGTGCTCATGTCGCTCGGCATGATGATGCTGTCACCAACGATCGTATCGCTGCCCTTCAAACTACTGCTGTTTGTGCTGGTCGATGGATGGGCCTTGCTGATGGGATCTCTGGCGATGAGTTTCGCCTGAAGAGGATGAGCGAATGAATGACGAAGCATCCTTGCTGGCGCTGACAGATCGCATGCTGTGGACGACCGCGCTGGTCGCCGGGCCCATCTTGCTGGCTGCATTGGCCGTCGGCCTGGTGGTCGGCATCATCCAGGCAGCGACCTCGGTAAACGAGCAGACACTGACTTTCGTCCCCAAGCTGACGGTTATTGCAGTCATCCTCGTGCTGATGGGCGGATCGATGATGATGATCCTGGGTGATTTCATGCGCGAGATCTTCGACCAGATCGGCATGATGGCACAGTGAACACCGGCATCGATATTGCTCTGCTGGGTTTTGGCACAATCGAGCAGGAGCTGTGGGGCATCCTGTTCCTTTCTGTTCGCGCCGGGGCAGCCATGATGGCAGCGCCGCTTTTCGGGGCCATGACAGTACCGGCGCAATTGCGCGCTTTTCTGGGCGTGGCGATTGCTTTCTTCATCCACCACTGGATACCGCTGCCGGCACTGCCCGACCTTCTGTCAGTCGCTGGTATCCTCGCCCTGATGCAGGAGGCCGTGATCGGTTTCGCGCTGGGGTTTGTCTTGCAAGTCAGCTTTGCCGTGCCCCTGATTGCCGCTGAGCAGATTGCGGGGACCATGGGCCTGGCCATCGCAACATCGATTGATCCATCCAGCGGTTCGCAATCCGGTGTTTTGGGCCAGTATTTCAGCATGATGCTGATCTTCATTTTCCTGGCCTTGGGGGCCCACTTGCTGTGGCTTGAATTGCTGATCGAGAGCTATCGGGCGATGCCCCCGGGTGATGCCATGTTCGCAGCGGCATCGTCTGAAGCCATCGTCCGATTCGCCGGAACGGCATTTGCGACAGCTGCCGCGATTGCATTGCCGGTGATCCTCGTGCTGTTGCTTGTCCAGCTAGCCACCGGTGTTCTCAGCAGGTCTGCCCCGTCGCTCAATCTGTTTGCTCTGGGCCTGCCTGCCGGGGTCCTTGCCGGAATTGCAGCATTGATTGCAGCCCTGCCGATATTGACAGAACAATTCAGTGGCCTTTCGGAAGCGGCCATTGTCCAGACTGCTGATCTGATCCGGCCATGAGCGAGCAATCTGCTGGCGAAAAGACTTTCGCGCCGACCCAGAAACGCAAGCAGGATGCGACCAAGAAGGGCGATGTCCTGCGATCAAAGGAACTGGGGACAGCCATCGCGGTCTTCGCGGGCGGCGCATGGTTGATAGCAGCCGGGCCCGCCCTGCTCGACGGAATGGAAACAGTCGCACGCACCAGCTTCCGCTTTGACCGCGCAGCGTTGGAGCATTTCACTCCCGGGACGATCTTCCTTGGCGCGATAGAGGCGATCCTGCCGCACATCCTTTTCCTGGGCCTGACGGTCTTGTTCGCAACCGCAGCGTCACAACTGATTATCGGAGACGGTCGCTTCCTGGCCTCAAACCTCAAGCCCAAGGGATCTCGCATCAATCCGCTCTCTGGGCTGAAACGCATGTTCGGCACCCAAGGCCTGATCGAGCTTGGCAAGGGCTTGCTCAAGGTCATCTTATTGGGAGGAATAGCATGGTGGTGGGGCACTCGTCATTTGACTGCCCTCCTCGGTCTGGGGCGTGGCGAACTCACCGTGCAGCTTTCGGCAGCATGGGACGCGACCATATCCTTGCTGCTAATGCTGGCCTTGGGGCTCGCCATAATCGCGATGATCGACTGGCCGATCCAGTTCGTGCGGCGGATGAACCGGCTCAAGATGACCCATCAGGAAATGCGCGATGAGACCAAGCAGACCGAAGGCTCCCCTGAAAAGCGTGCTGCACAACGTCAGCGACAGCGCGAAATTGCCCGAGGCGGCGTGTCGAAAGCCATGGAGGAGGCGCAATTCCTGCTGACCAACCCGTCCCATTTCGCGGTCGCGCTGACCTATGATCCGGAATTGGCTCCGGCTCCGGTCGTCTTGGCCAAGGGGCGTGACGAGAAGGCACTGGCCATGCGCGAACTGGCGGCCGAACGGGGCCTTCCGGTGCTGGAATACCCGGCGCTGGCTCGGTCGGTCTACTTCACAACCCGAGAAAGCCAGGTCATTCGGGAAGAACTTTATGTAGCTGTGGCAGCTCTGATTGCCTTCGTATTTTCGCTCAAGCGCGGCGAACATCCGCCGCGCCCGGGTGTCGAAGTCCCTGTCTCGCTGCGCTTCGATGCACAGGGGCGTTCGACGGGGGGTTAAACTCTCCGGGGCAGGGCCGTTCTCCAGCCTATGGATAGCTCTGTCTCTTCGATTGTCTCTCGTCTGGGCGCTGGTAGCGGCGTCGACATGGTCCAACTGGCCAATGATCTTGCCGAGGTTCGCTACGCGCCACAGATCGAACGGCTGCAGTCGCGCAACGAAGCACTGCAATCGCAGATCTCCGCTGCATCATTACTCCGCAACCAGATCACGCAGCTCGCCAGCGCATTGGGCGACAGAATCCGCAATGGCGATCTTTCGCCTGCTCCCACCATCGGCAACCCTTCGGTCGCAACTCCGTCAGTGCTTGCCGGCACCAGCCCCAGTGGCACCTATTCGCTCGAGGTGAGCCAACTGGCCAGCGGGCAGACGCTGGCGCTCGACACCTTTACTGGAAGCAATGACCTGGTTGGCGAAGGCACCTTGACGCTGCGTTTCGGCGAAGTGAACGGTGCCAGCTTCACGCCGGATGCAGACCGCCCTGCGGTGGAAATCGCGGTCACAACCGACGATACGCTCGCGACCTTGGCCAACAAGATCAACGCTTCCGGCAGCGATGTAACGGCCTATGTCGCTAATGGGGCATCGGGCGCGCAACTGGTTCTGAAGGGCGCAGAAGGGGCGGCCAACGGTTTCGTGTTAGAAGCCGCAAGCACTGCCCCAACGCCAACCGCTTCACCAGGAGACCTGACCCATCTTGCGTGGGGACCCGCCAGCGATACCGGCCAGTTACGTCAAGGCGCACAAGACGCACAATTCGCGCTGGACACAATCGCCATGACCAGCGCCAGCAATATAGTCACCGACCTTCCGGAAGGCCTCACACTGGAGCTGTCTGGCACCAATAGTGGCGCCCCGACCACGATCTCGTTTGCCGACCGGACCGGGCAAATCTCCGGAGTAATGGGGGACTTCGTGGCCGCCCTGAACGACATCACTAGTGAATTGCAGGCGAACGCTGCCGCGCTCGGTGGGGAACTGGGGAACGACCCGGGCGCGCGGGCGCTCAAGCGCGCCTTGTCGAGCCTTTCCAGCGTTATAGTGATGCCCAATGCAGCCAGCGACGAGCCAAGCACCTTGGGCGATCTGGGGCTTTCGGTGAACCGCGACGGTAGCTTCAGGCTTGATAATGACCGCCTCCAGGAGACCTTGACTGCAAGCCCACAGGGCGCAGCAGCCATGTTTACAACAGGCCTGTACGGCGTGTTTGCGACAATCGATGACCTGGCACGAAGCACATCGGCGAGCGGCGATCCGGGATCGCTTGCAGGTTCGGTCGCGCGCTATACCAGCCAGATCGAACGCAATGACGAAAAGCTGGCCAAATTCCTCGAGCAACAAGACGTCTTGCGCGAAAGGATGACCCGTCAATTCGTCGCCGCTGACCGCAATGTGAGCCAGTCGAACTCTACGCTCAGCTTTATCCAGTCGCAAATCGCGATCTGGAATGCGCAGGACAACTGAGATGATGTTCCAATCACCTGATCCCACCGAAGCCTATCGCAAGATCGAATTCGACGCCCGTATCGAGGGATCCAACGGTATTGGCCTGACGCGATTGTGCCTTGAGAGGGCACTGACCGAGCTTGATCGCGCGCAATCTGCCTATGCGCGCGGAAACCGTCAGGCCTGGGGCACAGCCCTGACACGGGCCGCCTCTGGCATCACCGCCCTGAGCGCCGGCGTCGATAGCGCTAATCCGCTGCGCGAGCCGCTCGTCCACCTCTACGATTCCGCCGCTCTGGCTGTGCGCGCCGCAGTTACCAATTATCGCCAGGATGTAATGGACCGAGTCCGCCGGGATCTCGAAGACATCCTTGCCATCCTTTAGCGCCGAGGTATCGTCAAACTGCCGCGCTAAAGCGCCGCGCCGGCTCCACACGATAGGTATCGAACAATGCAGCGATGGTCCGGGCATAGGGCAGGCCGTCCGGGCAGATCGTCAGGTAATTGTCCGAGATCGAGGCGAGTGCGCGCTCGACAAAAGGCGCGAGGCTGCCCAGCACATCTTGCATGATCCGGTCCGGGACATGTGCATGGCCCTGGCACAGTAGGCGTTCGATCAGATCGCCCCGCGCCTGGTCTTCGACATTTCGGACAATGCCATGTGAAGCGGGCAGCTGGCCTTGCGAGAGCATCATGCGATAGCGGCCGGAATTCTTTTCATTCTGGACCAGCAGATCTGGAAATGAGCTGATAGCAGAACTGCCCAGTCCGATCAGAACATCCGACGGATCGTCAGTGAAGCCTTGGAAATTGCGCCGCAACAGGCCAGCAGTCGTCGCGCGGGCAAGAGGGTCGCCGCCCGGTTTCGCGAAGTGATCGAAACCGACTGGCATGTAACCGTGGGTACAGAGATAGGCATATCCCTGTGCCGCCATGGCAAACCGCTCCTCCTGGCCCGGCAACGCATCACCATCTATCGCGCGCTGTCGCAGAACGATGTGTGGAACATGGGCATATCCGAACAAGGCGATACGATCAGCCCCGAGAACCCGCGTCCGGTGCAAACTATCAATCAGGTCTTCGGAAGACTGGCCAGGCAACCCGTACATCAAGTCGAAGTTCAATGATGAGACCCCAGCATCGCGCAACCAGTCTACTGTCCGCATGATCGTGTCTTCGGACTGGACCCTGCCGATCGCAGATTGGCAATGCGGCGCAAAAGTCTGAACCCCCAGGCTGGCCCTTTCGATTCCTGTCTGACCGATAGCGTCAGCCCATTCGCGCGTCATGGTTCGGGGATCGATTTCTATCGAACTGACCGGATGATCGAGACGAAAATGGCGCGCTAGGGCATCTACCAAATCACCGAATTCCCCGGGTGTAATCGCATTCGGGCTGCCCCCGCCAAACGCAATCCGGCCAACACGAACACTGCGTGGTAAGCGTTGGCCGACCAATTCGATCTCGCGATGAAGGGCAGCCAGATAGGATTTCAGCCGAGACCGCTTCCCAGCCGCCGCCGTATTGCATCCGCAATAGAAACAAATCTTTTCACAAAACGGGATATGCACATAGAGCGATACATCGCCACGCGTCCGGTCCAGTGCCTGCGCAAACGCGTCGGGATGGACCTCTCCAAAATCGGCGGCGGTGGGATAGCTGGTGTAGCGCGGGACGGGGACCCGCAGCAGGTCAGGATGATAATTCCACATGCAGGATAGGTGCAGGCGGAAGCACATAACGTCTTTGCGCTGGATCAAATTCGCTTGCGACAATTGCCCGCATGGCAGGCTTGCTCGGGGCAAGGCGGAGCCTGCTCCTCGTCGCTATCGTCGAGCAAAATCGAAATCGTGCCCCCATTGCAAAGCTGCGCCTCTAGCGTGCGGCTCTGCCCGGGCACCTGCTGGTAGGGTCCAATCATCACGGGTGCCAATGCACCGATCAAGAGCAGGCCCGGATTCATTCCTCATCCTCATCATCGATCAGGATGCGATTGGCTGCCCCATCAAGATCCTCGAACTGGCCGTGCTTCATAGCCCAGAAAAAAACGGCCAGGCCAAAGCCGCCCATCGCAAGTGCGATCGGGATCAGAATAGTAAGCCCGCTCATTTGGCGGCCCTTGCTACGCGCAGTGAGTTGGCGACGACAATCAACGAACTGCCTGACATCGCCAGCGCAGCGATTAGGGGCGTAACCATGCCCGCCAGCGCGAGAGGCACCGCTAGGACATTGTAGCCGATGGCCAGCGCGAAGTTCTGACGCACGATCCGCATCGTTGCTTTGGCAATGTCAAGAGCGACAACAACCGGCCCGAGTTTGTCACCAATGAAGACTGCGTCTGCAGCCTGTTGGCTGGCATCGCTGGCGGTGCCCGGCGCAATCGAAGCATGCGCCGCAGCCAGGGCCGGACCGTCATTCAGGCCATCCCCGACCATCAATGGATGCCATCCTTGCTCTTTCAGGCGCTCCAGTTCGGCCAGTTTGTCTGCCGGGCTCATGCCAGGTCGGCCGAATATGCCCAAATGGCTCGCCACATCGCGCACTGCGTCTGACCGGTCGCCGGACAGCATAGTCGACGTGATGCCCCGGCCTGTAAGATCCTGGATCACATTCTCCACATCGGGCCGGAGGGGATCGGAGAATGGGATCGATATCGCCTCACCACCGATGCGCAGGAGAGAGGCAATTTCGGTGCTTGCGTCATCCGGTCTGCCCAAGGAGGCGTGGGTTTCCCCAATTCTGCCTGTTATTCCCTGCCCTGCTTCTTCGGCGATGCCAGACAATTCGGCGGCTGCAATGCCTTCTGCCTGAAGGGCTTTGCTGAGCCCGCGGCTGAGCGGGTGACGACTGGCCTGGGCGAGCGCAAGCGCGATACTCTTTTGTTCGTTGCTGAGGTTTGCCAACTCGGGAACCGGCTCCCCCAAAGTCAGCGTTCCGGTCTTGTCAAAAAGGATCGTATCGACTTCGGCGATGCGCTCCAGCGCGCTCCCATCCTTGACCAAGACCCCGCGCTTTATCAGCGCACTGGATGCCGTCACCTGCGCTGCAGGCACCGCCAGGCCCAGCGCACAAGGGCACGTGATAATCAGAACCGCAATCGCAATTACAAGGGAGTGATACCAACCGGCGCCGGCCAGCATCCACCCGGCAAAGGCAAGGAAGGCAAGCGAATGGACTGCCGGTGCGTAAAGCCGTGCCGCACGGTCAGCGATGCGGACATAGCGGGACCGTGATTGGCCAGCTTCGTCCATCAACCGCGCGATTTCGGCCAGCACAGTATCGCCGGATGTGGCTGTAATCCGGACGCGGAGCGGTGCTGTGAGGTTCAGGCTTCCGGCATGGACTTCGCTGCCCGGGCGCACGGGTTCCGCCTTACTTTCGCCGGTCAGCATGGCGTTGTCGATCGCGCCGACACCGTCTTCAACAATACCATCAGCCGCCAGCGCTTCCCCTGCAGCGACCTGCATCACCATTCCGGGCGCAAGGTCGTCTGACCCGAGCCTCTGCATTTGGCCGTCTTTACCGACGACCTGAGCGTATTTGCCCATTCTCCCCAGCAAGGCGCCGATACCTTCGCGGGTGCGGCCCCGCATGGTCGCATCTAGCGCGCGCCCGCAGAGCAGGAAAAACAGCAACATGACCGCGCCGTCGAAATAGGCGTGTTCGCCACCCGTCATCGTCTCGTAAACGCTGAGACCGGCCGCTAGCAGAACACCGATGGAAATCGGCACATCCATATTGGTACGGCGGTAGCGCAGGGCCATCCAGGCCGAGGCGAAGAAGGGGCGCCCGGCATAGGCAATCACCGGCAACGCGATCAGTGCCGAAAGCCAATGGAACATGTCGCGGGTCACACCACCGGCGCCGGCCCATACGCTGACCGACAACAGCATGATGTTCATCATGCCGAACCCCGCCACAGCAACCGCGCGCAGCAGCAGTTTGGATTCCTTGTCGTCCTCGGCGAGCGGATTCTCGGCAGCTATCTGGGCCTCGAAACCGATCTTGCGGAATTCTTCGAGAAGATCGAAGGCATCAACCGCCGGATCATGGCGGACGGCGACGCGCTTGGCACTGAAATTGACCCGCGCCGCGTCGACCCCTGCAACTGATCCGATTTCCCGCTCTATCTTGGCAATGCACCCGGCGCACCGGATGGCTGGCACTGTAAAACGGCTATCGGTCAGAGCTGTGGCATCGCCGACCGGTATGGCGGCGTGCGCTGTCACGTCATTTCATCCTGGAAGCGGACGGCTTCGCCTTCTGCCTCGACAGTAATACGGACGATCCACCTGCCAGTTGGCAAGGGCTCAGGAGTGACAAACCGGCCTTCACCGGCAGGCACCAGAGTGATCTGCCTGTCGTCCGGCTCTCCAAGCGGACGTCGGAGGTCTGCGCTTACAACTGCACCCGCAGGAATGGCCTGCGCCGCAACTTCCAGTCGCCCGTTCCCGTCCCGGCCAATCACGCCTTGCCAGCCCAGTGCTTCCTGGCGGCGTGCTTCTTCCAGCCAGCCGTTGAATTGCTGGCTGGCAATATAGGAATTCTGCACCACCACGCCGCTGAAACCGCGCGTGGCCAGCGATGCCATATAGAAATTGACGGCCACGACTATGCCGAAGCCCACAACCAGAACCGCAAGCATGTGACGACCTGTGAATTCGCGCTTCATTGGCCTTCCTCCCCGGCAGTGAAGCGCGTTGGCGCCTCGTCACTTTCGCGTTGCTCGTCCTGCGATGTCAGAATGAATGAGAAGTCCTGCGCGGCGGTGCCGGAAGACGCTTTGACATAGGCGCGCACCGTCTTGGTCGCGTCGGCTGGAACTGCAACAATCTGCGTGCGAGCGGCATTGTCCGGCCCGATTGTATCCGTCCACATCATTGCGCCAGGCAGGCCTGACAATGCAATCTCCATATCGCGCGGCCGGCTCTCCATATTGCGCAATTTGAGCGTGTAGGCATTGCGGACCGACCCGTCACTCAACAGCATGAAGGGCGGGTTGCGATCCGGCGACACCGACAGGTCGGTGTGGCTGCGCACGCCAAGGGCGAACAGCATGGCTCCGCCGATACTGGCCCAGATCAAAGTATATGCGATGGTGCGTGGGCGCAGCAGAGCCTTCCACGCCGGTTGCGGAGGCGCACCTTCGGCCTCCGCATCGCATGCCTCCAAGGTCGCATAGTCGATCAAGCCACGCGGGCGACCGACTTCCTTCATCACACGGTCGCAGGCATCGATACACAGGGCGCAGGTTATACAACCGATCTGTTGGCCTTCGCGAATATCAATACCGGTCGGACACACGGCAACACACTGGTTGCAGTCGATGCAATCACCGAACTCGTCAGGATTCTTCGCCGCTTTCTTGACGCTGCCGCGCTTCTCGCCGCGCCAATCCTTGTAGGTCACGATCAGTGATTTTTCATCGAGCATGGCCGTCTGGATACGGGGCCAAGGGCACATATAGACGCACACCTGTTCACGCATGAAGCCACCGAACACGAATGTCGTCGCCGTCAGAATCCCCACCGTGGCATAAGCAACTGGGTCAGCCTGGAGCGTGAAAAAGTCCCGGAACAATGTCGGGGCGTCGGCGAAATAGAGAATCCATGCGCCGCCCGTGATCAGGCTGATGACGAGATAGATCGACCATTTGAAGCCGCGCCGGGCCACCTTGGCCGGCCCCCACGGCGCCTTGTCCAGCCGGATACGCGCATTGCGATCACCATCGACGAAGCGGTCGACATGCTGGAACAGATCGGTCCAGACCGTTTGCGGGCAGGCATAGCCGCACCACGCTCGGCCCACGGCACTGGTGACCAGGAACAAGCCAATACCCGCCATGATCAACAGGCCAGCGACGAAATAGAATTCGTGCGGCCAGATCTCGATCCCGAACATGTAGAACCGGCGATTGGCCAGATCGATCAACACCGCCTGGTCGGGTGCATAGGGCCCCCGGTCCCAGCGTAGCCAAGGGGTCACATAGTAGATCCCCAGTGTCACCAGCATGACGAACCATTTGAAGCGACGGAACGGGCCGTCGATCCGCTGGTTGTGAACCGTCTTGCGGCTCTCGTAGAGGTTCAGTTCGTCACCGCCATCAACGGGTTTAGGGCTGTTCATCACCATCAACCTCGGGTTCGGTCACAGGGTCATCGGCAGTATTTGCCACCGTCTGCTCTCCGCCCCCCAGCGAATGGACATAGGCCGTCAGCATCTTCACCGTTGCCGGATCGAGGCGTTCTTCCCAGCCCGGCATTGCTCCCATCTTCGGGTTCAGGATCTGGGCCTTGATTTCGGCACGCGATCCGCCGCGCAGCCAGATCGCATCGTCGAGGCGCGGTGCACCCTGTGCGCGATCCCCTTCGCCGCTCGCACCGTGGCAAGCCACGCAATTGTCGGCATAGAGCTGCGCGCCGATCGCGTTCGATTGCGCCTTCTTGCTCAATGACAGGACATGGTCTGTCACGGCATCGAGCTGTGCGGCATCGAAGGCTCCGTCAAAGGCAGGCATCACGCCCTGACGCAGACCATTGTCTTCATCCTGCCGGATTCCGTGCGCAATCGTGTAATGGATGGCATCGAGGTCACCGCCCCAGATCCAGTCATCATCGTTCAAATTGGGGTAGCCCAGCTTCTGGTTACCCGCTGCACCCGAGCCATGGCACTGGGTGCAGTTGACCTTGAAAGCCGCTTGTCCACCGGCCAGAGCCTGTTGGAGCAAATCGGGATTGTCGCGCAGCTTGTCGACGTCAATCGCGGCCAATTGCTCGCGAAAAGTCTGTCGAGCGGCGTCGGCAGCGCCCATTTCGTCGATCAGGTCACCCCGGCTCGACCAACCCAGAACGCCTTCCGTGCCCTTTTCGATCAAGGGCCAGGCTGGGTAGAGGACAACATATACAGCCGACCAGATGATCGTCAGGTAAAAGGTCCACAACCACCAACGCGGCAGCGGTGTGTTCAGCTCTTCGATACCATCCCACTCATGGCCCACCAATTCGGTGCCAGTGGGATCATCGATCCGCTTCCCGTCAGAGGGCTTATCGGCCATCATTGTCCTCCTCGAAGATCGAATTCGCAGCTGCATTGTTCCGGTCGCCAGCCCCGGGGCGGAATGGCCACAGGCAGAAAGTCAGGAACATAATGGTCATCACGACGAGCCAGTAGCTGTCGGCAAAGTGTCGCAGGGTCTCGTAAAAGCTCATCGGCCCTTCTCCCGGCCAAGTTCTTCTTGAGCGGCAGCACTGTTTACATCGACCAATGTCCCCAACATCTGGAGATAGGCAACGAGCGCATCCATTTCCGTCACTCGATCAGGATTGCCGTCGAAATCGCGGATCTGCGACTTCGGATAGCGTTCTTGCAGGTCTTCGGCATCCCGCTCCGGATCGGCTTGTGCCAACAAGTCTTCGGCGGCCCGTTCGACGTCACGCTCGCTATAGGGCACGCCAACCATTTGCAGGGTCATCAGCACACCGGCAGGGTCGGAGATCTTCAAATCCGTATCGGCCAGGAAGCTGTAGGACGGCATGATGCTTTCCGGCACCATGGCCTGCGGATCCTTCAGATGCTGGACATGCCATTCATCCGAATACCGGCCACCGACGCGGGCCAGATCGGGCCCGGTCCGTTTCGAGCCCCATTGGAAAGGATGGTCATACATACTCTCCGCCGCCAGGCTGTAATGGCCATAGCGTTCGACTTCGTCGCGGAACGGCCGGATCATTTGGCTATGACAAACATAGCAGCCTTCGCGGATGTAGACATCGCGCCCGGCCTGTTCGAGCGGGGTGTATGGACGCACACCCTCGACCTTCTCGATTGTATTGTCGATCCAGAACAGCGGCGCGATTTCCACGATCCCGCCGATGGCCACTGTGACCAGCGTTGCGGCAGCCAGCAACGTGACGTTCTTTTCGAGTTTCTTGTGACGTTCGGTCATGCTCATCGGTCGGACCCCTATTCGGCCGGCACGGCGGTGATGGGATGGTCGGCTTCTTCGTCATGAGGTGTGTCCGTCATCGGAGCCTCCTCGCGAATGTGGCCGGAAATCGTCATCCAGACATTGTAGACCATGATCGCAGCCCCGGTGATGTAGAGCAGGCCGCCGAAGGCACGCATCATGAACATCGGTTTCAGAGCGGCGACGGTGTCGACGAAGCTGTTCACGAGATAGCCGTCGAGGCCATATTCGCGCCACATCAGGCCTTGGGTGATACCGGCGACCCACATGCTGGCAGCGTAAAAAACGATGCCGAGCGTCGCGAGCCAGAAATGCCAGTTGATCATGCGCAAACTGTAGAGCCGTTCACGCTTCCAGAGACGCGGCACGAGATAATACATGCAGGCGAAAGTGATCATGCCATTCCAGCCCAAGGCGCCGGAGTGGACGTGGCCAATTGTCCAGTCGGTGTAGTGCGACAGGCTGTTGACCGCCTTGATCGACAGCATCGGCCCTTCGAATGTGCTCATTCCGTAGAACGCCAGCGCCATAACCATCATCCGGATGATCGGATCGGTGCGGACTTTGTCCCAGGCGCCATTCAGCGTCATCAGGCCATTAATCATGCCGCCCCAGCTGGGCATCCACAGCATGATCGAAAAAACCATGCCGAGTGTCTGCGCCCAGTCCGGCAACGCAGTATAGTGGAGGTGGTGCGGCCCGGCCCAGATATACAGGAAGATCAACGACCAGAAGTGGATGATCGACAGGCGATAGGAATAAACCGGCCGCTCCGCCTGTTTGGGCACGAAGTAATACATCATCGCCAGGAAGCCGGCTGTCAGGAAGAACCCGACCGCATTATGCCCGTACCACCACTGTGTCAGAGCGTCCTGCACACCGGCGAATACGCCATAGCTCTTGGTCCCGAGCAGGCTGACTGGGATCACCAGATTGTTGACCACGTGCAACATGGCAACGGTGATAATGAAGGCCAGGAAGAACCAGTTGGCGACATAGATATGCGGCTCGTGGCGACGCACAATCGTGACAACGAAGACCAGCAGGTAAGCAAGCCAGACAATCGTCAGCCACAGATCGACATACCATTCCGGCTCGGCATATTCCTTCGACTGGGTGATTCCGAGCAGATAGCCGGTCGCCGCCAGGACGATGAAGAGCTGGTAGCCCCAGAATACGAACCGGGCGATCTTCGGAAAAGCCAGTTGGGTCCGGCAGGTGCGCTGGACGACGTAGAAGCTGGTTGCGATCAGCGCATTCCCGCCAAAAGCAAAAATGACCGCTGAGGTATGGAGCGGGCGCAGGCGACCAAAGGTCAGGTAGGGTTCGAAATTGAGCTCCGGGAAGACCATTTGCAGCGCGATGAAAACGCCAGCCGCAAAACCGGCCATGCCCCAGAACAAGGTCGCAATGACGCCCCAACGCACGGGATCATCGTCATATTTCGACGGGCCGTCGGGCATCTTGAACATGCTCTGCGCTTTGGCGAGCGGGTCATACGTGCTTGCTGTCGCACAAATGACCACGAACGCCACAATCGCGATGATGGTCGCGTGCGCGGCAAACCCCGCATCCGGCGTCGCGGCAATAACCATGATCGCCGCGAGCAACACAGCGAACCACAAGCCGATGCGGCCTACTACTGATTCCATTGGTCCCAAGCCTCCCTTTGAACCCCTCCTACAAAGTTCACCGACCGGCGACTTTGATCGAGGTCAAATTTTCCAATTTTCCGAGTGAGGAGCACTTATGCCCCGCTCTCGCCGCGAGAGTGTCGGGCTGCAACAAGGTCACGCCGGACCTGCCTTTTGTCTCGATCAAGCCGCTTTCACGCATCCGGCCAATCTGTCGGCTGACCGTTTCAATCGTGAGGCCAAGCGCATCGGCGATATCCCGTCGTGACATCGGCAGCACGAGATCGCAGGCGCTATTGCGATACGCACCGATCCGTTCGGCCATCATCACGAAGAAGCTGCAGAGCCTCTCTTCTGCGTTCTTACGCCCGAGATCGGCTGATTTGTCGCGACAACGATGCAACGCCAGAATCATCCGCTGCACCACCGTGCCCGCCATGCTCGAAGACCTGGAAACAGACCCCAGGAATTTCTCCGCGGGAAAAGCCAGCAAATGCGCATCGCTCAGGGCGTAGAGGGCGTAGGCATGGCGGGCTTGCGTGGGGACAGAGACGAGATCGCCGGCAAAATGGAAAGCAACGATCTGCTCCCTGTCTCCGCTCGTTTTGGCCACCAGCTTTGTCGCCCCGTCGGCAACAAAAACAAGTTGGTCGAGACAGGGATCGATATAGGCAGCTTCGCCTCGCTTGGGCGAGACAGGATGCCCCAGCGCCACTAGTTCGAGCAGGACCTCCCGCTCAATGTCGTCCGGCACCAGAGCTTCGACAAAGTCACCGAACGGTGTGTGCGGAAGCGCTGCTGCAGAATCCAGAATACCATGAAGCATGCCGCAGGTATGCTCGGCACCTCAGATGAAGTCTTTGACCCAGATCAATGTCACCAGCTTGCTCTCGCCCTAATCCGGCCCTGTTCCGCAAGAGCCTTGGTCGCATGGGGCGGCCGCTGCGGGGCGTGAAGGATAGATTCATGAAAGCCGTTTTCTTGGCCGGGCTTGCAGTCGCGGCCCTCAGCAGTACTCCTGCTCTTGCCCAGGACAATGAAGGTCCGCTGCAGATCAAGGTCTTTGCCACTGGCGTGCTGCCTGACGGGGAAATTACCCAGGTCAACACCGACATTGTCGGCCTCCCGGCCAACACCCAGACCAAGGCGAACGACAATTACGTGCCAACGATCGCGATTGAATACTTCTTCTCGGACAATTTCTCGGTAGAAACGATCTGCTGCCTGACCCAGCATGATGTCGACGGCACAACCGGTCTGCCCGGCGCCGAACTGGTTTCCAACGGCAAGCTGATCCCGGCAACGGTCACCGCTAAACTGCATTTCGATGTAGGCGGCATCAAGCCCTATGTCGGCGCTGGCCCTGCCTATTTCCTCTGGATCGATGATGAGCCTGGTGCCGCTACGATCCCGCTCGGTGTGACCGATTTCAACCTGTCTGACGAACTCGGATTTGCGTTACAGGCCGGCTTCGATGTGCCCCTGAACGACAAGGGCCTTGGCCTCAGTGTAGATGCGAAGCGCTATTGGGTCGATACAACTGCGACATGGTTTGCTGGCAACACGGTTGCCATTCAGACGGAACACAAACTGGACCCGTGGGTCGTCAGCGCGGGCCTTTCGTACCGCTTCTGACCCCGGCTGTTCCGGCATTGCGACCCGCGAGCCTACTGGCTGGCGGGTCGCTCTGTTTCCCGCGCGGGCAAACTACGCTGACTGAGAGCAGGCAACCCTGCGATAGAGATGCCAGGTCGCATGCCCCAGAACAGGCAATGCCACCAGCAACCCCAGGAACAAAGGGATCATCGCGACGAACAACAGCACCGCAATCAGTACGGCCCAGAGCAGCAACACCCTCTTATTGGAGCGAACCGCAGCCAGACTGACAATAATGGCGCTGATAAAATCGACGTCCTGATCGACCAGCATGGGCAGACTGGCAACCGTTATCGCATAGAAGGCCAGCGCCATAAGACCGCCCACGATGCTTCCGACAACCAGCATGGCGATACCCGGCAACGTCGCAAAAACAGCGAGCGGATCCGAACCGATGCCTGATTCACCGAGAAAGATCGCGAAGATCCCGTGGGCAACCATGAGCCAGAACGCGAATGCGACAAAGACGATCACGCCCATGCTCAGGATTTGCTCGTCGCCACGCCCGCGCATCGCGCCCAGTATGGCGCCCCAGCTCATCGGAATACCCGCCTCGCGCCGGCGACTGACCTCATACAGGCCCACCGCGACAAACGGGGCCAATAACGGGAAGCCGGCCGTCGCCGGGACAAGCCACGCCAGTTCATCGCGCGTCAGAAGCGCATAATACAAGAAAACGCCTGCCGCGACGTATACACCCGCGAAAAACAGTCCGTATTGTGAGTGAGCGCGGAAGTCGGCCAATCCCGCTTTCAAGGCTGCTCCCAGATCCCCCACCGTCAGGTCGTTTGCAACGGTCGTCGGCGATATGGCTGCTTGTTCTGCCACGATGGGTATCTCCCTCTCCAAGAGCCCACCGATCTATGGTGCAACAGTTCGCCCGCTGCATCAAGCGCCAAGCCGGTCGTTGGGGAGATATCTCGGCAAGAGACCGCCAGCCCCATGCCCCTTTTCGAACATCGATGATCAATGATTGAGTGAAAAATGGTGCCAGAAGAGTAACCACATCGGGCTTCTATCAATCAGAAATTGCCTGCAATTTTTGCAATGCCTTCGTGCTTGCCCCTACGGTTGCCCCAGGACTTTTTGGCTGTAGCGGTTCGAGTGCGACAAATATGACGCTAACCCGCATCTAGGCTTCGGACACCCCACCGCGACCGTACAATTGGTCCCAATTAACAGATGGGACTGTTGGAACAACGCGGTCATAGAGAAACGGATCTCCGAAGTCAGTAGCCAACAGTTAGCGAAGAGCCTCGAGCAATTCGTCATAGTTCTGAATGCGACCTTTGTGTCAAAGGCGTCTTCGCGCCCCAATCTAAGACATAGCCACTCGGTACCTTGATCCTGAGAGCGGACATTCTTGACGGCCATTGCGGCCTAAGAGAATGAATTTGCTAAAGTGCGAGCGGCTTTCGTGAAATAGTCGCGTTCGAAAACGAACGATTCCTTCAAGCACCCGCAGTTCATGGCCGTATCTCGGTGATTGTGCTTAACCGCCTAACGAAAGCTTGAAATTCACTAAAATGGTTATATTCACCGTGCGATGAATATGACCGAATCATTGAATGAGAAGCGAGCCGCCGAGCATCTTGCCGATCTCCTTGAAGGCATGAGCTCGGTGCGTAGCGTTGAGATTTTGCATCAGGCGGCGGCTCGCGATACCGGTATAGACATCTTGGCGACGTTCGTTCGCGGAAAGAGCCGGCACTCGCTGATTGTCGAGGTCAAAAGGAATGCCGAGCCAGCGCGAGTTCGACAAGCGCTCTGGCAATTGGAAAAGGCCACCACAACCTATGGCGAGAAGGCTTATCCGATCCTAGCAGCGCCATATATTTCACCTGCTTCCCAGCAAATCTGCCGGGATAGCGGCGTGGGCTACCTCGATTTTGTTGGGAACGCCTATCTCGCAATCGGAGGGTTGGAAATCGACCATAGGACAGATGCAAAGCCCAAAGCGGAAAAGCGCGCGCTGCGCTCATTATTCAAGCCTAAAGCTGCCGCCATCCTTCATGTCATGCTCGGTGCGCCCGAACACCGGTGGCGGGTCGGCGAGCTCGCCGAGAAGGCAGGCGTAAGCGCTGGTCACGCTAGCCAAGTCGGCCAGCAATTGCGTCAGCGCGAGTGGGCTGAGCAATCAAGCGAAGGTTTATGGCTTAGCGACCCAGGCGCACTTCTCGATAGTTGGCAGGACGAATACGACGTGCCCGCAGGCGAGCATGTGCAACTCTACACCCACTTGCACGGCGCAGAGCTTCAGGAAGCGGCCCGTTCCATCATTGGCGAGATCCCGCGTGCAAACGTGCTCTTCGCCTCCTTCTCCGCTGCAGAGTGGATCGCCCCCTATGCAAGAACGGGTCGCACCTACTTCTACGCCGACGAGCATGGGCTTGGCGAACTGTACACACGTCTCGATCTTCGAAGCGCGCCAAAAGGCGCCAACATCGATATCCGCATGCCCAACGACAGTGTCGTTTTTCAGGCGAGGACGATACTCGAGAACGGGTTGCAGATTACCAATCCGATCCAGACCTATCTGGATCTTACGACAGCTGGCGAACGCGGCCGCGAGGCAGCAGCGCACCTTCGTGAGGAGGTCCTGCAGTGGTGAGGCGCGGTGAACCGAGGTCCGCTGCCGACTATGACGGGCGCTCGAGCGCGGCCGTCAAATCGGTCATCGTCGAGATTGGTCAAATTCTGGGCAGCTATCGCGGAAAATACACGATCGTTGGCGGGTCGGTACCTTGGCTTTTGCTCGAAGACGCAGAGATGGCGCATGTCGGCACGCAGGATCTCGATCTCAACCTCGATCCCGTTGCCTTGGATGACGGAGAATACGCCCTCCTCGTCGAGAGCCTCCTCGAGAAAGGCTATGAACAGTCGGCATCGCTCGCGAAGTTTCAGCTGCAGCGGGAGATCGACCTCGAAGATGGCGGGCAACCGGTCAAGGTCATCATCGATTTTCTCATGCCGCGCGACAGCGCCGTAGCCAAAAAAGGTCCGAAGCTGATCGAAGGCTTCGCGGTCCAGAAAGCCAATGGCGCAGACTTGGGCGTTGCTTACCAAGAGATGATCGAGGTCGCCGGACGAATGCCCGGGGGCGGCACAAACCGTGTAACAATCGCAGTCTGCACAATTCCAGCTTTTCTGGCGATGAAAGGCTATGCGCTCGATGGCCGAATGAAGGCGAAGGACGCTTACGACATCTACTACGTCCTGCGGAACTATCCCGGCGGCGTTACGGCATTGGCGGAAGCTTGCCGGCCCTTGCTGGATGAGCCGAGCGGGAACGAGGGCTTCAGTCTAATCGACGCCAAATTCGAGACGCTCGAAAGCTACGGGCCAACATCGGTTCGCAATTTCGTGGACGAAACCGATGTGCTCGATGGCAGAACCGCTGATGAATGGCAGCAGGACGCCTTTGGACAGATCGATGCCTGGCTGCGCGCCTTGGGGCTTCGCAAAACGTGACTACACAAAGTGTTATTCCGATCCCGCCAGACGAAGCGATATTCGAACAGAACATCGCTATCTTGTTCCGCAGTATCCTTGGCGACCCAAACGTCAAACGCGTGGCAAAGCGCGGCAAGGTCCAAAAAGGTATCGATGTAGTCGGAAAACGCGACCGTGATCCGGCACAGCCCGTCGGCATTCAGTGCAAACTGCGCACTACCGGGCGCAAGCTAACCGAAGATGAAGCGCGCGCCGAACTGGAGAAGGCGCTTTACTTCAGGCCCAAGCTGACCGAGTTCTTCATTGCGACGACCGCCGAAGACGACGTCACCTACGATGAGATCGCAGCGAAGCTGTCTCAGGAACAGGCGGCGCAAGGCCGCGCGATCGATGTTCAAATCTGGGGCTGGAACACGCTGCAGGATCGCATCGGCGAAGATCAGAAAGCCCTCGATGCCTTCTATCCAGATTCCACGCCCCTCACCCGGCGTCTCGAAGCAATAGGCGAAGAGCAGGCCAAGCAGACGGAGCAGCTCAGCGCCAAGGTCGATACCACGTATCTCGTTCAGCAGGAAACGCTGACCGTTTTGCAAGGGGTCGCTGGCGAGACAGCCAAGGGCCAGCAGCTGCTGACGCAGTGGGACGCACAAATTGACGCTTACCGTGACATGCTCAACGACGGCAGGGTGAACAGCGCGTTCGAGCTGTTTACGAAGCTCGAGGATCGCCTAGCTTCATCGGACGAGCCCCGGGTAAGAGCGCGTGTGCGTGCGAATATCGGTCTTTGCCATCAAAGACTGGGCGATGAAGAACGCGCAGGCGAATGTCTTCTCGAAGCCTACGCAATCTATCCCGATGATGACCGCATCGCCACGAACCGAATCCTGGGACTGCAACTGCTGCGCCGGTTCGACGCTTCGATTGAGGCAACCGAGGAGCGGCTGCAGGACAATCCGGACGACGAACATGCGGCAGGATTTGTATTCCAAGGCGCGATGTTTCTCGGCGAGGAAATCGACCCGTATGCAATCGTGCCACCCCATCTCCTCGATCGGACCCTCGTTCGCATTTATGAATGTCACTACCTGCGCCAGCGAGGCAGGATGGACGAATTCGTAACGCGCGCGCTCCAGACCCTAGAGACCGACCCCGATAACGATGACGTAAAGCGAATAGCTGCGGATGCTTTACTGGAGAAACGCCTTGGCGATGGACAATTCAGTCGTTCGCCCATCGTTGATAGCGAAAGCCGCCGCGATCTGGAGACAGCCGAGCGGCTGCTATCCGAGCAATGGGAACGCACGCGCTGCTACGACAATGCCGATCAAGATCCCTTTTTGACGAGCGGCTGCAATTTGGTCACGCTGTACCGCGCCTTGCAGCGGCCAGCTGACGCTCGGCGCATAGCTGCGCAACTGCTCGGAATTGCACCCGAAAGTCCGAAGGTTTTAACGGTCGCCGCGCACGCAGCACTCGATGAAGAAAAGCTGGAAGAAGCCGATGCGCATGCGTCGGCGCTTCCCGAGAGTTCGGAAAGAACATCGCTTCTCCTCAACATCTGGTCGGCGACCGGTGCATGGCAGAAGATCATTGAACATGCGAATGATGAACGCCGAGCAGCGACGGAAGGCGAGCTGCTTCAACAGTTCGATACCATGGTCTTCCGGGCTCGTTTTTTGTCCGACCCGCCGAGCGCGACCCTCGCCGATGCCGAAGAAATGCTTGCCCGATGGCCGGACTCCCTACCAGTGCACATTATGGTGGCGGACTTCTTCAGCCAGCAATCGCCCGACCGGTTCGAAGCGGTTTTCGAGATCGCAAAGCAAATGGCCGGAGGCGACATTCCCTACGCACACCGGCTCATGTTCGCCAATCTTTGCTATCTGACAGAGAAATGGTCGGAGGTGGTGGAAGCATTGGCCGGGTATGTCGCTACCGACATCGATACGCCGCCTCTTCGATGGCTCGCGATGGCTTATACGAATGCCGATCGCGCTAGCGGGACGAGCGCCTTTTTCGGCTCGCTTTCAGAGGAATTTCTGAAAGAGGGAGGGTATGCGCGCATCGCTGCCGGGGCGCAGTACAATCGCGGCGACCTGAAAGAAGCGGAACGCTATGCGCGCATCGCGATTACTGCCTGCCCTTCCGACTTGAGGTCGCACCTTCTTCTTCACGGCGCGCTCCATCGCCGAAACGACCTTCGCGCTGCCAGCCGACATATTGCAAAGCTCGACCCTGAGAAGCTTGAAGGCAGCCCTCTGGAAAAGCTGCGGCTTGCGCAGATCCTTCGCCAAGACGTCGATGTCGAGCGCGGCATGGCGCTCGGGTTCGAGGTCGCCGCATACAATCGGAATATTAGGGAAGTTGCGGTCGCATGGCCTGGCTTTGTTTTCTTCGACCAGAACCTGCCCGACGACATTGCCAAAGTCCCGGTCGCGAGGGAGAACCTCTGGTTCCATCTACGCGGCATCGACGGTGACGATGACGTGCAAGGAATCCTCACCGACGACGAAATCCCTGAGGCTCGATGCTTCCCGCTCGATCATCCCTTAGCAAAGCTCGTTATCGGCAGGAAGGTAGGCGACAGGTTCAACTTCCCGCAGCCGGTCGGACCAGATCGCGAATACGAGTTGGCCGCACTCAAGCATCGTGTGGTCTGGCTGCTGCACGATATCATGGAAACCCACGCGGACCGGTTCCCTGAAGAGACCTCGATGTTCACCGTCAAGATGAAGGGTGATGACGTCTCGTCGGTGCTAGAAATCGCGAAAGATCACTCCGAGCATGCGCGTAGCATGCTCGATATCTATGATGAACATCCGATACCTGTCTGCGTGCTCGCCCCAATGTACAAACGCAGTGTGGTTGGAATGGCCGAGCATATCGCGGGTAGCGGCAGGGAGATTAGGACCTGCCACGGGATCGGCGCGGAGCGTATTTATGCGGAAGACGTCGTGCGAGAAAGCAAGGGCAAGGGTGCAGTGCTTTGCACGCTTACCGCATGGCGGGCGATGCAGTTCGGGATGCTGCCTGCGCTCAAAGAATGGTTCGGCACCCTTTTCCTGGCACAATCGAGCTTCGATGAATTCCTGCAGATGCGCAGCGAGAGTGAGCTGTCTGCCAAGCACGATCATGGATCGATCGGTTATATCGATGGTGAATACGTCCGGACTGAACAGAGTGCCGCCGAAAGTCGGATCATCGTACAGAGGATCGATGAAGGCATCGCTTTTATCCAGGAGCATTGCGAAATCTGCCCGGTCGATGACGAGGAGTTCTCTGGCGCAGACCTTGGGGTCGTTGCCTGTGACGCAGATTTGCTCGTGGATCCGATCCTGCTAGCGCGCGCGAAGGTGGCGACGCTCTTGTCGGATGAGCTCAACCTGCGCCAATTGGCGCAGCAGTTCGGGATTGAGCGCCTTGCTTGGCTCCAGACATGCGCGACGATCTTAGCAGAGAATGAGCTTCTCACCGAGGAGGAAGAATGCGGCGTCGTAGCCAACCTCGCGGTATGGCGACATGGTCATGTCTCACTAAATGGCCGCACACTTGCCGGAATTGCCGAGAATGGGCCACCTCCGTCATACGCGCATTTCAAGGCGGCGGCGGAATACCTCGGTGGGGCAGATGCAGACATGCCGTCACATATTCTCGCTACGATTGGGGCTATGGAGCGGCTTTGGCAGTCGGACCTTCCGAGCTTCGAGCAAGGGCGCTGCGCCGGCCATCTCCTTGACCGCCTGATCGCGGATAGAGAAAACTGGCGGGAGGTTCTCGACGCGCTGGGCCAACACTTGGATCGGGTGCGTCGTAGGACGTGGACGGGCGAACGCTCAGCAGAATACTTGAACAGCTGGCGGCAAGGACATTTTCTGTAGCGCCAGTTCTTACCTCTCCCTCATCCAGCATTGAAGTATTCGTTATTGGTCTGATCTGAGGCCGGAAGCTGAATGGCAGCTTTGAAGCGATTACCGCCAAAACCGGACTGTCAGCTATCGCCCCAAAACGTGCGCCGCCACTTAGCGACTGAGATGGAATGAGAAGCGGACGGTGACAAGCTTCCTTTCGCATACGCTCTAGAGACGAGTAAGAGAGGTTGAGGAGTCGCGAAATGAACTACCCGCCATTCACCGATCTGTTGGCACTGTCGAATGATCTCAAGCGGACTGGAAAGCAAAAAAAGCTGAAGGGAACCCTCCTGCAGGCGTGGCGGGCTGAAGCCTGTCTCGGCGATCTCTTGCAGGCCAGCGATTGCTGTGAGCGGCTTCGGGCGATCGTAGATCAGGAGGGCAAATCACACGGCCCTGCCGAGCAAACGGTCATCAAGGCTCTGCAGACAACGGCTGTCATGCTCTACGCGCGAGCGACATCAACAGGTGGGAAAGGTGTCGAGCGTGGATCGATCCAATTGAACAAGCAAGGCCTATCGAGTGAACAGAAAGAGGATCATGAAGCTCTAATTTCGCTTCGAAACGAAGCTTTGGCCCACGTTAACCCAACCCACAAAGTGGGAGATCGCCTATGGCACAAGGTCTCTCTGTTTGCGGTTCCGAATGCTCATGGCCAATGGACCCCAGCGGCAGCAACCAATGAAACCACTTGGCATCGCGAAACGCTTGAACGGTTAGAGCGGATGCTCCCATTGGCGATAAAGTTTGTCGCCGAGAAATTCAAAATTCGGCTTAAAATGGTCGGAGATAGTATGGGCGAAGCGGGGATTGATGAAGCCATGTTTCGTAGATACCTCTTCGATCCAATCGAAGTTTTTGGCAGCGAGGCGGTAGTAATGCGGTTACTGTCGTCACGCGGAAAAGCATCGGAACGTTTCTGGGTAAATGAATGAGCGTGCGTACCTGGGGCGTCAGCGGAACGTCCGCTCTTCAGATACTAGGTTCAAATGCGGCCAGTCGGCTAACGGCCCAGAAGGAGACCTTCAGAATTTGGGTGCCTGTCGTTCCGTTTTCACGCTGTGGATACAAATGCAGAACAGATTTGCGCGGCGGGAAGGTTGGTGCCATCCTGTCTCATAATTGCCTAGGCTCAGGATGGTTAGATGTCGCACGACCCAATTTTTTTCGAAATGGAATTGCACAAAGCTGGACTAGACCCTGCGACTGCGGCTGACGAACTCGGACTGTCTCCTAGACAGATCAAAAGGTACATTAGTGGCGAGTGTCATCCATCGAAACTGGTCAGAGGAAAGATCAGCGAATTGGTTGCGAGACGGGTTTCCCCTAATCAGACTCAGAAAAGTTTCAAATTTATCGATCTTTTCGCAGGTATCGGCGGAATGCGTTTGGGATTTGAGGCGATCGGCGGCAAATGCATTTTCACCAGCGAGCGAGACCGGTTCTCACAGAAGACCTACCTTCACAATTTTCCTGATGGCGAAGACCATAAGTTCGCCGGCGACATTCGCCCATATGGCCAAGATCCCTCGAAAATTCCGGAGTTTGATGTTCTTCTGGCCGGCTTTCCGTGCCAGCCGTTCTCGCTTGCCGGCGTGTCGAAAAAAAACTCGCTTGGCCGTGCCCACGGATTTGCGTGCGAGGACCAAGGCAATCTGTTTTTCGATATTGCGCGCATAATTGACCATCACCGTCCAGCCGCTTTCTTGCTGGAAAACGTCAAAAATCTTCAAAGCCATGACGAAGGAAATACCTTCGATGTTATCCGGCGTACTCTCACTGAGGAACTCGGTTACAAAATCGACTTCCGGATAATAAACTCTGCCCCCTTCGTGCCCCAGAAGCGTCAGCGCATCTTTATAGTTGGCTTCAGAGAGGACGTCGGATTCAGCTTTGAGCAGATCGAGAAGAAATTTCCTCCGAAAGAGGAATGGCCAACCTTGGGTGCAATCCTTCAGGGGCACAATGAGATCGATTCGAAGTACACCCTGACGCCGAAGCTGTGGGCCTACCTGCAGGCCTATCGCGAAAAACACGAGAAGGCAGGGAACGGATTCGGTTTCACGACAAATGGGCCAGGCGATGTCGCCCGAACGCTCTCGGCCCGCTATCACAAGGACGGCTCCGAGATCCTCATCAGCCAGAAGGGTACTCGTCCTCGCCGACTGACCCCTCGAGAGTGTGCGCGTCTCATGGGGTTCGAGCGGAATGATCGCGAGTGGATTATTCCCGTTTCTGATACGCAGGCCTACCGCCAGTTCGGCAATGCGGTAGTCGTCCCGGTTGTCGAAGCGATTGCCCGGCACATGGAGCCTGCATTAGGACGGGCGCTGGCCAAAGAGCAGGTCGTAGCCTCCCGGACGATGTTCGAACCGGAGGCGTCCGTTGCCTGACATTGTGGGTCCGGAAACCCGGAGCCATATGATGTCTCGTATCGGCGGAAAAAACACAAAACCGGAACTGCTCATCCGATCTGGCCTCCACAGGCGCGGATATCGATATCGACTGCATGACAGAACCTTGCCCGGCCGCCCAGATATCGTCCTGGCGCAATGGAGAACGATTATCGAAGTTCGGGGATGCTTCTGGCACGGTCACGACTGTCACCTGTTCCGATGGCCTGAGACGAGGGCACAGTTCTGGCGGGACAAGATCAAAGCGAACGTCCAGCGTGATGAGAAAAATCGAGCGGCAATTCTGGGGATGGGATGGCGCCTGGCTGAGGTATGGGAGTGCCAGCTGAAAGGCAGGATGCGGCGACCGCTGGCGGACGTTCTGGATGAGTTATCGAGATTTATTGAAGGGGCCAATGAAAGGTGTGTCGTGGGCCCCGATAAGACCGTGCTCTAATCATAGCGCCCTGCTTGCGACGGCTTCGTCCATAAAACAAAGCAGGATAGTCAAACCTAATCATCGTGTTATTCAGCTTGAGGAATTTTTGGGGGCTTGCATGACTGATCCATCACTAGTCAATAATCCTGACGCTGATCGCCTTATTCACGGGCTTCGGGATACCGGCTACAATTTCAATACGGCTGCAGCCGATATCATCGACAACTCAATCGCAGCCGGCGCAAACCGGATCGATGCCCTTTTCGATATGGACACGGAGGGGCGCAAGATCGTCACTTTCGCAGATAACGGGCATGGAATGGATGCCGAGCAGCTTCATGCGGCCATGCGTTATGGTGCGCCAGTCAGGAACAATCTCGCCTCGCTCGGAAAATTTGGTCTGGGCCTGAAAACCGCCTCGAGCTCGGTCTGCCGCCGATACACCGTGTACAGCAGGCGCTCGGTCGACCAACCCATCGCCAAACTGGCTTGGGATCTCGATCATGTGACCGAGGTCAACCAGTGGGAGATGCTGCGCGAGCCAGTCACCGATGAGGAGGAGGAGCGCTTCGAAGATCTGGTTGGCGAGCGCGGAACAATGGTCGTCTGGCAGAAATGCGACCGAATACTCGACAGGGAATACTCCGCCCCGGGTGGCACACATGAAATGAACGCACTCAAGAGGAAAGCGGCCAGCCTCTCACGTCACTGTGCACTCGTCTACTATCGCTTCCTCGACGGTACAGATCGCCGCGAGCGCGATATCCGTCTGACGATCGACGGCGAGGAGGTCCTCGCTTGGAACCCCTTCTATCTCGAGAAATCAGAACAGGTTCTCGATGAGAAGCACCAGAGAATCCCTCTCGAGCTTTCCAATGGGGAGGTGCATGAGGCGACAATGAGGGCCTACATTCTTCCGCGCGCCAAGGAATTGTCCAAAGAAGAGCAAGGCATCGCCCGGATCGCAAACCATGCACAGGGCTTCTATATCCATCGCGAGGGGCGCGTCATTCACAGTGGTGGCTGGCTTGGTGTCTTTGGTGGTGTTGAGCCACATACTTCACTTCTCAGGATCGAATTCGACTTCGGACACGAGCTTGACGATGCCTTCAGGGTCGACGTGAAGAAGTCACGGATTCTTTTCGATCCTGCACTTGAGGATCTGCTCAAGGAAATCCTCCAGCCTATATACCGAGAGGCCAACAACCGATATCGCAACAAGGCAAGGCAGGACATCTCCGGTGGTGGCGGAGTAGATCACTCGGCATCAAATACGAACATCGACAATACGTCAGGCAGGAAGGAGCCGCGGGGAGAGTCCTACGACGAGAAAACCGGTGAAGCGACAATCCAGAACCGGAAAGGGCGGGTGGTGCTCCACAATGTCGAAAAGTCCGACGTGGATCCGGGCTCGGTCTACATTCAGCCGGTCGAATTTCTGCCATCTGGCGATCTCTATGAGCCGGCCATGTATCCGGTCGGAGGATCGGACGTTCTCCGGACTGGCGTTCGGATAAACAGATCGCACGACTTCTACACCAAGATCTACATGCGAGCGCAGGATAACGGGTACTCCATCGAAGGGATGGATTACCTGCTCTGGGCTCTTGCTGCTGCAGAGCTGGACAATACAAACAAAGATCTCGAGCCGCTGTTCGAGGACATACGGGAAGAGGTTTCGACGAATCTGAAACGCCTGCTGCGTGTGCTCCCGCTTCCGGACGAGGAAGATCTGAACGGTGGCGAATAACCTTCCTACACTTTCCTCAGTTGATCCGATCGTCCGGGATGAGGTTGCTGAAGGAACCGGGGCCGAAATTCTCACGCGGATGGTTTCGGGAAAGCCACCTGCTCTGGAGATCGGCTTCGCAGACCTCGGCTGGAGGCGCAGCCCACGCCTGCAAATCCAGCCGCATGGCATGCATGCATTCAGAGCTTCTCTCGCCTTCGGGGATTTCAGCCGGACAGTCTTCGAGCGCATGAACTTGGCTGATGACGAGTCACATGAGCTCGCCATTTCGCTGATAGAGTCAATAGAGGGTGATGCCCGCGCACTTGAATTTCCCCGGCCGGAGGCCCGTCGGTGGTCCCTCGACAGCGAGTTTACGCTCAACATCGTTTCCAAACGGGCCAAGCACGACAATGCGGAAGATCGCATTCGGGGTCTCGCCTCAGAGATCATTGTGCCAGTGATGGCAGCGATGGCCGAACTAAACGGATATGACACTGTGGGCGAGGTCGAATGCGACGCTGAAATGGAGGGTGCAATTCGCGTATCGACCATAAGACGACGCGAGCGGAATCCCCGCAACAGACTTCTCGCAATCAGGATACATGGAACGATCTGCAAGGTCTGCGGTGAAGACCATGGCAGACAGTTCGGCTTTGAGGACTCACTCGTCGAGATCCACCACTCGCAGCCGCTTTCTCTCAGCGACGAGGGTCGACTTTATGATCCGCGAACGGACCTCGTGCCATTGTGTCCGACCTGTCACCGCGCCGCACACCGGAGGCGCCCGCTGCCCTTCACAGTAGAGGAGCTTCAGTCGATGCTCTCGTCAACGGGAGATCTCTTCTGACCAGAATGGCCAATCCGCCCCGATTCAGTGAAATCGCGTCCACGCAATTCGAGGGTCTGCGTGTGGATTCCCGGTTTCTCGAACCAGTCCTATCGATCGAAAGAAATGCAGACGAGGCCTTCGTCGCCGTTCTGGAGGGATGGAAACAGACCCGCGATGGACCGTTAAGGTACAGGATGCCTTCGATCAATCACGACTGGGTCGAAGCCGATCAAGTAATACGACGAATTCCTCCTGACGCCCCGTCGATCGCCGAATCAATGCTCGATGGTCTCGATTGCAACAGTCTGACACTCGCGCAGGCTTTGGAGCTCTCTCGCGTCGCCGATGGCCTTCGGCTCCATCTTCGTCCGGAAGTTTTCGATCTGACTGGAACGGCGGATCTCGAGACCGATGTCTCTCCCCGAGGGCTTCAGGGCAAATTATTTGAGTATCAGGCCAACGGAGTGGCTTGGATGGCCGACAGGGCCAGGCGTGCGGGCGGCTTTATACTGGCCGACGAAATGGGGCTCGGTAAGACGATCCAGATCATAGCCCTGCTCCTGAAATTTCGTCCGTCACCGGCCAATCCGGCGCTGATTATTGCTCCCACTACGCTTTTGACCAACTGGCAGCAAGAACTGCTCCGCTTCGCCCCCTCGTTCACCCATCTCCTGCATCGCGGTTCCAATCGCGCAGGTATCTCGAACGATCTAGCGAGGGCCGATATTGTAATCACCACCTACGACACAGTGGCATCGGATCGCGCGCTGATCGAAAGTGTGAACTGGCGATGGATCATCCTCGACGAGGCTCAGGCAGTTCGCAATCCGGAGACGGCAAGACGGAAAGCAATCGAGAATATTCCGCGTGAGCATATGGTGCCAATGACCGGGACACCTGTCGAAACCAGTCTGAGGGATCTCTGGTCCCTGATGGACCTCGCTGTCCCGGGTCTTCTAGGAAATCTCAGTAGTTTCGAAGCAAGCTACACTGACGATGTTGCAGGTGCCGGCGCCCTTTCCTCAATCGTCGGAGGGCTGATACTCCGGAGGCGGGTCGAGGACGTGGCCAAGGACCTGCCTGAGCGCATAGACATCGATCTCCCAATTGATACGGGTGTCCAGTTTTCCGATGACTACATGACGCTGAGGAACAGAGTCTTGGAAAAATATCCGCAGGCGGGGCATCTGGTCGCCGTGAATCAGCTCGCGATGCTGTGCGCGCACCACGTCTTTCCGGACCGGGATGGCATGGAGATCGATGAAGCGATCCGTCTGCTGCCACATTCCGAGCTGATGTCACCGAAGCTCGAAGCCACCCTGGAGCTCCTTCAGGAGGCCTTCGCAAACGGACGCAAAGTACTGCTGTTCTCGAATTTCAACGGCACGGTCCAGCTTCTCGAGCGAGTGGCTGGGTTGCTACCCGATGCCTACTGGAATGCAATCAACGGCTCCACTCCACAGGCCGAGCGTCAGGAAATAGTCGACGCCTTTACCGAGTTTGCCGGACCAGCGTGTCTCGTGCTCAATCCCAAAGCCGCCGGAGCCGGGCTCAACATCACAGCGGCGACAATCGTCATCCACTACACGCTCTACTGGAACCCTGCGCTTGAGGCGCAAGCGAGTGCCCGCGCCCATAGGCGAGGGCAGACGCAACCCGTACGCATCTATCGCCTTTTCTATCCCGACACTGTCGAAGAGGTCATGCTTGAGCGGTCGTTGCGCCGCCGCGAGATGGGCGATGCCGTAATGGAGGATGCAGAGGCCGAGAAAGCCGATCTCCGCAAGGCGATCGATATGGGCCGAGGCGGGTCGTGACTGCATTCAGCAAGACACTGACGAGAAACGACACTGGCGCGAACGGGAGCCATCAGGCTGGCATCCTTGTGCCCAAAGGTGATCGCGAACTGCTCACCTTCTTTCCCCCGCTCGATCCCGCCATCAAGAACCCCGATCGGCTGATCGACTGCAGGGACGAGACAGGCAAATGGTGGCGCTTCCGATATGTCTACTACAACAACAAGCTTCACGATCCCGATGGAACGCGCAATGAATACCGTATCACGCGGATGACTGCCTACTTCCGTAGCGTGGGGGCGCGTGAAGGGCAGAGCGTTGTCTTTGAGAACCGGTCCGATGGCTCGTTCGAGATCCGGTTGCATGCAGATTCGCCGGAACGGCCCACAGTCACAAAGCTGTCCGGTTGGCGCCGGATTCACTGATCCATGGATAGTCTGGCCAGCATTCCGACGGAATTGCACGAACTGAATTTCCGGCATCTTCAGCTGGTCCCGGATTGCGTAAATTCGCTCGAGCAGGCCGGCATTCTGACCGTGGGCCATGCCGCGAACGGGAATGCTGCGACGCCGCGCGCGCTTGAGGAGAGCACACCCGACATACTTGATCAGTGCCGACGCCTGATGCGGAATGTCAGTGATCAACAGGTCGATTGGGTGTCTTTCTGGCGCGATTGCGGCAGCGATATCTACTGGCTTTCATCACGATTCGGCATGGGCAGCTTCAGTGAGCAGGAAAGGTCCATCCCACTGGAAGCCTTGCGCAAGGAATTCGGTGCGCTCCTGAATATCCCGATCGCGGAAGGCGTAAAAAACCTCGGCGAACTCATTGATCTTTTCGAAACCGGCATCCTGCCCTGGAGAGGGTTCGGCAGAGCGAAAATCCTTAGGCTGGGGGAGAAATTGGCGCAGATAAGCGGCACTCCGCGATTGTCGCAGATCTACCGCGACAGCAACGAGCACCACGAGGAAAAACCGGAGCTGTCGGAAGAGTTCTGTGCGTTGAATATTTCGATACTTGGTCTGGGTGCCGCGATTTCGAAACTTCGGCGGCATGGGTTCCGGACCATCGGATCCCTTGCAGAAGATCCCGCAAAACTCTGGCGACTTCCCGGCGTCGGCAGAAAAACAGTCGGGCTCGCACAGGAAAGGATTCAGATCCTGAGAAAGGCTTGGGGTGAGAGCGGACCTGATCTGCAAATGCTTGCCCGGATCCAGTCTGTCAGAGTCGTCCCAGATTCAGGTGAGGCGGTTTGCTGTGAACCGGCGGCTGCGCTCACCTCTCTGATACGCGAAATATGCGAGGAGGACCCGTCCGATCATGCCGCCCAGATACACACAAATCGTATCGCGCGATCCGGCTCGGATGCCGCCACCCTAGAGGAGGTCGCCGCCATGTTCGATCCGCCGGTGACACGTGAAAGGGTCCGGCAGATCGAGAAACGCATCCTAGTAAAGGTTCGTGAACTGCTGATGGCGCCGCATCCGATCTTGGGCTGCGTCATTGTACATCCTGAGCTCAGATGCCGCTTCCAGTCTCTTGCTCTCGAGTTGTCTGACCGTGAACAGGTAGCGCCTGCCGAGCTTGCTGGAATCATCGCCGAACAATGGCAGTGCACCATGGGAGAGGCGATGAAGCTTCTCCCGCTCATCATTGCGATATATGAAGGAACCGCGAGGACCTCCGCAGACCTGCGTCGCCTCGGGAACACGCCCGATCATCTTTTCCGATCCCTTCCTGAACCTGTGAGGCAGTGGCCGACGACGAATATCGGGGCGTCCCGAAGTCTCGCGAAATGTCTCGCGGAAAACGGCGTCACGACGCTGGACGAACTTCGGCTCGAATGGCTGGAGGGTAGGGATTTCGGGAAGCAGCAGGATTATGTATTCCGCGTGCTCGGCGCAACGCGACCGAAACTGATGGCAGCGGGCTCGCCGGCAGCAACTCTAGGTGAAGCGACCGGGAGGGCCTTGGTCCCTTCACGCGACGGGACGCCTGCACAATACCTTGGGAATCTGAAATCGGATATCGCGCTGATAATCCGGGAGGGTAAATTCTGGACGGATTCAGAACGAGTTTTTCTAGATCGCATATGCAAGCTGCCTGATGAGCGCCCCACGCTGGCAGCGCTGGGTGAACGTCTGGGCCGGCTGGGGAATGATCTCAAGCGTACCGAAACAGAAACCCTGGCTCGCCTTGCCCATTCCATTGCAGGAGAGACGGGCGGTCATGCCCGTTGTATTTTCCGCGAGGACTGGCTGGCCATGTGGCAAGAGATGAAAGGGATCTATCGCCAGTTTGCGCACGACCAGAGAACGTTTCGCCGCAGCCTTGAGCAGGTCTATGAGGTCGAGGAAACTGCCATGACCATGGCGATGCCGACGATCTGGGCGGTGCTGTCCGGACTGCCCACAAGGAAGAGCTACGGGTCAGTAAAAAACAACCGGCGCAAAGCGACTCCCATCGCTACGGTGAAGCTGACTGGATTTCGCAGCGTGCACTAGTCGGCTCGCGAATTGGTTATCCAGTAACCCGTGGATCAGCACATTCGTTACTGTGACGTTCATCGTCGCGTCGTTGCACCATGATCCTCGGCTCTGGCGTGCGACGAGACGTCCAAGCCTGAGCACCATATGTCGACCATCGCCGGGCAAATACACATTCTGGCTTGGATCTCAGGTTAGTAGTGAAGATCGCGAGGAGATGCCAGCCTGCGGGTTCTTTCAGATCAGTCCGCCAGCTTATGTGTTCACGTCTGATCGTTACGATATGCGTGGCGTTTTTGTGATCCGTGCGAAACGAGAAGACCAGCATGCCGACCGGAGCTTCGACATCTTTGGCGAGACGTCGGACCATCGGTGACACGCGGGATTTACCGTCCGATATGCTTCGACACGCGGAGAACTACCCCCCCCCCTCAAATTTCAACCATGCAAGATTTTTTGCACCCCGCCGGTGTCCGTTCGAGAGGCTCCAGAGTTTTTCACTCCCCCCTCCCTTGCAGTGCACTGTTGAAAGCTGAATTTGGATTTGAGGCTTCACCGGCAGGTCGAACAGTGACCTATCACTAATCGCGGCGCTCAATCCGTTCTTGGATCCACTCCTCAATCTCGGCCTCTACCCATGCCACTCCGCGCGCGCCGAGAGGAACTCGCTTCGGAAAGGTCTCGTCCGCGTAGATACGAGAGCGAGAGAGGCCCGTCTTGTGCCTTACCTCGGGAAGTCGAATAAGTCGCATTAACCGATCCTTTTTTCAGTATCGGTCCCAGAAGATAGTCAGATGTCCCAGGGGCGCCACAAGAGTCCTGAGGGACTATCGAAGTTTTTCGAGCCTTTGGTCCCCAGACTTCAGCGTATCTTTGACACTCGAACGAATGTCCAAGCTGTGCCTGAGCTCAAGGCCATCGAGAGTAATTGTGGCCAATCTGGTGAGTTGCGAGCCAAACTTCTTGTCCCATGGAGCGCCAGCATAGCGAAGTTGCCGAGCAAGCTTGATGATGAGGCCAGGCATAGGATGAGGGAGGCTACGCGCGTCCATACCAGAGGAAAGCTGCTTGAACCGATCTGTCTCCGCGACCAGAGCTTCGACAAGTTCGACCGAGCTTTCGTAAAGCGACGCCGAGCCGGATTCCCTTTCCAAAGTGCCCAGGGAATGTCGCGCAGGAAACGCACAGCTTTGTAGAACTTTGAGCAGCCTCGCGGACGCCGCCGACAGGCTCTCGATATCATCGCGCCAGCCGACAAAGCCTTCTCGATTGGATCCCTTATTCGCCCAAGCAACCTCGAACTCGCGCGCGGCTAGATCCACCCAAGGCAGATCCAATTCGGGCCATGCCGCAATCATCTTATCGCGTGAGACCTTTGTCAGACGCCAAGTCGTATAGACCCAGCCGTCCTTGCCTTCCTCTTGCTTGAGATCGCCTGCGTTGGGCTTTCCGCTCGGAGTAACTTCAAAGGCCATGGACCTCGTTCGTATCGCGTTCGGCAGCAGAGTCGAGCGTCTCTAGCCTTTATATCGCTGCCTCCGGCTGGCTAGGCTGACCACCTTTCCGGGCTCTGCATCTGTCAACGATCCATATGGAACCACTTCACCGCCACTGCGAAGCTGGTCCAGATAATCGCTCCACCATTGATGCATCTCGACACGTTCGTGCCAGAAGCTCGAGCGATTGTAGACATGGCGCACTGCATTGCGATCCGTATGGGCCAGTGAGCGTTCAATCGCATCTGGGTTCCACTTGCCGGATTCATTGATCAGCGATGATGCGGTTGACCGCCAGCCGTGCGCGGTCATTTCATCTTTGGAGTAGCCCATCCGACGTAGAGCCTGATTGATGGTGTTCTCACTCATCGGCTTTCTCGTCGTGTGAAAAGCTGGAAAGACAAATCCCGCCGGCCCGGTCTTGGTCAACGGAGCGAGCTCCTCAAGATAGGCTATGACCTGACGGGATAGCGGTACCTTATGAGGCTTACGCATTTTCATGCGCTCGGCAGGGATACACCATTCGGCCTTCTCGAAGTTGAACTCATCCCATCTCGCCAAGCGCAACTCTCCCGGCCGCGCCATCACATGTGGCAAAATCTGCATAGCTATGCGGGTAATAAGGTGACCTTCATACTCATCGATCCCGCGCAACAGATCAGCCACCTGCTCCGGCTTCTCAAGTGCCGCATGGTGCTTTGGCTTTGGATTGCGCAAGGCTCCTCGCAAGACTGCTGCTGGGTCGTTTTCACATCGAAGAGTAGCGACCGCGTACCGAAAGACGCGGCTCGCGAAAGCTCGGCAACGTCGCGCAGTCTCATGCTTCCCGTGTGCCTGAATAGGTTTGAGTGCAGCGAGTACATCAGCTGGCCGAATCTGACCGACAGGCAGAGGCTGAAGTGGCTTCAGCTGATCGAGATACCACAGGTTCTTTTCGACCGTGGACTGAGCGCGCCCTTCGCCGACCATCTTGTTCTCGATGAACTCGCGCGCAACCGAGATAAAGGTCGTTTCAGCGGCAAGCGCTGCGACCAGTTTCGCCTGGCGGCGTTCGATGGCCGGGTCCTTGCCAGCGCTTACGAGTGCTTTGACCTCGTCACGCCGTTTCCGTGCCTCCGCCAATGAGACATCAGGATACCGCCCCATGGACTGCCGCTTCTCGACGCCATGCAATCGGTACTTTACCCGCCACAGCTTGGAGCCGTTTGGCATGACTTCGATATAGAGCCCGCGCTCATCGGCCTTCTTGTACGGCTTCTTTTTGGGCTTGAGTGCGCGCAACGCGAGATCAGTGAAGGCCTTGATCCAACTCCCTGTTCGGACCCAGCCGAGATTTTCGAATTACAGCCAAGCCGGTTTTGGGGGCAGATACTGTTTCGCAGGTGATTCCTGAAAGGCTCACTTGCCCCCAACATGCCCCCAAAACCGGCTTGGCTGTTATGAAATCTTGCTGGACATTCCGGGACTAACAACACCTCGAAAGTGGCAGAATTCTGCCGTTTTGTCGAGATATCGTTGGATATTTTGGAACGTTGTTTTGGTGCCCAGAAGAGGACTCGAACCTCCACATCCTTGCGAATACTAGCACCTGAAGCTAGCGCGTCTACCAATTCCGCCATCTGGGCACACCAGCGATCCGCAACTTTATGTGCGGATCGCGAGTAGGAGCGGGCGGATACGGCTCGTACCACAGCTTGTCAATGCGCCATTGCAGGTGCAGGGCAATTGGACGTCTGACCCAATCCGGAGTGACCAATAATGCGAGGCCGAAGCAGCTTTGCGATCACGCTGGCCGGTATCGGTGTTCTCGCATTTGCGATCCGCTTTGCTTTGCGGGCAGCGCGCGGCAGCGCGGAGTTTGAAGCCAGTGGATACACGCTGTTTCTGACCCTTGCTAAGCATTTGGCCGCAGGCTCTGGCTATACGCTCGACGGGAGCATCCCGACCGCGTTCCGGGTTCCGCTCTATCCGCTATTTCTTGCAGCGACCGGCGGAACACAGGGCAATTTCTGGACCATCGCTTTGGCACAATCCCTTGTCTCAGCCGGGTCGGTGGTCTTGACCGGCGTGATCGGCAGGAGACTGTTCTCGCCGCAGTGCGGCGTTTTGGCGGCATCGATGGCCTTGCTTTGGCCCTATGCGGCTGCACACGATACCGCCCTGCAGGAATCTGGGCTGTTCGCAGCCCTGACTATGCTTTCGGTCTGGCTTTTAGTGGAGCTTCATCAGCGTCAGGGCATTGTCACGGCGATTGCGGTAGGTATTGCACTGGGATTGGCCATTCTGACTCGCGCGACACTGCTGCCGTTCGCTCTCTTCGCCATCGCGTGGGCAATCATTCCGGCGGCAAGCGGTTCGCATCCACTTGGCCGGAGGCTACGATCCTCGGCGATTGTTACAGCGTCACTTGGGCTGACTTTGCTTCCCTGGCTCGTCTATTCTCAGGATGTTGCAGGCAAGCCTTCCCTAGGAACCGAAGCCGCAACGGCAATCTATGCCGGCAACCATGAACTGACCTTCTCCCACTATCCGATCGGCAGCATCGATGCCTCGCGCAGGGTTGTTTTCCAAGACACTCTCCGGGTGCACGGCGAGGCGATCAAAGTCATGTCGTCGGCCGAACTCGGACAATGGTTTGAAGACCGGGCTTGGGCAGCTGTCACCCAGGATCCGGGCCGCACAGTGTCCTATGCCGGAGCCAAATTGTGGGCCGCTTTCGGGCCGCAGAAGGTCCCCCGTGAGCCGCGCCTCTTCAACGCGATCTATGTGGTCTCCTGGACGCCTGTCTTCCTGCTTGGCTTGGCTGGGTTGTGGCTAGCACGGCGCGATTGGCGACGTGGGGTTTTGTTCTGGGCTCTGATCGGCAGCTTTGCGGCAGTGACAGCGCTGATCTGGAGCCAGACAAGTCACAAATCTTATCTCGATTACACCTTCATCATATTCGGCGCTTACGCGATTTCACATGCACTTTCATCGGAGCGGGCGAGGCGAGTTCTTGCCCGCATGCCGCACCCTGTGCAAAGGATCATCAGGCGCAATTTGATTCCCCATTTGCAGGATAACAACTAGGTCATGGCTCGCAGCAATCCTCTCGCAGACAAGCTTGTAACCGTGTTCGGTGGCAGCGGATTTCTGGGCACTCACGTTGCCCAGGCATTGCTGGAACGCGGGGCACGATTGCGCATTGCCAGCCGAAACCCGGAAAAGGCCTTCACGCTCAAGCCACTCGCCAATCTGGGGCAGCTGCAGTTTGCCCGGTGCGACATTACCAATGAACGCAGCGTAGCGGCTTGCCTGCATGGCGCCGATGCGGTGATCAATCTGGTCGGATCATTCGAGGGTGACCAGATCGCCCTGATGGGAAAATCGGCCGGTACGATCGCCCAGCTTGCCAAGGAAAACGGGGTGCAAGCTCTGGTGCAGGTTACCGCAATCGGGGCCGACCCTGAGGGACAAACGGATTATTCGCGGGGCAAGGGCATTGGCGAGCAGTTAGTTCTGGACGCGTTCCCCAAGGCGACGATCCTGCGGCCATCGATCGTTTTCGGGCAGGACGACAACTTCCTGAACATGTTTGCCGGGCTAATCCAAATGCTCCCAGTCCTTCCGGTCTTCGGCCCGAAAGCGCAGCTTCAACTGGTCCATGTCGATGATGTCGCTGCTGCGGTCGTTGCAAGCCTGGCCGATCCGGCCAAGCACGGCGGCAAGACCTTTGAGCTGGGCGGGCCGGAAGTCCTGACCATGTTGGAAATCAATCAGCGCATCGCCGACGCACAACGCCGACAGCGCAGCTTCATCGAAGTCCCCGATTTCGCCAGTGCGACATTCGCGACCTTGCCATTGACCCCAATGAGCCGCGACCAGTGGACCATGCTGAAACAAGGCAATATTGTTTCAGGAGACCATCCCGGATTCAAACAATTGGGTATCGAGCCGAAGCCTTTGAGCCTGTTTCTGGACAAGATGATGGTTCAATATCGCAAGCAAGGTCGTTTCACGACCACTTCTGCCACCACCGGCAACTAGTCCGAAGACACATCTTCCCGGCCCTGTTCTTCGATCAGATTGGCAGGTTCCACCAGCAGGATCGCGCCCTCGCTGCCAGTGACGCGGACACGTTCACCGATAGCCATGTCGACGCCCTTAGCGAGCCAGTCGGTATCGCCTAGATGGACCCGGCCCGTGCCGCCTTCGAATGGTTGCACCACAACAGCGGATTCCCCCACCAGGCGTCCGCCCCGTTTGTTCATCAGTGGATCGGAGCTGAGGATCGGGCGATCCCGCAGGATCCGCTTCGCACTGAACGCGGCAATCAGCGAAATGAATACGAAGTTGACGATCTGCAGCGGCAAACCGGGGTCGAGCACAAAGGTCAGCACGCCGGTTAACAGCGCAGCGACGGCGAGCCAAATCAGATAGACGCCGGGAACAACGATCTCGAGAGCGGCCAGAACCAGCCCGATAATGACCCAGATCCAGTGCGGTTCGATGCCGTCGAGCATGCCCCGCCTCTAACCCTTGTCGCCCGAACGCGAAACGCTGGTGCGCGCTCGCGTCTTTGGGATCGGGGTGCCGGTGTTTACGGTTTCTCCGCCAATTGCATCTTTGACCAATTCGCCGATTCCTCCGAGGGAGCCGATCAGCTGGGTCGCCTCCATCGGGAACAAAATGGTTTTCGCATTGGGGCTGTCGGCAAACTTGCCGAACGCCTTGGTGTATTCCTGGGCAACGAAGTAATTGATCGCCTGGCTGCCCGATCCTGCAATGGCATCGGACACCATCTGGGTAGCTTTGGCTTCGGCCTCAGCCTCGCGCTCACGCGCCTCGGCATCGCGAAATGCCGCTTCACGCTTGCCTTCTGCCTTCAGGATCGCGCTTTGCTTGTCGCCCTCTGCGCGGAGAATGTTCGAAGCCCGGTCACCCTCAGCCTCGAGGATTTCGGCACGCTTGAGACGCTCGGCTTTCATCTGGCGCGCCATCGCCTCGGAAATGTCCATCGGCGGACGAATATCCTTGATCTCGACCCGGGTAATCTTGACGCCCCATGGCGAGGTTGCATGGTCAACCACACTCAGTAGGCGAGCATTGATCTCGTCTCGTTTCGACAGGGTTTCATCAAGATCCATCGAGCCCATGACCGTCCGCAGGTTGGTGGTCGTAAGCGCCATGATCGCGTTGTAGAGATTGGACACTTCGTAAGCGGCCTTGCCAGCATCAAGCACCTGGAAGAACACTACGGCGTCCACGCCGACCATGGCGTTATCCTTGGTGATGATTTCTTGTCCGGGAATATCGAGAACTTGCTCCATCATATTGATCTTGCGCCCCACCCGATCAACAAAAGGAATGATGATGTGCAGGCCCGGCTCGGCAGAAATGGTGAATTTGCCCAGGCGCTCAATCGTATAGACGAAGCCTTGCTTCACTACGCGCACGCCCATGAGCAGGAATGCCACCAGCAATATGAGCAGCGCAACGAGCACGAATTCCATTTTTCAGTTCCTCCGATTGGACTGGCTACAGACTAGCCCGACCCGCCTTCAATACCAAGTGCAACCCACGCAAGTGGTTTGACTGCAAACCGCAGACACAAAAAAGGCCGCCCGAGGGCGGCCTTCTTCGATGAATTATGTGGCATCAATCAGGCGCTAGCCGGATCGTCGCTGTCAGTCAGAATGATTGCACCGGCGATGACACCAGCAACCAACGCGATAATCGCAAACTGGCTGCCATTGTTGAGGCCGCCAATCTCGCTTTCGCTGTCTACCGGTGCAGCGACGCGCGAGGCATCCGCCTGGACCGCGATCGGCGCAACCGCCAAAGTCAGTGCAGCTGCAGCCGCGGAAATCTTTGCAATACGCATTATTATGCTCCTGAGAGGTCTTTTGTTTGCAATGGGGAATATGCACTCTCGATTTTGCATTGCAACAGCCGAGGTGCGAACGAATTTCAGAAACGCATAGGAGCGTTCTATTATTGCAACGGCCAGCAATAATGAAGGTTCCAACCTTTTCGATGCGACTGCCGAACCTTGTGCCTGGCGGACCCGCCTATCATCGACGATAGACAGACAATGATTCGCGCGGCACAGTGTGCCACGCAGGATGGACCGGCCACGCACAAGAAGGGCCGGTATCACAGTGAGAGGACATGGGGATGCGAATTTGGGGGATGGCCATTGCGGCCACGGCGGCGCTTACGCTGGCAGCATGTGGCGAGGCAGAAATGAGCGAGGCCGGGATCGACTCGGTTAGGTTGCTGAATGCCGGCGAAGACAGCGGTAACTGGATCACCCATGGCCGGACATATTCCGAACAGCGCTTTTCCCCCCTATCGCAGGTAAACCAGGGAACCGTCGGCGAGCTGGGCCTGGCCTGGTATTCGGACATGGACACAGCGCGAGGGCAGGAAGCCACGCCGCTGGTGATGGACGGCAAGCTGTTCCTCACCACTGCGTGGAGCAAGGTCAAAGCGTTTGACGCTGCGACGGGCGAGCCCTTGTGGGATTACGACCCTGAAGTGCCGGGCGAGACAGCAGTCAAGGCTTGCTGCGATGTCGTCAATCGCGGCTTGGCCGCTTGGGGCGATCACCTGTTCCTCGGCACGCTGGACGGACGGTTGGTGAAACTGGAACGCGACACCGGCAAGGTCGTATGGGAAAAAGTCACTGTTGACCAAGACGCGTCTTACACCGTCACTGGTGCTCCCCGTATCATCGATGGCAAAGTTCTGATCGGCAATGGTGGCGCAGAGTTTGGCGTACGCGGCTATATCGCCGCCTATGACGCGAATGACGGCGATGAGCTGTGGCGGTTCTACACAGTGCCCGGCAAGCCGGATGAAAACGATGCCGAATATCTGAAAGCGGCAGCAGAGACCTGGAGCGGGGAGTATTGGAAACTTGGCGGTGGTGGCACTGTCTGGGATTCAATGGCCTACGATCCGGAGCTTGACCTGCTCTATTTCGGGGTCGGCAACGGAAGCCCTTGGAATCGCGCCTACCGGAGCCCCGGTGAAGATGGCACCGGAGAAGGCGACAATCTCTATTTGTCGAGTATCGTCGCTGTTCGTCCCGACACCGGTGAATATGTCTGGCACTATCAGACCACGCCCGGCGAAACGTGGGATTATACCGCCACACAGCACATCATCCTGGCCGATATCACCATCGACGGCGAAGAACGTCAGGTCTTGATGCAAGCGCCCAAAAACGGATTCTTCTACGTCATCGACCGTGCGACGGGCGAGTTCATCTCTGCCGAAGACTATATTCCGCAGAATTGGGCGGAGGGCATCGATGAAGACGGACGTCCGATTTTCAACGCAGCTGCACGTGTCGACAAAACCGGCGAGCCTGCTCTGGTGATGCCAGGCCCGCTGGGTGGCCACAATTGGCACCCGATGGCATTCCACCCCGACGAGGGGCTGGTCTATATCCCTGCATTCGAGGCAGCCACAATCTACGCCCCAGAGGCAGATTGGAAGCCTGACACGGCACGCGGGTTCAATGTCGGTTTCGATCTCGGGGCAGGTGACTTGCCGCCCGATCTGGGAATCAGGCGCGAGGTCTATGGCACCGTCCGCGGCAAGCTGATGGCGTGGGATCCGGTCAAGCAGGAAGCCCGTTGGGAAGTTGAGTATCCTGGGCCATGGAATGGCGGCCTTCTGGCCACTGGTGGCGGGCTAGTGTTCCAGGGCAACTCGTCCAGCGAGTTCAACGCTTTCGACGCATCGTCGGGTGAGAAATTATGGAGCTTCGGAGCCCAGACCGGCATCGTGGCACCGCCTATCACTTACACCGTGAATGGTGAGCAATATGTTGCGGTGTTGGCTGGTTGGGGCGGCGCATATGCGATCACAGCCGATGGCGAACTGGTCAATGATGCGAAGCCGGTCCAGAATATCAGCCGCTTGCTGGTCTTCAAGATCGGCGGCACGGCCGAACTGCCCGAACAGCCGGAACTGGCCCGCCTTCCACTGGATCCTCCACCAAGTCGCGCCAGTGCAGAAGTCATTGCGCTGGGTAAGCAGAAATATGCCCGCTATTGTGCGGTCTGCCATGCGCCTGCGGCTGTCGGCTCGACGGTGCTGCCCGATCTTCGCCGTTCGGCAACCATTGCCAATGCCAGTGCCTTTACTGCCGTGGTCCATGATGGCATCCTGAAGGATAACGGCATGGCAAGTTTTGCCGGGTCCCTTTCGAAGGAAGAGATCGACGCGATCCGCGAATACATCATCAAGCGGGCCAACGAAGACAAGGCGATCGAACCAAGCGGCAGAGTTGCTACGCGCTAGAGGGTGTACAATTCGCTGGGCTGCACGAAATGAGTTCGGCAGTGCGGCCCCGCATCAATCGCCTTCTGCACTGTCACAGAGCCTCCGGCTGTGGCCGCGCCGCGGCAAGGCCGCGTGGGGCACAGCTTCGCACTACAAACTTGAGCCGTAGAGAGCTAGCAACTGGCCCCAGGCCCGCTCTGCCTCAGCCTCGAGGTATGCAGGATTGTCTCGGGCACGGTCCAACCGTGGTCGCCTGCATAGACCTCGATCTGCGCATCCCGTTTGTATTCATCAACAGCAGCAGCCAATTTGTCCTTGTCATCGGGGGTTCGGGCATGATCGTTCTTCGCGATCGCGAAGATGTAAGAAGTCTCGGGCGTATCGGCGATCAGGCGATGGGGGCTGTGCGGGTCCTCTCGCACCAGCCCGCCACCATGAAAGCTCGCCGCAGCCCTGATCCGGTCGGGCCGCGCATGCGCGCTGTAGACAGCAAACGGCCCGCCCATGCAGTACCCCTGCGTCCCGATGCCGCGCACGGTGTCGACAGCATCCTGTTCATCGAGCCAACTGACAATGGCATCCGCATCGCGCATGATGGCATCACTGCTTAGCTTGTCGCGCCACGGTTCAACTGTTTGAAACCCGCCCTCGGCACGGAATGCGACCGAACTTTCGAACTGCTCGCCGGCAACGTCGCGATAGTAGGGATTGACCACCAGCACCGCATAGCCTTCGCCTGCCAGCCTGCGTGCCATCATCCGCTTTGAATCCCGGATCGAAGCAATGTCTGGCCAGAAAATCACCGCCGGGCTGGAACCCGTAGCAGGGTGGACAAAGAACGCATCGAGCAGCCCGTCAGGCGTCTCAATTGTTACGCTGTCTTCCGCTATGCCAGCCGAGAGCAAACCCTCATCCTCGCCGGCAACACCGGAAGAGCAGGCCGCCAGAGCAACTGCTCCACCAGCCGCGCCGAACTCGCGCCTTGTCCATCGCCAATTGCCAGTGTTGCCCGCACCTTCGGGGAAATCACTCTCTTCGCACATCGGGCATCTCCTGCTGGATGGCGTATCCTAGCACGGTTCAACCAATCGAAAAGATGTCCGATTTGGGGCCGAAAGCTAGCGCAGCTGCATCCGCGCGCTCTGGCCATCATCCACCTTGATGACCGCGCCGGTCACGCATTCACTGGCCGGGCTGACCAAATAAAGCAGTGTACTATCCAATTGGGGCGGTACCGGAATGCGTTGGCGCACCACATTCTCACTTTGGTCGCCGATCCGGGCAAACATGCCATCGGTCATTTCGGTCACGAACATTCCCGGACAGATCGCGTTTACATTGATGTTGGCATAAGCCCATTCAACGGCCAGCGCTTCGGTCATGCGGGCAAGCCCTGTCTTCGTGACGGCATAGAGCGCCGCGCCTCCGCCATCATAGCGATAATGCGCGGTGGAGCTGATGTTCACGATAGTGCCCGGTTTCTTCGCAGCGATCAGTCGCCGCGCCACCTCGGTAGACAAGAGCCACGGCGCCCGCAGGTTTACGCCCAACACGCGATCGACCAGGTCAAGCTCCATCTTGTGGGCGCGCTGTGCATCGGGGATTCCAGCATTGTTGACGAGGATATCGACCAGCCCGAAAGCTTGTTCCGCTGCATCCACCGCCGCAACCAGAGCGGCGGCATCTGTCGCGTCCATCGCGACGGCAATCGCACGCCCGCCAGCATCGTTGATCTCCTTGGAGAGCGATTCCAGCCGGTCCACCCGCCGCGCGCACAAAGCGACTGCGGCGCCCTGCGAAGCCAGAACCCGGGCGAAACGCTCACCAAAGCCGGACGAAGCACCCGTCACGAGGGCAACCTTTCCAGACAAATCGGTTGATGCGTTGGGAAGATCGAATTCGCTCATCATCTCATCCTTTGAAAACAACTGTGCGCTGGCCATTCATCAAGACGCGTTCTTCCAGATGGAGCCGCACCGCCTCTGCCAGGACGCGACTTTCGATATCGCGGCCTTTCCGGACCAGATCATCGGGGTTGTCGGCATGGCTGATCGCCTCGACATCCTGATGGATGATCGGCCCTTCATCGAGATCGGTTGTCACATAGTGGGCGGTCGCACCAATCATCTTTACGCCGCGCGCATGGGCTTGGTGGTAGGGCTTGGCACCCTTGAAGCCAGGCAGGAAGCTGTGGTGGATATTGATGCACTTGCCGGCAAAATGTCCGGCTTGCTGGTCCGACAGGATCTGCATGTAACGCGCGAGTACAACCAGCTCCGCGCCGGTGTCCCGGGCAATGGCGCGCACTTGCTCTTCTTGGTTGCTTTTGGTGTCCTTGGTTACCGGCAAATGATGGAACGGCACACCACCGATATGGGTGTGGCTGATCGCTTCGCGCGGGTGGTTCGAGACGATGGCGACAGGTTCAAGCGGCAGCTCACCGATACGCCAGCGGTAGAGCAAGCTGGCGAGGCAGTGATCGAACTTGCTTACCATGAACAGCACACGGCGCGGACGATCGCGGCGCACCAGGTTCCATTCCATTTCCATACGCGCAGCATAAGCGGCAAGATCAGCCCGCAGGTCTTCCCGCCGAGAACTCTGCGGGTCAAATTCGATCCGCATGAAAAACCGATCACTTTCGCGATCATTGAACTGCTGTGCTTCGAGAATATTGCAGCCATGTTCGAACAGAAAGCCCGTGACATTGGCTGTGATGCCCGGCCGGTCCGCGCAGGAAAGGGTCAGGATCAAAGGCTCGGTCATGTCAGCGGCGCGCCAGGGCCTCTTCGCTTTCGCGCATCAATTGCTGGATGATATCGGCAACGGGCTCTTCCTGCTTGACCATCCCGACCGACTGCCCGGCCATCAAGCTGCCATTCTCCACATCACCATCAATAACAGCGCGCCGCAATGCGCCAGCCCAATAGTGCTCGATCTGGAGCTGGGCCTCACCCATATCAACCTCTTCCCGGTCAAGATTGCCAGCCACTTCGATCTGCTTGGCTGTGAACTCCTCGGTACCCTTGTTTTTAAGGGCCCGGACCGGAATCACCGGAAGCCGGGGGTCGACCTGCACGCTGGCCTCTGCGTCACGTGCCTTGGCGCGGAAAAAGGCCTTCTTGAAATTCGGATGGGCGATGCTTTCGCTCGCGCAAGCAAACCGCGTACCCAACTGAACACCTACCGCGCCCATTTCCAGATAACCCGCAATCGCCTCGCCACGCCCGATGCCGCCAGCCACGAAGACAAGATGGTCTTCGCTCAGTTCGGGCAAGAATTCCTGGGCAAGGACGCTGGTGGAAACGGGGCCGATATGGCCGCCTGCTTCCATTCCTTCGATTACCAGCGCATCGCCACCGGACCGAAGCAGCTTCTTGGCCAGCGCAAGAGTCGGAGCGAACACGATGACCTTGGCTCCAAAATCCTTTATCGCCTCAACACTTCCCTTAGGCGGGATACCACCAGCCAAGACAACATGGGTCACGCCATGCCTTTTGCAGACGGCAATCAGGTCAAATAGCTGCGGATGCATGGTGATAAGATTGACGCCGAAAGGCTTGTCTGTGCGGGCTTTGGTCTCGGCAATTTCGGTATCGAGCAAGTCAGGCGTCATGGCCCCGCAGGCAATCACACCGAAGCCGCCGGCATTGGAAATGGCAGACACCAGATTGCGTTCGGACACCCAGCTCATCGCACCGCACAGGATGGCGTGCTTACAACCAAGAAAATTGGTTCCGCGCTGCATCAGGGCAGCGGATTTTGGAAAATCGGTCATGTCGGGCGATTACGGCGCGAATGCGGGCGCGGCAAGCGGCTCAAGCCGCGTCTTCCTCATCCAGCCCGTAGGCCGTGTGGAGAACCCGCACAGCCAGTTCTGTTTCGTCCTCGTCGATCATCACGCTGACCTTGATTTCAGAGGTCGAGATCGCCTGGATATTGATGCCGCGATCACTCAATGACCGGAACATGGTGCTGGCGACCCCGGCGTGGCTTTTCATACCCACGCCCACCACACTGATCTTGGCAATGTGGCTGTCAGTAATGATACGGTTGAAGCCGATCTCTTCGCGCTTGTCTTCCAGCAATGCCTGGGCGCGGGCAAGATCGGTTTGCGGGACGGTAAAGGTAACGTCCGTTTCACCCTTGTCGCGGCCGACATTCTGGATGATCATATCCACATTGATCGATGCATCGGCCAGCGGCTCAAAGATATGCGCCACCGCGCCTGGCTTGTCGGGCACGCGCGTCAGGATGATCTTCGCTTCGTTCTTGTCGTGGGCGATACCGGTTACGAGCTGGCGTTCCATTTCGCCCTCCTCCAGGATTTGATCCATTTCTTCCTCCGACACGATCAGCGTGCCGGGCAAGTCGTCTGCCGGGGTGGCGTTGTCGTCAACAAAGCTGGAGAGGACTTGCACCCGTACCCCCTCTTTCATCGCCAGCCCAACCGAGCGGGTCTGCAAGACTTTCGCGCCCACCGATGCAAGCTCCAGCATCTCTTCGTAGGTCACCGCTTTCTGCTTGCGCGCGCGGGCCACGATGCGGGGGTCAGTCGTATAAACGCCGTCGACATCGGTGTATATGTCACACCGGTCGGCGCCGATCGCAGCTGCGACCGCCACAGCGGAAGTGTCAGATCCACCGCGACCCAGAGTAGTGATCCGCCCCTCGGCCGAAACGCCTTGAAACCCGGGAATGATGGCGATCGTGCCTCCGGCCATACTGGCCTTGAGTGCATCGCTGTCGATGGTTTCGACCCGCGCTTTGGAATGAGCTTCGACCGTATGGACTGGCAGTTGCCAACCCAGCCAGCTGCGTGCCTTGCATCCCAAGGACTGGAGAGTCAGTGCGAGAAGACCGGAGGTGACTTGTTCCCCAGACGCGACCACAACATCATATTCGGCGGGATCATATAGTGCGTTGGCTTCGCGGCAGAAATTGACCAGCCGGTCTGTTTCTCCCGCCATCGCAGAAACGACAACTGCAACCTGATCACCGTTGGCGGCTTGTTTGCGGACAATCTGCGCCACACGGCGAATCCGTTCGGTCCCTGCCATCGAGGTTCCGCCGAATTTCATCACGATGCGCGCCACTGCCCCACCTTTCAAAAGGTCCGCCTGTCCAAGCGCCAAGGGACTAAGGACGACATCGGTCAATGACAAGCAGACTTGCGGTTTACGCTGCGATAGCGTTGATTGAGAGCCCGACAGGAAGAGGAGAGGCTGTGATGCCCGAGCTCAAGCATTTTGGCAGCACAACTGACGCCGCGACCCTTGCTGATGCGTTGCGCGAGGATGGCGCCTGCATCATTGACGACGCGATGGGCAACGGACAATTGGACCAGCTCAAGGCAGAGATCATGCCCTATGTCGAGGCAACATCGATGGGCCAGGACGACTTCACCGGTCGCAATACCAGCCGGACCGGTGCGCTCGTGGCGCGATCAGAGGCCTGTCGCCAACTGGTAATGGATGAACGATTGATCGGGGCTTGCGACGCGTTTCTCAAACCCTTCTGTGACGCGTACCAGCTGCATTTGACCCAGCTGATCCGCATCTTTCCGCAACAAGGCGAACAACCCCTGCACCGCGACCGACTTGCCTGGGGCGGATATCTGCCCGCCTCGCTGGAGCCGCAGCTCAATACAATCTGGGCCGTAACCGACTTTACCCGCGAGAATGGCGCAACCAGGGTGGTGCCCGGCTCCAATCATTGGGAGCCTGAGCGCACCGCAGAGGATCACGAAATTGGCTACGCAGAAATGACTGCTGGCTCTGTGCTCGTTTATTCCGGATCGGTCATTCACTCGGGCGGCAAGAACCAGTCCGACAGCAACAGGATGGGCCTCAACATCACCTATTGCCTCGGCTGGCTGCGTCAGGAAGAGAACCAGTATCTTTCCTGCCCGCCCGATATCGCCAAGGATTTCAGCCCGGAATTGCAGGCCCTGCTGGGATACGCCATGGGCAGTTATGCATTGGGCTATTTCACTCCTCCTCTGCCCCCCGGTGAAGGCCCGGAGATTACGCCACCTGACTGGTTGTTCGGCGCTTCTGCCAAGAGCTGGGGCGACAGCTTGTATGACAGCGTCAGCGAACGTGCGGCGAAGGGAGCCATGTGAATGCCCGTAAACGGAGACACCTCCGCCACTATCCGGCCAGAGGAAGCCGCGCATTTCGGCGCGCTGGCGGCGGATTGGTGGGATCCGCAAGGGTCCTCCGCAATGCTGCACCAACTCAACCCGGTGCGGCTGCAATTCGTGCGCCAAGCAATCGATGTGCATTGGGGTGGCGATATCGAAGGCTTCGCTCCGCTTGAAGGCAAGACTGCGCTGGACGTCGGTTGCGGTGCCGGCTTGCTATGCGAGCCCTTGGCGCGGTTGGGTGCACACGTCACAGGTGTGGACGCGGCGGCGGAGAACATTGCGGCAGCCAAGGTTCATGCGGACGGTGTCGGGCTCGCCATCGAGTATCGCCATGGCGAATTGGGTGAACTCGGTCTTGGTACCTATGATCTGGTGACTTGCCTCGAAGTGATCGAGCATGTCGCCGACAAAGAGGCATTTCTGGCCCAATTGGCTGCAAGGCTGGCGCCCGGTGGCCTGATGATCATCTCCACGCCCAACCGCACCGCTGCCAGCAGGTTGCTTCTGGTTGGTGCTGCCGAAGCGACGGGGCGAATTCCCAAAGGCACCCATCATTGGGACGATTTTGTCACGCCCGACGAGTTGGAGGCTTCACTCGGATCGGTCGGCCTACGATCTTGCGAGATGCGCGGCATTGCCTGGTCGGTGGGCAAGGGCTTGCATCTGTCTGACGACGTATCGCTCAATTACATCCTCAGCGTTGTAGCCGAAGGCTAGCCTTCTCCTCCTGCAGGTTCCCGAACGCACGCGCTCTCGCCCGATGCCAGCGCCGAAATGACGGGCGCCGGATCATCCGTGAACAGGCCATCGACCCCGGCATCTTCCAGCATCGACACGAGGGTAGACAGACACCCGGCATCGGCTGGGTTCGCACCGCGCTGCAAGGCGGGCGGCAGGAACGCATTCTCCTTGCGCAAGGTCCAGGCATGCACCTTCATCCCGGCCGCCCTCGCATCGGCAACAAGTGATGTCGGCGTGCCATCCGCGTTCAGCACCAGCTGGAGATTGGCACCGACCCCGTCCGCATAGCGCGCCAGCACGGCCAGACCCTTGGCGCTGCTCATGAAAGCGTAGTTGGTGGTTTCGACATCCCATGGACGGCCCTCGGCCTTGATCAGCTGGATGAGGCGCATGTCGGTGACGCCATTGGCATCGATCAGCGGCGTTACCTCGAACGACTGGATAAACACCGGATCTTCTGCCGTGTCGTACCCGGCCGCATTCAGCTGCGCGACCAGGGCGTTGACCATGTTCAGGCCGGTCGCCTGTTTGAAGTAGGTCGGGTGCTTCATTTCGGGATAGAGACCGATCCGGCGTCCGGTCTCGCTCTCCTTTCGCTTCACCAGATCGATGATTTCGGCCAAGGTCGGGACATCGTATTTCCCGTCAAAAGCGGTATTTTGAGGTCGCAGGTCCGGCAGCCGCTCGATTGCGCGCAGTGACTTCAATTCATCCAGTGTAAAGTCTTCGGTGAACCAGCCGGTAATGTCTGCTCCGTCGATCGACTTGGTCGTCTTGCGGCTGGCAAACTCGGACCGTTTAGCCACATCGGTTGTGGCAGATATGTCGTTCTCGTGGCGGGATACGAGCACGCCATCCTTGGTGAACACCAGATCGGGTTCGATGTAGTCGGCACCCTGGTCGATCGCGAGCTCATAGGCTGCCAGCGTATGTTCGGGCCGTTCCCCACTGGCTCCGCGATGGGCGATTATCAGCATATCATCCTCCGCATAGGCGGGCACAGCCAACACCAGCATAAGCGCCGCAGACAGCCACTTCAGCACCAGGCGTTCTCCCACTCGCTCTCGGCAAAGCCGACCAGGATACGCGCGCCATCCTCATGCTCGGCGACGGGACGTTTGATCATGCTGGTGTGTTCTTCCATCAGCGCGATGGCTTTGGTGCGATCGATGTCGGCTTTGTCCGCATCATCCAGTTTCCGGAATGTCGTGCCTCTTCTGTTGAGCAGCACTTCCCATCCCACACGATCGGCCCAACGTACCAGCTGGCCGCGCTCGACGCCTTCCTTCTTGTAGTCGTGGAACGTGTACTCAATCGCATTCGCATCGAGCCATTTGCGCGCCTTCTTGACCGTGTCGCAATTGGGGATGCCGTAAATGTGGATCGTCATCGGTAAGTCCTACAGGATGGAACACATGGAACACGGTCCTGGCGTCAAAAACGCCGGACGTGAAAGGGTGATGACATCGTGCCAGAAAGTGCGGAACTGGACGACAGCTTGTATCCCATGGCCGCGACTTAACCACAGCTGCTGCTGTAGGACAGTCATCAACCTTTACGGAAAGCGATGGATGCGCGGATCGTCGCAGGCAAACAAAGTGTACTCCGAATAATAGTCTGAACGCCCCCGCGCCTGCACCTGGGCATGATCGTGATGGCGCCGCCATGCGAGGGCAGCGGCTTCGCTGGCCCATTCCGATAGCGCAATCATCTCGCCATCATCGGCAGCATAGGTCTTGAAGGACACAAACCCCGGCTGCTGCGCCGCGAGATCCTCCATCGCCTGCGCCTCTGCATCATAGGCCTGCTGGTCGATATCGGCCCGTTTGCGATTGCGGAAGACGACCAGGAACATGGCTACATCCCCCGCCCGAGATGCGCGTCAGCAATCGCCACCGCCAATGCGTCCGCAGCATCCGCGCCCGCGACCTCTGCTCCGGGCAACAGCACTTTCAACATCGCTTGCACCTGCGCCTTGTCGGCAGCCCCTGTCCCCACAACGGCCTTCTTCACCTTGCGCGCGGCGTGCTCGTTGACCGTCAGGCCGCTTGCGGCACATGCGGCCAAAACCACCCCGCGCGCCTGCGCCAGTTTCAAGGTCGATTGCGGGTTCTTGTTGACGAAAACTTCCTCAGCCGCAGCGCGGTCAACCTGGTGCGTTGCAACCACAGAGGCAATTGCATCGTGAAGGTGATGCAGCCGCTCGGCAATCGGCGCCTTGGCATCGGTTTTCACCTGCCCGTTGGCAATGTGGATCAGGCGTGCACCCACGGCCCGCACCACGCCCCAGCCGGTGCAGCTGAGCGAGGGATCAAGGCCGAGGATCAGCACAGCCCGCCCGATCAGCTGTCGAGCTTGGCCATGATCTCGTCGGAGATTTCGTAATTGCCCCAAACGGTCTGGACGTCATCGTCATCGTCCAGCGTATCGATCAGTTTGAGCAGCGTGCCAGCGCCCTTCTCGTCGAGATCGACCGTAATGTTGGGCTTCCACGCCAGCTTGACTTCCTTGGCCTCACCCAGCGCTGTCTCAAGACTGGAGGCGACTTCGTGCAGATCCTCGGCAGCGGTCCAGATTTCGTGGGCATCGTCAGACGATTGGATGTCTTCGGCACCCGCCTCCAGCGCCGCTTCGAGGACTTTTTCCTCGTCGCCGGCTTCGGCGCCATACTCGATATAGCCAAGCCGTTCGAACCCGTGCGCAACCGAACCTTCGGTGCCCAGATTGCCGCCATTCTTGCTGAATGCGGTGCGCACAGCGGTGGCAGTGCGGTTGCGGTTGTCGGTCAAGGCCTCGACAATAATTGCCGATCCACCCGGGCCGTACCCCTCGTAGCGCACTTCTTCGTAGTTCTCATCATCCCCTGCGCTCGCCTTGTCGATTGCGCGCTGGATATTGTCTTTGGGCATCGACTGCGCCTTTGCGGTGTTGACCGCCAGCCGCAGGCGCGGGTTCATGTCCGGATCGGGCGTGCCCATCTTGGCCGCAACGGTAATCTCGCGGCTGAGCTTGGAGAAGAGATTGGACCGTTTCTTGTCCTGCGCACCCTTGCGGTGCATGATATTCTTGAATTTGGAATGGCCTGCCATGGGAACTCTGTTTCGATTGGCTGAAAAGACTAAGGGCGCGGCCTAGCCCAGCCACGCCCATGCTTCAACATCCAGCGGAGCGTCACACCTTCACCGCTGTGCCGCTGGCGCTGACCATCAGCATCGAGCCATTGGCACCGATCACTTCATAGTCGAGATCAATCCCGACCACGGCATTGCCGCCGCGACTGGCTGTTTCGGCCTGCAATTCCTCGATCGCCTGGTTGCGCGCATCGGCGAGGATGCGCTCATAGCTGCCCGAACGCCCGCCAACGATATCGCGAATATTGGCAAACATGTCGCGAAACACGTTTGCACCAACAATCACTTCGCCCGTCACGATGCCGAGATATTGCTGGATCGGTTGCCCCTCGATGGTGGGTGTGGTCGTTACAATAACGCCGCGCGCGTCTTTCCAGGGACCTGCCATAGTCGTTCTTCCTCGCCTTGAATTGGTGTATTACCTATATAATACGGGGAGCATGAAATTCAACCGAGCCCGAGCGCCGCCTTATAAGTATCCAGGACCATTTCCATTTCGCTGCGATCATCCGGCTTCATCTTGCGCAGGCGCACCACCTGCCGCATGATTTTCGGATCATAGCCGACCGCCTTGGCCTCGGCATAGACGTCGCGAATATCGTCGGCGATGCCCTTCTTTTCTTCCTCGAGGCGTTCGATGCGCTCGATCAGCAGGCGCAGGCGGTCGTCGGTGGCTTCAGCCATGGTCAGTCAGCTCCAGAATATGTGAGAATCAGTTGACGTTGCGATAGCGGCACGGATGCAAAGGCGGAACCGGCTTGTCGGATTTTCCTGCGACTAAATGGCCTTGTTCTTTGCCAGGCTCGCTTCCATCGCCTTGATCTGCGCATCGGTGGCCGGCGTCTGACGGGTGGCTTTCCATTCCTCCATCGGCATGCCGTGGATCAATTCGCGCGCGGCAGCCTTGTCGCCATCGTAGCCCGCGTCGCGGATCCAGTCGGCAAGGCAATTGCGGCAAAAGCCCGATAGCGCCATCAATGCGATATTCTGCGCATCATGGCGGTGCTGCAAATGCCGGACCAGCCGGCGGAATGCGGCAGCGGCGACGGCATCATCGAGCTGGTCGAGAGCTTGGGTTGAATTCGTATCCATTGTTACTATTCCTTGAGTTGCAACATGGCTGTGCCATAGCATCGGCCCATGCAAAAGCTTGATCCCCGTGGCCGCAAGGTCAAGATCCTAGCCACCACCGGCCCGGCCTCCAATTCCCCGGAAATGCTGCGTCGCCTGTTCAAGGCGGGTGCCGATGCGTTTCGAGTCAATATGAGCCATGGCGAGCATGCCCAGCATGCCAAGACCATGGCAGCCATCCGCGAGCTGGAGCGCGAGTTTTATCGGCCCGTAGCCATCCTTTGCGATCTGCAAGGGCCCAAGCTGCGAGTCGGTTCGTTCAAGGACGGCAAGGCGGTGATCCGCCATTCGGGCCACTTCACCCTTGATCGCAATCCGGAGCCGGGGGACGAAACCCGCGTCGAGCTGCCCCATCCCGAGTTATTCGGCCTTTTGGAAAAGGGCCAGCGCCTGCTGATCAATGACGGCAAGATCCGCCTCCGGGTGATCAAAGCCGATGACGAGAAGATCCTCTGCTCGGCCGAAGTCGGCGGGGTCATATCCGACCGCAAGGGCGTGAATGTGCCCGACGCGGAAATCCCGATCCCCGCACTGACCGAGAAGGATCGCAAGGATCTGGCTTTCGCGATGGAAAACGGCGCCGACTGGATCGGCCTCAGCTTCGTCCAGCGCCCTGAAGATCTGGCTGAAGCGCGCAAGCTGATGGTTGGTCCTGATGGCAAGCCGCGCGGCGCGCTGTGTGCCAAGATCGAAAAGCCGATGGCTGTACGGCGTCTCGATGAACTGATCGAAATGTCGGATGGCATCATGGTCGCGCGTGGTGACCTGGGCGTGGAGCTGGAGCCGCAGGAAGTCCCGCCACTACAGAAGAAAATCGTCAACGCCACCCGCCTCAAGGGCAAGCCGGTGATTGTGGCGACACAGATGCTGGAAAGCATGATCGAAAGCCCGGCCCCGACCCGTGCCGAAGTCTCCGATGTCGCCAATGCCGTTTATGATGGCGCCGATGCCGTCATGCTGAGCGCCGAAACCGCAGCCGGCGACTGGCCCGAGGAAGCCGTCACCATCATGCACAAGATCGCGGTGCAGGTGGAGCAGGACGAGGACTACGTCGAACGGGTCCGCTTGCTCGATACGCCGCCCGACCCGACCACTGCCGACGCGCTCAGCCACGCCTGCATGACCATCGCCGACACGGTACCGATTGCTGCGATAACGGTGTTCACTGGTAGCGGCTCGACCGCACGGCGCGTGGCGCGTGAGCGGCCCAGCGTGCCGATGCTGGTCTTGACCCCGGAAATGCGCACCGCCCGCCGCACCGCGCTGCTGTGGGGCGCCCATTCGGTCGCGACCAAGGATATCGGCAGCTTCGAAGAAATGATCGCCAAGGGCAAGCGCATGGCCCTGCGCCACGGATTTGGCACGGCAGGCAGCAAGCTGATCGCCTTGGCCGGCGTTCCTTTCGGGACACCGGGCAGCACCAATCTGTTGCATGTCGTAACACTCAAGGGTGACGAGCTGGACAAGCGCGAGGACTAGTTATCAGCCTTCGGGGTTCAGTTCGTTCCTGGCGCTCGAGAACCAATTCTCAGTCACGGTTGCCATTGAGCGGCCTAGACAAGACAACTTCATTTGCGGAACCGGAATTGGCAAACACGATGTCGGGCAGGCCGTCTGAGTTCATGTCGCCGATTGCCACTCCGTAGGTATCCGATGCACTCGGGATGATCTGACGTGAGAACTTCCCTGCTCCATCATTTCGGTAGAGTATATTCGGCCCGTCTGCCCCGGCGACAAGATCGATGTCGCCATCTTGGTCCAGATCACCGGCAGCCAAGGCCTGCACAGCTTCACCCGCTTGGCCGAAGACTGTCGGATCCGCGTTCAATCCGGCAGACTCCTGCAGATACAGCAAATGTGGGCCGTCTGTGGAGGCTAAAACAATATCCGGTCTTCCATCGCCATTCAGATCCTCCAGCGCAGCCTTGCGGTGATCCCCTTCGCTCTCGGGCAGAGGGTGAACTCGAAATGCGCCGGTACCGTCATTGACCATGACCACGCTGGCTGCGCCATCCCGCCGGGCGATAACGAGGTCGACATCACCGTCACCATCCACATCTCCGTCCACGACTCCTGTCGATCCGAACCCCTCATCTGGAAAGTCGGTGCCACTCTGAAAGCCGCCGCGCCCATCTCCACGATAGAAACGATCCGGTGTGCGGCGTGTCACCACAACTAGGTCCAGGGCTCGGTCGCCGTCCAAGTCAGCAAGAACGGCCGATCGCGCAGGCCCTGCACTTTCCGCCAATTCGCCCTGCAAAACCATGTTTCCATGCCCATCGTTCAGAAACCACTGCACAGGCAGCATGTCTCTCACCACGACTGCATCAACATCACCGTCACCGTCTATATCGCCAGCCTGGACGGTGTAGCTTGCCGATCTTGCGACGCCCAAGGGCCGGGCTTCAAGCAGTTTGCCCGATCCGGAATTCAGGAAGACAAAATCTCGCTGGGCCCAATGGCGACCATTTGCCAGAACCACATCCAGATCACCATCGCCATCCATGTCGGCAAGTGAAACATCTGCTGATCGGTTGGCTTCTATATCGAATTCCAGAAAGGGGTGCTGCCGGAATTCCAGCAGCACATCTTCCGCTCCAGCAACGCCTCCGGTCAAAAGGACAATGGCAGCGACCACCTTGGCCAGGGAGTGCGAATAGGACATCTTCCTTCCCCTTTCATCATCGGCCATCGACCGGTTTTCAAACGATTGGCCAGACACCCGACGCTAACTTGCTGCTGCCAGTTGTAACCGCCTGCACGCCTCAACCTCGCCGATCAGCGGCAGCAGCTCGCCCATATCGGGGCCGTGGTTCATGCCGGTTAGTGCTTGGCGCAGTGGCAGGAACAGCGCCTTGCCCTTGCGTCCCGTGCCCTCCTTCAGCGTCGCTGTCAGCGCGCCCCAAGGATCGTCACCCCATGCGAGAGCTTTGGCAGCCTGCGCCAGATAGGCCCGGTCCTCTTCGGAAAACTCCGGCGGGGTGATCGGGCCCGTGACCAGGCGCCACCATTCGGCCGCCTCGCTGATCGTCGTCAAGTTTGGCCGGATGGCGTGCCAACCAGCCTCGTCGATCCCTTCCGGCAGGCGATCTGCGACGTCGGCAAATTCCGTCTGATGGACCAGCGCGGTGTTGATCCGCTGCAGCTCCGCATCGTCAAACTTGGCCGGGGCACGGCCAAAGGTGGACAGGTCGAAACTGTCCAGCAGGACCTGCGGGTCGGCAATCGGCTCGACCGGCTGAGACGTACCCAGACGCGCCAGTAGCGCGATGATCGCCTGCGGAGCGATATCCTTCTCCCGGAAAGCGTCACAGCCCAGCGATCCCAGCCGCTTGGATAACTTACCTTCCTTGCCCACCAGCAAAGCAGTGTGGGCAAAGCGGGGCAAATGCTGCGCTTTATGCTGCGCAGCAAAAAGTGCGGTAAACATTTGAATTTGCACGGCAGTATTGGATACGTGGTCTTCGCCGCGCAAAACATCGGTGATACCCATATCGATGTCGTCAACAGCGCTCGGTAGCATATAGAGCCAGCTGCCATCGGCGCGCCTGATGACCGGATCAGAGAGTGTCGCGGGATCGAATTTTTGCGCGCCTCGCACTCCGTCATCCCAGGTGATAGGCTCATCATGGTCGAGCTTGAATCGCCAATGCGGGCGAACGCCCTCAGCTTCTTTGGCCGCCCGCTCCGCGTCGCTCATTTTCAGCGCACCGCGATCATAAATCGGCGGCAAGCCCCGCCCCAACTGGATCTTGCGCTTCAGCTCCAATTCCTGCGCCGTTTCGTAGGCGGGATAGACCCGGCCTGCATCCTTCAGCGCTTCGAACGCCGCATCATACAGCGCCATCCGCTCTGACTGGCGCTCTTCACCATCGGGCTCCATCCCCAGCCACGCCAGATCGGCGCGGATCGCCTCGACATATTCCTCTTTGCTGCGGGCAGCATCGGTGTCGTCAATCCGAAGCAGAAAGCGCCCGCCATTTGTGCGCGCCAGCATCCAGTTGTGCAGCGCGGTGCGGATATTGCCGACATGCAGTCGCCCGGTGGGGGACGGCGCGAAACGGGTGATCGTAGTCATGCCGCCTCTATAGGCACTTTGGCGGTGCGGTGAACCCGTTCCGGCAGTCTGGCAGTGTCTATTTCGGCCGGATCACGAATTCGTGGTTGATGTAGAGGAAGACCTCGGTCTCGCTGGATTGTTGCCAGAACAATTCTGAATCGAGACCTTCGATCGATATCCCGTAGTCGCTGCCGAACATACCGGCATAGCGCTTTGCCTCATTAGCCACCGCGCGAACCACATCGCCGCGATACTGGTCCGGATTGGTCAAGGCGAGACTGGTTGATCCAGTCTCGATATAGGATCGTCCCGTGGCAGGGACAGCCTTGATAAAGGCCTGGATGCGCTGGTCGGCATCGCGCACGCGTGTGGTCTTTCCATCGACCGGGATGCGGGCGTAGATGCTCACCCTGTTAGTATCCGGCCGGCGTCCGCCCGTAACTTGCAACTGCTCGACATCCGCCATCGTGACCGTGGTAAGGGTGTAATTGCCCGCAACCAGCGAAATGCCCGATTCTGCAGCCCGCGAGATCGTCTCTCGCAGCATGGCCCGCAATTCCCGGACGCGCAGGCTGGAATCGCGCGAATCCGAACTGACATAGAGCGGCTTGACGAAATAGTCGGCCTTGCGGGTGAGGCCGATCGCTGCCTGTTCGCGATTGTAATATTCGTCAAAACTGGCCCGATCAGAACGCGACCCCGTGACGACCACCAGTTCGTCCTGCGCTTGCGCGCCAACAGGCACGGTCAACGCCAGCGCCCCCATTGCAAGCAGAAATCTTTGAACAGTCATAGAACCCTCCCTTTCTAGCCAAGGCTATTCGCGGGAAGGTGACGGCATTGTGAACCGGTGCCAAGAAAAACCCCGCCGGAAGCGAGCTTCCAGCGGGGCAATTCCAGATCAGTTCTTGAAGCTTATTCGCCTTCGGTCGCTTCAGGAGTTTCCGTCGCAGGCGCTTCTGCTTCAGGTGCAGCTTCTGGGGCCGCTTCCGGTGTCGGGGCAGCGTCACCACCACCCATGGCTGCGGCCATTGCGGCTGCGTCCATCACTTCACCTTCCGGCTCTTTCTCGGCTTCACCAGCGGCAGCAAGGGCGTCCTGCTGTTTCTTCCACTGGGCCCGAAGCGCAGCATCGCGGCTGGAGGCGGTTACGCGCATCCGGTTCATCCCTGCGCCGGTACCGGCGGGGATGAGACGGCCCACGATCACGTTCTCCTTCAGGCCAATCAGCGTGTCCTTCTTACCTTCGACCGAAGCCTGGGTAAGAACACGGGTCGTTTCCTGGAACGATGCAGCGGAAATGAAGCTGCGCGTCTGGAGCGAGGCCTTGGTGATACCGAGCAGTACCGGAGTACCCTGCGCAGGCTTCTTGCTGCGCGTCAGCTTGGCATTGGCTTCGTCCATTTCCGCCCGGTCGACCTGTTCGCCCGGAAGCAGAACCGTGTCGCCACCATCGGTGATCTCGACCTTTTGCAGCATCTGACGGACAATCGTCTCGATGTGCTTGTCGTTGATCTTCACGCCCTGCAGTCGGTAGACTTCCTGGATCTCGTTGACGAGATACTCGGCCAGTGCTTCGACGCCCAGGACATCAAGGATGTCATGCGGGTTCGGGCTCCCCGAAATCAGGGTGTCGCCCTTCTTCACGAAGTCGCCTTCCTGAACGTCGATGACCTTGGTCTTCGGGATCAGATACTCGACTGCATCCCCTTCCTCGGGAACGATCGCGATCTTGCGCTTGGCCTTGTATTCGCGAACGAATTCGATCTTGCCCGAAATCTTGGCAATGATCGCATTGTCTTTCGGAATACGGGCTTCGAACAGCTCGGCAACACGCGGCAGACCGCCGGTGATGTCACGCGTCTTGGCCGCTTCACGCGACGCACGGGCAAGAATGTCACCGGCATCGACCGTCTGGCCATCTTCGACCGAGAGCGTGGTACCCGGAGCAAGCATGTAGCGCTGTGCTTCGGTTTCGTCGGCATCGGTCTGGCCTTCGCCCAACAGAGTCATCCGCGGACGCAGGTCTTCCTTCTTCTTGCGGCCGGTCGCCCGGTTCTCGGTAACGACACGCTGGGCAATACCCGTCGCGTCATCCACACGCTCTTCCATCGTCGTGCCGTCGATCAGGTCCTGGTATTTCACCACACCCGACTGTTCGGTGATGATCGGCAGAGTGAACGGATCCCATTCCGCCAGACGATCGCCTTCCTTCACCTTGCCGCCATCCTTGTGCATCAGCACGGTACCGTAAGGCACTTTGTGGATTTCGCGCTCGCGCCCTTCGGCGTCGATCACGGCAAGTTCACCGTTACGGGCCATCGACAGGATGCGGCCCTTCTTGTCGGTGATCGTGGGCATGTCGCGATATTCGACCTTACCGTCCGAAATCGATTCCAGGTGGCTGGTCTCGTTGAGCTGCGCCGCACCGCCGATGTGGAATGTCCGCATCGTCAGCTGAGTGCCCGGCTCACCGATCGACTGCGCAGCGATCACGCCGACAGCTTCACCGATATTAACCGGCGTACCGCGCGCGAGATCACGGCCGTAGCACGTGCCGCACACGCCCTGATCGGCTTCGCACACCAGTGGCGAGCGGATCTTGGCAACCTGAACTTCGGCTTCCTCGATCGCCTTGACCATCGGTTCGTCCAGCAGGGTGCCAGCTTTCACAATCACTTCACCGGTCTTGGCATTGACCAGATCCTCGGCCGTAGTGCGGCCCAGGATACGTTCACCAAGTGATGCGATGACCGAACCACCCTGGACAATCGCACGCATTTCCAGCGCGTTGTCGGTCTTGCAGTCCTCGACCACGATCGTGCAGTCTTGCGACACGTCAACCAGACGACGGGTCAGGTAGCCCGAGTTCGCCGTCTTCAGAGCCGTATCGGCCAGACCCTTACGGGCGCCGTGGGTGGAGTTGAAGTATTCAAGAACGGTCAGACCTTCCTTGAAGTTCGAGATAATCGGCGTTTCGATGATCTCGCCGCTCGGCTTGGCCATCAGGCCGCGCATACCGGCAAGCTGCTTCATCTGGGCGGGTGAACCACGCGCGCCAGAGTGGCTCATCATGTAGATCGAGTTGATCTGGGCTTGCTTCCCGTCCTTGTCGATCTTCTGCGCCTTGATCTCGTCCATCATGGCGTCCGCCACCTGGTCGCCGCAACGGCTCCAGGCGTCGATCACCTTGTTGTACTTTTCCTGCTGCGTGATCAGGCCGTCCTGATATTGCTGCTCGTAATCGGCGACCAATTTCTTGGTGTCCTCGACCATGCCGTCCTTGCTGTCCGGAATGATCATGTCGTCCTTGCCGAAGCTGATGCCGGCCTTGAACGCGTGCTTGAAACCAAGGCTCATAATCGCATCGGCAAACAGGACGGTGTCCTTCTGGCCGGTGTGACGATAGACCTCGTCGATCACGTCGCCGATATCCTTCTTCGTCAACAGGCGGTTGACGATATCGAACGGAACCTTGTGGTTCTTCGGCATGCACTCGCCCAGCAGCATCCGGCCCGGCGTCGTTTCAAAACGCACCATCGAGATGTTGCCCTTCTCATCGGCCTGCGGGACGCGGGTGATGATCTTGGTATGCAGCGTAACGGATTTGGTTTCGAGCGCCTGGTGCACCTCGGCCATATCGGCAAAGCGCGGCAGCTTCTCGATCTTCTCGCCGTTTTCACCCTCGACATATTCCGGCTTCTTCTCCTGCCGTTCCATCGACAGGTAATAGAGGCCCAGGACCATATCCTGCGAAGGCACGATGATCGGCTTGCCGTTGGCGGGCGAGAGAATGTTGTTGGTCGACATCATCAGCACACGTGCTTCGAGCTGGGCTTCCAGCGAAAGCGGTACGTGAACGGCCATTTGGTCACCATCGAAGTCGGCGTTGAAGGCCGAACAGACGAGCGGGTGCAGCTGGATAGCCTTGCCTTCGATCAGGACCGGCTCGAACGCCTGGATGCCCAGACGGTGAAGCGTCGGCGCGCGGTTCAGCAGAACCGGGTGCTCGCGGATCACTTCGTCGAGGATATCCCAGACTTCCTTGCGCTCTTTCTCGACCCACTTTTTCGCCTGCTTGAGGGTCATAGAGAGACCCTTCGCGTCGAGGCGGGCGTAGATGAACGGCTTGAACAGCTCGAGCGCCATCTTCTTGGGCAGACCACACTGGTGCAGTTTGAGTTCTGGGCCGGTCACAATGACTGAACGACCGGAATAATCGACGCGCTTGCCCAGAAGGTTCTGGCGGAAGCGGCCCTGCTTGCCCTTGAGCATATCGGAGAGCGACTTCAGCGGACGCTTGTTGGCACCGGTGATGACCCGGCCACGACGGCCATTGTCGAACAGCGCATCGACAGCTTCCTGCAGCATGCGCTTTTCGTTGCGGACGATGATGTCCGGCGCGCGCAGCTCGATCAGGCGCTTCAGGCGGTTGTTACGGTTGATTACGCGGCGATAGAGATCGTTGAGATCCGAGGTCGCAAAACGACCCCCGTCCAGCGGCACCAGCGGGCGCAGCTCGGGCGGAATGACCGGCACAACTTCGAGGATCATCCATTCCGGTCGGTTGCCGGATTCGATGAAGCTCTCGACGACCTTGAGGCGCTTGATGATCTTGGCAGGCTTGAGCTTCGACTTGGTCGTCGCCAGCTCTTCCATCAGATCGTCACGCTCTTGCTCGAGATCGAGGTCCATCAGCATGATCTTGACGGCTTCTGCACCGATTCCGGCCGAGAAAGCGTCTTCGCCATACTCGTCCTGCGCTTCGAGCAGTTCGTCTTCGGTCAGCAGCTGGAATTTTTCCATCGGCGTGAGGCCGGGCTCTGTAACGATGTAGCTTTCGAAATACAGCACCCGCTCAAGCTGCTTGAGCTGCATGTCGAGGAGCAGGCCGATACGGCTCGGGAGCGATTTCAGGAACCAGATATGCGCCACCGGAGCCGCCAGCTCGATGTGACCCATCCGCTCACGGCGAACCTTCGTTACGGTGACTTCGACGCCGCACTTCTCGCACACAACGCCTTTGTATTTCATGCGCTTGTACTTGCCGCACAGGCATTCGTAATCCTTCACCGGACCAAAGATGCGGGCACAGAACAGGCCATCACGCTCAGGCTTGAACGTACGGTAGTTGATTGTTTCCGGCTTCTTGATCTCACCGAAAGACCAGCTGCGGATGCGCTCTGGCGAGGCAATTCCGATCTGGATCTGGTCGAACGTCTCGGGCTTGGCGAGCTGGTTGGTGAATTTTGTCAGTTCGTTCATGGCGTCTTTTCGGTTCCTGATGCGCCTTGCGGCGGCTTTGAAAACTGAATCTGGGAATTCTTTATCTGGCGGGCGGCGTTAGATTTCAGGGTATTCCGGATAGTGTGGGCGGCAACTGGATCGGAGGCCTGTCGGGGACATTGTCGCGGTCCAGCGGATGCGGCAGCGCAGTCACGAGATCGCGAGTTTGCGAGCGGTCCTTGCGCAGCAACGTAATCTCAACCAGCTCCACCAGCTCCCCATCACGGGTCGCCAGCGTATCGGCATGGTTGTTGGCATGCATATGCACGACATCGAAGTGCCGGGTCAGGCGCTGGATCACCGGACCGATGACCTGGCGACCGAAATCGGTGGTCAGGGCATCGAGATGGTGCAGTTCCAGAACCATGACACGAAAGCGTTTGAGCAGCGCGTCACTGATCTGGGCCAATGACAGCCATTCATGGCCTTCGATATCCATTTGCAGCATCAGCTCGGCAGAACCGGGCTGCTTGGCAGCCACCCAATCATCGAGCGTAATCGTATCGCCAACAGTTTCGATGCCGATGAACTTCGCCAGGAAGTCATTGGCATCATCCGTCAGCGGCGATTGCTCGATCGAGCCATCGGCCTGGAAACTGGCCATTCCGCGCGCAATGCAATCGCGTTCAAACTCGGCCGTCTGATCGACACCGGGCGAGAACACAGCTGCAATCCCGTCGAGATCGTCAGGAACCAGGTAGCCCCCATCAGCCTCTCCGCCGAAGCGGACAAGGTCATGCTCGGTGCGTACCGGATGGAGACCTGCCAGCATCGCGCGTAGGGGCGCACCATCCGACTCACGCCGAATGATGAGGCCCTGTGAACCGGCCAGGTTTCGGATCATCCTGCTGATACGCATCTCTTCGCTGGCCCCTCACCCCGTAAGGAGTGAGCAACCCACGACCTCCCTCTTACTCGGCTGCGATCTTCATGCCGTCATCATCCTCGTCGCCATCCGACAGCGAGGAAAGTTCGACATTGAGACCAAGCGAGCGCATTTCCTTGACCAGCACGTTGAAGCTCTCCGGAATGCCCGCTTCAAAGGTGTCATCACCCTTGACGATGGCTTCGTAGACCTTCGTACGGCCGATCACGTCATCCGACTTGACGGTGAGCATTTCCTGCAACGTGTATGCTGCGCCGTAGGCCTGGAGTGCCCAGACCTCCATCTCACCGAAGCGCTGGCCGCCGAACTGCGCCTTACCACCCAGCGGCTGCTGCGTGACGAGCGAGTAGGGGCCGATCGAGCGGGCGTGGATCTTGTCATCGACCAGGTGGTGCAGTTTGAGCATGTAGATAATGCCCACTGTTACCTTTCGGTCGAACGCTTCACCGGTGCGGCCATCGTAGAGGACCGACTGACCCGAACTGTCGAGGCCTGCATTCTGCAGTTCGATCGTCACGTCGCCTTCGCGCGCACCATCGAACACCGGCGTACCCATGGGCACACCTGCCGTCAGGTTGCTGGCCAGTTCCACGATCTCGTCGGTGCTACGGCTGCCGATATCATCGTGATATTCGTCGCCATACACATCCTTCAACTTCTCGCGGACCGCCTCGGGAGGCTTGGCCGCAGTCGCATCGGGATTGGCGGCACGCCATTCTTCCAGCGCATCAGAAATCTGATGGCCAAGACCACGCGCTGCCATGCCGAGGTGGGTTTCAAAGATCTGGCCCACGTTCATACGGGAAGGCACACCCAGCGGGTTTAGCACAACGTCAACCGGCGTACCGTCTTCGAGGAACGGCATGTCTTCAGCCGGAAGGATGCGCGAAATCACACCCTTGTTGCCGTGGCGGCCGGCCATCTTGTCGCCCGGCTGCAGCTTGCGCTTCACAGCCACGAAGACCTTGACCATCTTGAGCACGCCCGGGGCGAGTTCATCACCACGCTCGAGCTTTTCCTTACGGTCTTCGAATTTCTCGTCGATGCCCTTTACGGCCTCGTCATACTGGCTTTTGACCGCTTCGATCTGGGCCTGACGCTTGTCATCGGCGACGGCAAACTTGAACCATTCGTGCTTCTCGATCGTATCAAGAAGGCCTTCGTCGACCTTGGTCCCCTTCTTGACGCCCTTCGGCGCGGCAGAAGCGGTTTGGCCAACCAGCATGTCACGGAGGCGGTTATAGGTCGCACGGTTGAGGATGGCGCGTTCGTCGGCGCTATCCTTGCGCAGACGCTCGATTTCCTCGTTCTGGATCGCACGCGTACGGTCATCGATCTCGATCCCGTGACGGTTGAAAACCCGAACCTCGACGACGGTGCCGGCCACGCCGGGCGGCAGACGCAGCGAGGTGTCACGAACGTCCGACGCTTTCTCCCCAAAGATGGCGCGGAGAAGCTTTTCTTCCGGCGTCATCGGGCTTTCACCCTTCGGCGTGATTTTGCCTGCCAGAATATCGCCCGGATGCACTTCGGCACCGATGTAAACGATCCCGGCTTCGTCGAGGTTGCGCAGGGCCTCCTCGCCGACATTGGGGATGTCACGGGTAATGTCTTCCGGGCCCAGCTTGGTGTCGCGGGCCATGACTTCGAACTCCTCGATGTGGATCGAGGTGAAGACATCATCCTTCACGATACGTTCGCTGATGAGGATGGAATCCTCGTAGTTGTAGCCATTCCAGGGCATGAACGCGACGAGGCTGTTCTTGCCCAGCGCCAGCTCACCCAGATCGGTCGACGGGCCGTCGGCAATAACGTCGCCGGCCTCGATCACTTCGCCCACTTTCACCAGCGGACGCTGGTTGATGCAGGTGTTCTGGTTCGAACGCTGGAACTTCTGCAGCGTATAGATGTCAACGCCCGACTGGCCGGGCTCAACATCGCCCTGTGCACGGATCACGATACGGGTCGCGTCGACCTGGTCGACAATGCCGCCGCGCGTTGCGGTGATCGCAGCCCCGGAATCGCGGGCCACAGTTTCTTCCATACCGGTGCCGACCCAAGGCGCTTCGGCCTTGACCAGCGGCACAGCCTGACGCTGCATGTTTGATCCCATCAGGGCGCGGTTGGCGTCATCGTTTTCCAGGAACGGAATGAGCGATGCAGCAACCGAAACCAGCTGCTTGGGCGAAACGTCCATCAGCGTGATCTGTTCACGCGGCGCCATGAAGTAGTCGCCGTTCTGACGCGCAGAGACGAGCTCTTCAACGAAGGAGCCGTCATCGTTGAGCTCGGCCGAGGCCTGCGCAACGGTGTGCTTCTGTTCTTCCATTGCCGAAAGATAGCTGACTTCGCTGGTCACCTTGCCATCGATCACGGTGCGGTACGGTGTTTCGATGAACCCGTATTTGTTCACACGGCTGAACGATGCGAGCGAGTTGATCAGACCGATATTCGGGCCTTCCGGCGTCTCAATCGGGCAGATCCGGCCATAATGGGTCGGGTGAACGTCGCGGACTTCGAAGCCTGCGCGCTCACGCGTCAGACCACCCGGGCCGAGCGCCGAAACGCGACGCTTGTGCGTGACTTCGGAAAGCGGGTTGGTCTGGTCCATGAACTGCGACAGCTGCGAAGAGCCGAAGAATTCACGCACGGCAGCAACAGCCGGCTTCGCGTTGATCAGGTCGTTCGGCATGACGGTCGAGACATCGACACTGCTCATGCGCTCCTTCACGGCGCGTTCCATGCGCAACAGGCCGACGCGATACTGGTTTTCCAGCAATTCGCCGACCGAACGGACACGGCGGTTGCCGAGATTATCGATGTCGTCGACATCGCCCTTACCGTCCTTCAGGTCGACCATTTCCTTGACCACAGCCAGGATGTCTTCCTTGCGCAGCGTTGTCACAGTGTCTTCGGCATCGAGCTCGAGACGCATGTTGAGCTTCACGCGGCCAACAGCGGAGAGGTCATAGCGTTCGCTATCGAAGAACAGGCCTTCGAACAGCGCTTCAGCGGTTTCCTTGGTTGGCGGTTCGCCCGGACGCATAACCTTGTAGATTGCCTCAAGACCTTCATCACGGTTCTCGGCCTTGTCGACCTTGAGCGTGTTGCGGATCCACGGACCCGTATTGATCTCGTCGATATCGAGCAGTTCGATCCGGTCGATCCCGGCTTCATCGAACACTTCGATATGCTCAGCAGTGACTTCGTCACCTGCCTCGATGTAGATCCGGCCGGTTTTCTCGTCGATCATGTCGACAGATGCGTAGCGACCGATGATTTCCTCAGCCGGCAGCAGCAGAGTCTTCAAGCCGTCCTTGGCCGCCTTGTTGGCAGCGCGCGGGCTGATCTTCTGGTTGGCGGGAAATACTTCCTCGCCAGTCTTGGCATCGACTAGCGCGAAGGCCGGCTTCTGGCCGCGCCATGCTTCGGCGTCGAACGGGATTTTCCAGCCGTCGCCTTGTTTCTTGGAAGCACGATCCCAGGTCATGGTGTCGTAGAAGAAATGGAGGATTTCTTCGCTGTCCTGACCCAGCGCGTAAAGGAGGCTGGTGACCGGCAGCTTGCGCTTGCGGTCGATCCGGACATTGACGATGTCCTTGGCGTCGAATTCGAAATCGAGCCACGAACCACGATAAGGGATCACGCGGGCCGCGAAGAGCAGCTTGCCCGAAGAGTGGGTTTTCCCGCGATCATGGTCAAACAGGACACCCGGCGAACGGTGCATCTGCGACACGATGACACGCTCGGTTCCGTTGATGATGAAAGTGCCGTTGCCCGTCATGAGCGGCATATCGCCCATGTAGACTTCCTGCTCCTTGATATCGAGAACGGAGCGGGTTTCGGTTTCCTGGTCGACTTCGAAAACGATCAGGCGAAGCGTAACACGCATCGGTGCCGCGTACGTAATCCCGCGCTGACGACACTCGGTGGTGTCATATTTCGGAGGCTCGAGTTCGTAGTCGACGAAATCCAGTTCGGCGGTGCCGGCAAAATCGCGGATCGGGAAAACGCTGCGCAGCGTCTTTTCCAGGCCGGAAACATAGTCTTCCGCCTTGTTCGAACGCAGGAACTGTTCGTAGCTCTCGCGCTGGACTTCGATCAGGTTCGGCATCTGCACCACTTCGTGGATATCGCCGAAAATCTTGCGGATGCGCCGCTTGGCTGTCCCGGTGTTGGCCCGCGCTTTTTGCGGGGTCAGCTTGCCGGAGCTCTTCTTAGCCTTGGTTGCCATGGAAGGAGTGTCGCCTCTTCTCGTGTGACCCGGCGATGCCCATGCACCACCGGAATATGTAAATCTCGTGATGCGGGTCAGTCCATCATTCCAGAGACGAAAAAAGGCCGCAGCGTAAGGCGCAAGGCTCTCACCCTGCAAAGCTGCAGCTCAATCAATCGTCGCGAATATGGAGCTCGCCGCTTCCATCCTGAACTGATCCCCGCGCATGAATCAGTTTGCTCGAAGCGTGCGGTCACCAAGGCAGATAGGAATGAGTCTCCCCTTTGTCAAACGCTTCGCCCAGCGGGCGTATCAAGGCAGCGCCCACGTGAAGCTACATCCTGCAAAACGATGCGGAGGATATTGAATAACAATATTATTGTTTGACAATAAGACGAATCGCTCTTATTGATTTTCGATATTGAGCATAATGGAGATCGATAATGCCCCGCTTTGCAAACCAGTTCACTGCTGCCCTTGCTGCGATCATGATCATGGCCGGTAGTTTCGGTGCGATCCTTACCGTGCCCGCCCCTTCAGCTGATGCTGCCGTAGCTGCAATCGCCACGCCGGCCGTGGCTTGAGCCAGCCGGAAAGGAGACCAAGACCATGACCAATCGCCCATCCGACCCCTTGCTCGCCGCCGGGAAAATACTCTCCGGCATACTTATGGGGCTGACCGGCCTCGTGACGATCATCCTGATCGGGGTCATTCCGATCCTGCTGCTCAACCAGGCCGATTTTGCCAAAGCGGTCGTCGAACATGGCGGAGACAACGCTTCAGCGGCCATGGCGGCATCGATTGGCCTCTTGTTGCTCGCAGCAGCCGTTACAGCGACCGCTTTCATCTTCTTCCGCCTGCTCAAGGATATCGTGAACAGCGTGGGCGAGAATGACCCGTTCACACTCGACAACGCCAAACGCCTGAGTACGATGGGCTGGATCGCGCTGGCCTTTCAGGTGGCAAGCTTCCCGATCGCCGGACTGGTTGCCTATCTGGGCACGCTCGTCCCGCTGGAGAACCTGACCGTAGATTATGACTTCTCGCTGACCGGCGTCTTGCTCGCCATCGTCCTGTTTATCCTTGCCCGGGTGTTCCGGTACGGCGCAGAACTGCGCGAAGACGTGGAAGGAACAGTCTGATGCCCCCTACCCCTGAACCAGGCCATGGAGGATTTATCGTGGTGAAACTTGACGATCTTTTGCACGAACGTCGGATGACCCTGACCGAGCTGGCCGAGAGGGTCGGTCTGACCCTGGCCAATCTTTCGATCCTGAAAACCGGCAAAGCGAAGGCCATTCGCTTCTCGACGCTGGAAGCGATCTGCCGGGAATTGCGGTGTCAGCCAGGTGATCTGCTAGCTTACGGAGATGCGGCGTCGTTTAAGCCACGCACGTAAGCCTGATCACACAGTCGGGTTGACGCACACATCTTCTTTGCTGTGCCTGCCTTCCGCTTGCAGCGCGGCTCTGGGGCCAACGTGACTGCTTTGGGCACTTCCACTCAACCTGAGAGAAGAAATTCAGGGTAGGCTGACAAAATGCGACAGAATTGTGGCATTTCTTGGAACCCTGACCTATGCCACTGGTTGATTGCGTGAAGCCGGAGACACCGGCATTGTTCAGGAAGGAACTCGAATTATGAAAAAGCTCATCCTAGTCGCGACGCCTCTCGCCCTCACCCTCGCTGCATGCGACGGCCCGGCCGAAGAGGTTGCCGAAGAACGTGACGATGTCATGGAAGCGCAGGGTGAAGTGGTCGATGCCGGTGCCGGCGTCGTAGAAGCCCAGGCCGACCTGGCTGAAGAACGCGCCGATGTTGCTGAAGCCGAAGGCGATGTAGGCGCAGCTGCCGAGCTGGAACAGCAGGCAGAGGCTCTTGAAGACAAGGCCGCGGCGATGGAAGATACTGCCGACGGCATGTAATTTGGCAGTTCTGTCATGAAGGCGCCCCGGCGTGCCTTGACAGAATCGGCAAAACCCTTAGAGGCCCGCCTTCGAACGGCGGGCCTCTTTTGGTTTGCCTGTTCATCCGTCCGAGACAGTTGGTGAAGGCAATCTGGCCTTCTTAATTTCCAGCCTAGACGGGGAAAAGAGTTTCCGGCCAACCTCCTATGGATGGCCACCTGCGTGCCTGGCACGTTCTCCTTCCCCATCAACGGACCTCTACCCCGTGTCGATTTGCGGCATGGGCAAATGTGAGCCGGTCACCGGCGTGTTCGCTTGTTGCGGATATCGTGGGTGGCCATAGTGAAGGAGTAAGGCATGGATCGTTCGCAAAAATCCGAAGCGGTCGCCGAGCTGAATGCAATCTTCAACGAGGTTGGCGTGGTTGTTGTGACCCGCAATCTCGGCCTGACAGTGGCCCAGTCTACTGAACTGCGCGGGAAGATGCGTGAAGCCGGTGCATCGTACAAGGTTGCGAAGAACCGTCTTGCCGCACTCGCCCTGAAAGACACGCCCTATGTGGATCTGGAAGATCTGCTGTCGGGTCCGACCGCTCTCGGTTATTCCGAGGATCCGGTTGCAGCAGCCAAGGCTGCCGTGGAATTCGCCAAGTCGAACGACAAACTTGAAATTGTCGGCGGCTCGATGGGCGGACAGATGCTCGACGAAGCAGGAATCAAGGCACTCGCCTCGATGCCGAGCCTCGACGAACTTCGCGGTACGATTGTTGGCCTCGTTAACGCACCGGCGACGAAAATCGCTCAGGTCGTCAACGCGCCTGCCAACAAGCTTGCCCGCGTCTTCGGTGCCTATGGCGCCCAAGAAGCAGCGTAAGCGGTTTTTTGAATTGAACATTCTGGGGCATTTTTCGCCCCGCCCAGTTTTATATTGGGGCCATCTAATTGGAGTAAAGCATCATGGCCGATATCGCCAAGCTTGTTGAAGAACTTTCGAAACTGACTGTCCTCGAGGCAGCCGAACTCGCCAAGGCACTGGAAGAAGAGTGGGGCGTTAGCGCCGCTGCTGCAGTTGCTGTTGCTGGCCCCGCCGCTGGCGGTGGTGATGCCGGTGCCGCTGAAGAGAAGGACGAATTCGACGTCATTCTCACCGGCGACGGTGGCAAGAAGATCCAGGTGATCAAGGAAGTCCGCGCCATTACCGGCCTGGGCCTGACCGAAGCCAAGGGTCTTGTCGAAGGCGCGCCGAAGCCGCTCAAGGAAGGCGTCAACAAGGCAGAAGCCGAAGAAATCAAGGGCAAGATCGAAGCAGCCGGCGGTACCGTCGAACTGAAGTAATCTTGTTCCAGGATTTTGTGGGTGTCTTGAAGCGCCCGCAGATAGGAGGGCGGTGCCGCAAGGTGCCGCCCTTTTTCTTGCGGTCGAGCCAGCCCGTCCAGCTGTGACCGGATTGACGCGCCAAGAGGTGAAAACTTCCGGATAGCGCGCGCACGCCTTGGGCGATGATACGGTTGGGTATATTCGGGCCGGCTTTATGGCGCAGATGCAGCCTGAAACGGACACAGCCGCAAGCTGGCGAACCGAGATTGCCGCGACACTCAAACTGTCGTGGCCGCTGGTGCTCGCCAATCTCCTGCAGATGCTGATTTACGCCGTCGATGTCATCTTCATTGCGCGACTGGGGGAGGTGCCGCTGGCTGCTGCCTCCTTGGCGGTCTCCCTGTTCGGCCTGGTCTTGTGGAGCCTTTCCTCGCTGACCGGCGCCGTTGCCCCCGTCATCGCTGCGGAGCTGGGCGAACGGGCCCCTGCCCTGCGCCCGATCCGGCGCGCCACGCGGATGGCCCTCTGGCTTGGCATTATTGTCGGGATTGGCGGCATGGGCATTTGCCTGCTGCTCGGGCCCATCTCTCGCGCAACCGGGCAACAGGACAGCATTATTGGCCTCAGTACTGACTATAACGCGCTGCTGATCTGGTCGATGGTGCCGATGATCCTGGCCAGCGTGTTGCGCAATTTTGTCGCGGCGCTGGGACGGCCTTTCTTTGCCACCGCCATCACTGCCGGGGGCATCGTGGTCAACTCCATTGCCAACTACGCCTTCATCTTCGGCAATCTGGGAGCTCCGGAGCTGGGCCTGCGCGGCGCCGCCATTGCAACCATCCTGACCACGCTGGCGACGCTCGCCGCCTACATCGTCGCGATCCGCCTCAACCGGGATCTGAACCGTTATCATATATTCGGGCGGTGGTGGGCACCCGACTGGCAACGGTTCCGCGACATCGTCCGGATCGGGACGCCGATTGCACTGACAGTGGCGGCAGAGGCCGGGATTTTCGGCGCAGCAGCCTTCTTGATGGGCAAGTTCGGAGCCTCGCAATTGGCCGCGCATACTCTTGCATTGCAAGTGGCAGCACTCGCCTTCCAGGTCCCATTCGGGATAGGACAAGCCGCGACCATCCGGGTCGGCTTTTTCTACGGCGCGCGCGACAGCGAGGGCATGAAGCGCGCTGGCTGGACCGCGATCATTATCGGCACCGGATTCATGGCCAGCACTGCACTGGCGATGGTCATGGCGCCCGAATTGCTCTTGTCGATCTATGTCGATCCCGATGCCGCCAAGAATGCCGTGCTGGTCAGCTTTGCTGTGCGGTATTTGATGATTGCAGCAGCGTTCCAGCTGTTCGACGGACTGCAGGCGGTGGCCGCAGGTGCGCTGCGGGGTTTGCAGGATACGCGTGTGCCGATGTGGATTGCCATCTTCAGCTACTGGATACCCGGCTTCGGTGTCGCGCTCGCGCTCGGGTTTGCCACACCGCTGGCGGGAATGGGCGTGTGGTTCGGACTGGCAATCGGACTGACCGTGGCCGCGATCCTGCTGATCTGGCGCTGGGGATTGCGCGAAAAACTCGCGCTTACGCAACGCCAATAGACCTGCTCCAAGCTTCGAAAAAATTCGCCAGACTCGTGTTGACTCTGATCCAGCGCATCCCCATTTGCGCCGCGCTGGCACTCTTTAGAGGAGAGTGCCAATTCCGTTTGTTCAACCTTACAAAGAAAGGTCATCATTATGGCATTTCGTCCGCTGCACGACCGCGTTGTGGTCCGCCGCATCGAAGCCGACCAGAAAACCGCTGGCGGCATCATCATCCCTGACAGCGCCCAGGAAAAGCCGAGCGAAGGCGAAATCGTCTCCGTTGGCGAAGGCGCGCGCGACGATGACGGCGACCGTATCGCTCTCGACGTCAAGGCAGGCGACAAGGTCCTGTTCGGCAAGTGGTCCGGCACCGAAGTCAAGATCGACGGTGAAGACCTGCTGATCATGAAGGAAAGCGACATCATGGGAATCATCGGCTGAGCCGCTGACACCATCGCTTCCTAACCCAACACGAATTTCTCAGGAGAAACCAACATGGCAGCCAAGGACGTAAAGTTCGGTCGCGACGCTCGCGAAGGCATCCTCAAGGGCGTTGATACGCTCGCAAACGCCGTCAAGGTCACGCTCGGCCCGAAAGGCCGTAACGTCGTGATCGACAAGAGCTTCGGCGCACCGCGCATCACCAAGGACGGCGTTACCGTCGCCAAGGAAATCGAGCTCAAGGACAAGTACGAGAACATGGGCGCACAAATGCTGCGCGAAGTGGCCTCGAAGACCAATGATCTCGCCGGTGACGGCACCACCACCGCCACCGTTCTGGGCCAGGCTATCGTGCGTGAAGGCATGAAGTCTGTCGCAGCCGGCATGAACCCGATGGACCTGAAGCGCGGCATCGACCTGGCTGTTGGCAAAGTCGTCGAGAACCTGAAGGGTCGTTCCAAGGACGTCGCCGGGTCCGATGAAATCGCCCAGGTCGGCATCATCTCCGCCAATGGCGACAAGGAAGTCGGCGAAAAGATCGCCGAAGCCATGGAGAAGGTCGGCAAGGAAGGCGTGATCACCGTCGAAGAAGCCAAGGGTCTCGAGTTCGAACTCGATGTCGTCGAAGGCATGCAGTTCGATCGTGGCTATCTCAGCCCGTACTTCATCACCAACCCCGAAAAGATGACGGTCGAGCTCGAAAATCCGTACATCCTGATTTTCGAGAAGAAGCTCTCTAACCTCCAGGCGATGCTTCCGATCCTCGAAGCGGCTGTCCAGTCGGGCCGTCCGCTGCTAATCATCGCAGAAGACATCGAAGGCGAAGCGCTGGCGACCCTGGTCGTTAACAAGCTGCGCGGCGGCCTGAAGGTTGCTGCGGTCAAGGCCCCGGGCTTTGGCGATCGTCGCAAGGCGATGCTGCAGGACATTTCGATCCTCACGAAGGGCGAAATGATCAGCGAGGACCTCGGCATCAAGCTCGAGAACGTCACGCTGGGCATGCTCGGTGAAGCCAAGCGCGTCACCATCGACAAGGACAACACGACCATCGTGGACGGTGCCGGTGAAGAAGCCGACATCAAGGCCCGCGTCGGAGAGATCCGTGCGCAGATCGAAACGACCTCCAGCGATTACGACAAGGAAAAGCTGCAGGAACGTCTCGCCAAGCTTGCTGGCGGTGTTGCCGTGATCAAGGTTGGTGGCGCTTCGGAAGTCGAAGTGAAGGAACGCAAGGACCGTGTCGACGATGCGCTCCATGCAACCCGCGCTGCTGTCGAAGAAGGCATTGTCCCGGGCGGCGGTACCGCGTTGCTTTACGCCACCAAGGCTCTCGATGGCCTGAAGGGCGAGAATGACGACCAGACCCGCGGCATCGACATCGTCCGCAAGGCGATCGTTGCTCCGGTCCGCCAGATCGCGACCAATGCCGGTCATGATGGTGCAGTCATCTCTGGTAACCTGCTGCGTGAAGACGACGAAACGCAGGGCTTCAACGCTGCGACCGACACCTATGAAGATCTGGTCAAGGCCGGCGTTATCGACCCGACCAAGGTCGTCCGCGTTGCCCTGCAAGACGCAGCCTCGGTTGCCGGCTTGCTGATCACCACTGAAGCAGCGATCTCCGAACTGCCGGAAGACAAGTCTGCAGCCCCTGCAATGCCCGATATGGGCGGCATGGGCGGCATGGGTGGCGGCATGGGCTTCTAAGCCCACCGCTCCTCAGCTTGCTGAAACACAAGAGGCCCGGCGGGAGCGATCCTGCCGGGCCTCTTTTTTTGCCGGTCCGAAGAGACGCCGGGCTAGCGCCGCTTTTCGATCAAATCGACCAGCTCGTTGAACTTCTGACGCTGTTCCGCCTCGTCACCACTCGCGATAGCTTCCGCCACACAGCAGGCGGCATGCTCTTTGAGCACCGCGCTTTCCACCTTACCCAGCGCTGATTTGATCGCCGAGAGCTGGGTCAGCACGTCGATGCAATACCGATCTTCCTCGATCATGCGCGCTACGCCCTGAACCTGACCAGCAATGCGGCTGAGGCGGTTGATGCTGGATTTTGCACTAGCGGACAAGACTTCAGACATGGCCAAACAAACTCTTTCAAATACCCTGTGGGGGTATATATAGACGCGCATGTCGCGGATCATCAAGCCATCAATGCCAACGGTTTCCCGGCGCGGTCTGATTGCCAGCACCGCCGCCCTGGCAGCGGCTGCCGCATTGCCCACGCCTGCCTGGGCCAAGGGCGGATCGATGCGGCATGTGAAGAAGGGCTTTGGCACCTACACGGGCGAGGATATCAACCTCGCGATTGCCGGTGCGCATTATGCCACCGGCGGCCGCAGCGGCCATGCAATTGCCGTTGACGGTATGATCCCCGGCCCGTTGATCAAGCTGCGCGAGGGGCAGGATGTTCGCCTCAATGTCACCAACAATCTTGATGAAGACAGCTCGATCCACTGGCATGGCCTGCTGCTGCCATTCCAGTTCGACGGGGTGCCAGGCGTCAGCTTCCCCGGCATTAAGCCCGGCGAGACCTTCACTTATGAATTCCCGATCCGGCAGGCAGGCACATATTGGTGGCATAGCCATTCCGGATTGCAGGAGCAGATGGGGCATTATGGCCCGCTGGTGATCGAGGCCAAGGATGGTTCGGACGATCGCTTTGACCGTGATTATATCGTGCTGCTGAGCGAATTCACGCCGATCCACCCGCACGCAATCATGCGCAAGCTGAAGGTCGGTGAGCACTATTTCAACAATTCCATGATGACCGCGACCGAGGGCGACATGTCCGGCGGGGAGCGGCGCATGTGGAGCGGCATGCGCATGAACCCGCGCGACATCGCCGATGTTTCAGCGCCCGCTTACACCTATCTGATCAATGGCCACGGCCCGGCGGACGATCTGGAATATCTGTTCACCCCGGGCGAGAAAGTTCGGCTGCGCATCATCAACGGCTCAGCCATGACATTCTTCAACATGCGCATCCCCCGCGTGCCGATGACCGTGATCCAGGCCGACGGGCAGGATGTCGAAGATGTCGAAGTCGACGAGCTCCAGATCGGTGTGGCGGAGACTTATGACGTGGTGGTCACCCCGCCCGATGGCAGCCATGCGCTGGTGGCCGAAGCGATGGACCGCAGCGGCATGGGCATCGCCAGCCTGACCTCGCATAAGGGCCACAAGGCCGTAGCCCCGTCCCTGCGCGAAGTGCCGACGCTGACCATGGCTGACATGGGTATGGCCGGGATGGAAGGCATGGACCATGGCTCCGGCGGGATGGACCACTCCATGCGCGACAAGAATTTGGTGCCGTCTGATGTGGAGGTCGGCCCCGGTGTCGACATGATCGCGCCAATGCCCGTGGACCGCATGGACTTTCCCGGTCTCGGCCTCGACACTGTCGATCACCGCGTGCTGCGCTATACCGATTTGCGCTCCAAAGCCATGAACCCGCACCGCATGCCGGAGCGGACGATTCAGATCCATCTGACCGGTAATATGGAACGCTATATGTGGTCTTTCGACGGCAAGAATTTCACGTCCGTCACCGATGATCCGATCCGTTTCGGCTTTGATGAGCGCGTACGGGTGAAGCTGGTCAATGACACAATGATGGCGCATCCGATCCATCTGCACGGACATTTCTTCGAGCTGGTGAATGGCGACAACCCGCACGATATGCACCAGCCGCGCAAACACACCGTTATCGTGCAGCCCGGTAGCAGCGCCACTTTTGACCTGACCGCTGACGAGCCAGGCGACTGGGCATTCCACTGCCATCTGCTCTATCACATGCATGCCGGGATGATGCAGGTGGTAACGGTTCGTCCGTTTCCGCAGGAGGCATGATGCGCCGCCTGGTTGCCCTGCCCCCGTTGGCGATGTTGTTGATGCTGGCCGCACCGCTGGCTGCGCAGTCGCATGACCATCCACCTGACAAGGCAGGCGAAAAGGCCAAGGCCAAAGAAGGCAAGCCGGCTGCACCACCACTCACGCCGATGGCTGCGCCGGTTGTCCCCTTGCGCCTGCCGGGGATGCCCCAACCAGAAGCGCCGCCGCCAGTGGATCATAAGGCGATGGGGCATGGCGCGATGGATCATGGCGATATGGATCACGGCACTGCTCCGGCAGAGGATGCCCCGCCACCTGCCCGCGCCATGTCGGGTCCGCGCCACGCCGCCGATGCGATCTGGGCCAAGGACGCTATGGCATCTGCTCGCCAGCAATTGAAAAAAGAGAATGGCGGCATGTCGACCGGCATGTTCCTGATCGAGCGGTTAGAAGCACGGGTGAGCGACAGCGCGGAGGCGTTCCTTTGGGATGTCCAGGGCTGGTATGGCGGAGACATCCATCGTGTCTTCCTGAAGAGCGAAGGCGAAGGTGAATTCGGCGGCACTGTAGAAGATGCCGAAGTGCAGGTTCTCTTCAGCCGCGCCATCGGGCCGTTTTTCGACCTGCAGGCTGGTGCCCGGGTCGATCTGGAACCGGAAACCCGCAGCCATCTGGTGCTAGGCGTGCAAGGGCTGGCGCCTTATATGTGGCACGTCGACGGTGCGCTGTTTCTTTCGGATCAGGGTGATCTGACTGGACGGATCGAAGCGGAACATGACCAGAAGATCACCCAGCAGCTGATCCTGCAACCACGCATGGAGCTTGAACTTTCGGCTCAGGATATTGCCGAGCGCGCTGTCGGCGCCGGACTAACCAAAATCGAGGCAGGCCTGCGCCTGCGCTACGAAATTCGGCGCGAATTCGCTCCGTATGTCGGCGTAGGATATGAAGCCAAGCTGGGGCAAACCGCAGATTTTGCTCGTGCAGCCGGGGAAGGCGCCAGCGGTTTCGCCTTGCTGGCGGGCATTCGCGCCTGGTTCTGATCAACGTCTCCTATCGGCCAACTGTTTACTTGGTTCCACCGGCGGGCTTCACTTTGCGGCGGCGCTGATCCATGCTCCCCACAACAATTCTTGGGGGACTGAACCGATGACTCGTATCCTTGCTATTTTGCTCGCTTCAACCGCTGTTGCCTCCTGTGGCCAGATGGGGGCGCCGGTCGCGACCTTTGACTGCGCTGCGGAAAGCGAGACCGAGTGCATCAATCTGTGGTTCGATTCCAAATTCGAGGAAGAGCTGGCGTTCAGTCCGCTGCGCCAAACAGCACTGGGGCTCAAGACCGATTACGACAAGATCGACGACATGAGTGTCGCGGCCGAGCAGGAGCAGCTCGAATGGTGGCAGGCAACTGCTGCCGAGATGGAAGGCAATTTCGACTACGACGCCCTGTCGGATGATGCCAAGCTCTCCTGGGACATGTGGATGTTCCGCAAGGAACAGGCCGAAAAGGCCGCCGAATTCCGGGATCAGGGTTACATCCTGCACCAGATGAACGGCACGCACACCGCGCTGCCGAGCTTCCTGATCAGCCAGCACAAGGTCGAAAGTGAGGCCGATATGAAGGCCTTTATCAGGCGGGTCAGCGGGATCGGCACGGCGATGGACCAGCTCCTTGAGCGGGCCCAGAACAACGCCGAGGCCGGCACTCGTCCGCCGCGCTTTTCCTATGACGCAGTGATTGCGGAATCCAAGAAGATCACCAGCGGCGCACCGTTCGCAGAAGGCGATGCCTCGGCCTTGTGGGAGGCCAGCGAAGGCCATCTCGCCAAACTGGTTGCTGACGGCACGATCACGGCCGAACGCGCCGGAGAGCTGCGCGAAGAAGCGCGCGCTGCATTTGTGGATGACATGGCACCCGCCTATGCGCGCGTCGTCACTTGGTTCGAGGAAGACTTGCCCAATACCGATCAAGAGGCGCAGGGCGTAAGCGCCCTCGCCAACGGGGCAGACTTTTACAATTATCGTCTCAATGCGATGACTACGACCGATTTGACGGCGGAGGAAATCCACCAGATCGGCCTTGATGAAGTGGCCCGCATTCGTGAAGAAATGGTCGCGATCAAGGACCAGGTCGGCTTCGAAGGGGACTTGAATGCCTTCTTCACCTTCATGCGTGAAGACGATCAGTTTTATTTCCCGGACAATGATGCCGGCGCACAGATGTATATCGACCAGGCGAAGGAACACCTCGCTTTCATCGATACCCGCCTTCCGGATTTCTTCGGCATCCTGCCCAAAGCGCCGCTGGAGGTTCGCCGCGTCGAGCCGTTCCGCGAACAGGATGGGGCCGCCCAGCATTATCGCCCCGGCACGCCGGATGGATCACGCCCTGGCATCTATTACGCCCATCTTTCCGATATGCGCGCGATGTCCATCCCGGCCTTGGAAGTAATCGCCTATCACGAGGGCAATCCGGGCCATCACATGCAATTGTCGATCGCGCAGGAACTCACCGGCATCCCCAAATTCCGCGCACAAGGCGGATATATTCCGGCATTTGGTGAAGGCTGGGGCCTCTATTCGGAGAAGCTGGCGAAGGAGATGGGAGCCTATGAGGACCCCTATTCCGACTTTGGCCGCCTGACGACCGAGATCTGGCGCGCGATCCGCTTGGTGGTGGACACCGGGTTGCACTCCAAGGGATGGACCGAACAGCAAGCGATCGACTATTTTCTGGCCAACTCACCCATTCCCGAAGCAGCGGTGAAGTCGGAAGTACGCCGCTACATCGTGATGCCGGGCCAGGCGACTGCCTACAAGATCGGGATGATCCGCATCCAGGAATTGCGCGCCAAGGCGGAGCAGGATCTGGGCGAAGATTTCGACATTCGTGGCTTCCACGACACCGTCTTGGGCGGTGGTCCGGTGCCGCTCAACATCCTCGAAAGGCGCGTGGACCAATGGATCGAAAGCGTGAAGGCCGCATAGTCGCTGCGAGAAATGTCGGAAAATTACAAGGGTTGAGCGCGCCAGCTTGATACTATGTGCGGATGCATCGCGGAGTGGACAGGCTCGGCGGTGAAGCAGGGTCGGGTGTCGAAGACGCTGGACGCACAGCCTATGTGCGGCCGAGGCAGTCCGTGCTGGTCCGGTTCGGAAAGCGCATTCGTGACCCGGTAAATGCCTGGTTTGCACGCCAATCACTTATCGCGACCGATCCGGTCGTCGAAGCTGCAGCGTTGCCCGCGATCCAACCGCTTTCGCACAGTTGGCGGGTGATCCAGCGCGAAGCGCAAGCGCTGCTGGACGGGCAGGAAGACATCCCTGACTTCGGCAAGATTTCTCCCGACCATCGCCGCATCGCCAATGGCCCACAATGGAAGAGCTTCTTCTTCGAAGGGTATGGGTTCAAGTCTGCCGCCAATCGATCCAAGTGCCCACATACGGCCGAGTTGCTGGACGGCATCCCTCGCCTTGTCGTAGCCTTCTTTTCGATCATGGACGGAAATGCACATGTCCCGCGCCATCGCGGGTTGACCAAGGCTTGGCTCAATTGTCACTTGCCGCTGGTTGTGCCGGACCGGCCAGGGCGATGCGAGATGCAAGTGGCTGATCGAACAGTGCATTGGCACGAAGGAGAATGGTTGGTCTTCGACGAGACCTACCCGCATGAAGTCTGGAACGACACTGGCCAGCCACGCATCGTGCTGATGTTGCAGGTGCGTCGCCCGATGCGCTGGCCCGGGCGTGCCTTGGCGCGCGCTATCTACGAGGCAATCAGGCGGACCGGCTTTGTGCAGGATGTGCGCAAGGCCGTTGGCGCCTGACGCACATCCCGAAATTCACAGTTGTGCGGTTCAGCCGCCCTTGCGACTGGCCTCGACCCGCGCCACGATGTCGTCAGGCCAGGTCACTTGGGTCTGGGTCTGCGGATTGAACAGATCGCCTTCATATTGCGCCGCCTCCGCCGCTGCGATTTCTTCTGCGGTCAGAAATTCGCTTGGTTCCAGCGCAAAGACGTCGAGCCCGCGGGTAATCTCGGTCGCGTAAATGCGGCCATTATACCAATAGGCTGACCAATATCCGCCAGTGACCAGTTGATCCTTGTCGACCGGCCCACGATCGAAATAGGCAATCTCGGTCGGGTTCTTCGCGTCGGTGAAATCGATCACGCTGATCCCGCCCTGGTACCATGCCTGGACGAAGATATCGCGGCCCGGCACGGGAATGATCGAGCCATTATGCGCAACACAGTTTTCCTTGTCACCTTGCGGGGCAGGCAGCTTGTAGAGGCTGCGATATTCGAGCTTGCCGTTCACGATTTCATAGATCGCATTAGCGCCCCAACTCATCGGATCGCCTGCCTGGCAACGCGGACGTCCGCCCCCGCCCCATTCGTCGGTGAACAGCACTTTCGTGCCATCATTGCTGAAAGTGGCGGAGTGCCAATAGGCAAAGCCCTTGTCGGTCACATCATCGATCCGCTTCGGCTTCATCGGATCTGCAATATCGAGGATAATACCGTTGCCCGAACATGCGCCCGCGGCCAGTTTCAACGCCGGGAAAACTGTGATGTCGTGGCACTGGTTGGTGTCGTTGGTTTCCTGGGTTCCCTCGCCGTGATCACCACCACGCCACAGGCCGGCGATATTCCCGGTCTCAAGATCGGCAAAGACCCGCGGGCTGTCGACAATGCGCGATTGCGCTGGATCAGCCAGCGGGATCTCGATCACGTCGATGCTGAACAAAGCAGTCCTGTCATCACCGGCGACATTGCCGACGCAGCCAGCCAGTTCCTCGCCATCGCGGACATAAGATGTGCCCGAGTTATAGAGCACGATCCGTTCGTCATTTGCATCCACAATCGAATGGGTATGGCTGCCCCGGCAGGTCTGGACCTGCCCAACCTGGCGCGGACGCGTGATGTCAGAAATATCGAAAATCCGGACCCCCCGGAAGCGCTCGTCACTGACACGGTCGGGTACGCCATCAAGCCCGCAATCCACCCGGGCGCGCGCATCCTGCACGCTCATGATCAGGATATCGCCGACAATCGAGACATCACCTTGCCCGCCCGGACATACCACCGAGCTGACAAGATTGGGCACGCCGTCCGCACCCAACTTGTAAGCGTTGAAACCGTGGTAATTGCCCGCCACCAGCAAATCCCCGCTGAAGGCCATATCGGTATTGGCAAAACTCAGCAGCGAACCGCGCTCGGCGAAGCTGGGCTTGGCCTCCTCGCCTTCAGCAGGCTCCTCGGCCTTTTCTTCGTCTTTCTTCGCCTTTTCGGGCTGCAAGGACGCGGGATTGGCCGGATCGAAGAAGCCGGTTGGCTTGGGCATCGCCGTGACCAGGCGTAGATTGCTGATTGCTTCTTCCGCATCGCGGAAGCCGGCTGCCAGCGTGGCGCGTGGATCGGCAGACAGTTCGGCCAATAGGATATTCATCCGGTCGATTTCGGACTGCTGGTCTTTCACAATGTCGTTTGTGAATTCGAACATCACCGGATCATATGCCGTGCCGCGCTGGTCGAGCAGGGTATCGACCATCTTGAGCGCGCCATCATGGTGCGCGATCATCAGTTCCAGGAACATAGTGTCGAAGGCCGTGCCATTGACATCAGCCAAGGCTGCCATCTGCGCCGGGCTCGCCATGCCAGCCATCTTGTGATGGACATGATCAGGGTCCATGCCTGCCATCATCAAGGGCTCGCCGCGTTCGGAGAGCCAGCTGGTCATGAACTTGATCTCGTCAGCCTGGCTGGCATCGATCTTGCCCGCCAGAGCGACAATGTCTTCATTGTTGGTGCGCCCTTTGACCAGAGCCGACATTGCCACCGCTTGCTGATGGTGCACGATCATGCCTTGCATGAATTGCGCATCGGCCGGGGCGTAGCTGGTATCCGCCAGTTTCGTCGCTGCTTCTGCAGTGATCACCCGTGCGGGCTGACCGGGCGCGCCCGGCTGGACGATGGTCGCGTCCTGGGCGACGGCAAGGCTCGAAGTGCCGAGCAAGAGCGAGGCCGCAAGGCCGCGAGCGAGTGTTGTGTGCATGTGGTTCAGTCCCCTGACTTGTGTGCCAGCATAGAGCCTTCACGATGCGAAAGAATCAAGGATTCAATCGATCAAATGCCGACGGAGTTCCGCAAGGCGCCAAACAGACGCCGCGCTAGGCGTTTGTGAATTGCCCGCGTCGCGGCCCGAGATAGCCGAACAGATACGCGCCGACCTTGCGCATCTGGATTTCTTCCGCGCCTTCCGTGATCCGGTAGCGGCGGTGATGGCGGTAAATATGCTCGAACGGTTTGTGCCGTGAATAACCGATCCCCCCATGCACCTGCATCGCGCGGTCCGCTGCCTCGCATACCAGCCGGTTCGCCCAGTAGTTACACATACTAACCTTGTCGGAGATGGTCTTCTCGATCTCCTCATGCGGCATATTGTCCATTTCCCACGCCGTCTTGTAGATCAGCAGGCGAAGCATTTCGCACTGGGTCGCCAGCTCGACCAACGGGAACTGAATTGCCTGGTTGCGCGCCAGCTCCTGCCCGAACGGCTTGCGCTCGCGGGCATATTTCACGCTTTCTTCGACGCAGAATTGCGCCGCACCGAGGGAACTCGCCGCTTGCCGGATACGGTTCTGGTGGACGAAGCTTTGCGCCAGCGCGAGGCCTAGGCCCTCCTTGCCCAAGATGGCGCTTTCGGGCACCCAGACGTCCTTGACCGAAAGACGTGGGTGATCGGTGGGCATGTTGAAAGTCCACATCCACTCTTCAATTTCCAGACCGTCGGCCGGGTTAGGAACGAGCAAGCAGGTAATCCCACGCGCATTGCCATCCTCTCCCTCGGTCCGGGCAAACATGGCGCAATGGGTCGCGACATGCATGCCGGTGATCCACATCTTCTCGCCATCGATCCGGTAGCCCGGCGTGCCGTTGCGCGTTTCCTTGACTGCGCGCGTTTCCATATGGGTCGCATCGCTCCCGTGATCGGGCTCGGTCAGGCCGAAGGCGACCCGCCGTGTCCCTTCGAACCCGCCAAGGATGAATTCCTGCTTCTGTTCCTCTGTCCCCCACTGTTCGAACATTTCGACGAAGGGGAAATTGCCGACGATGCTGTGCTCGTTCTGCAAGTCATTGTGCAGCCCGAGGCCTCGCTGGGCAAAGCGATCGCGGATCACGGCCATCCACAAGTTGGATCCATCCTGGCCGCCATATTTCTTCGGTGCGGAAAAGCGCCAATGGCCGGCCTTGTCTGCCCGCCGCTTCGCCTCGACAAGAAGATCCTCCCACTCCTCGCGCGGGAGGCCGCCAGCTTCAAAGTCCGTGCGCGCATATTCGCGGCGATGGTCGAAGAACCGAATATTGTCGTCTTGCTGTTCAAGCGGGGTGATGTCACTTTCGATGAACCTCTCAAGCTCGGCGTAATAGTCTTCCAGCTCTTGCGGGATTGTGAAATCCATCAGTTCTCTCCAGTCCATTTGGCGCGGGCATCTGCGAGCGCGGGATATTTTGGTATGTCTGCCGCCAGCTTGTCGAGCGCGCTGCGGCGGAGGCTGGCAAGCAAGCCGGGCGATGCCAGATCCTTCACGCCTGCAAGCAAGGCTTCGGACAACGCAGCATCGCGTGCCTCAAGCCGGGGATCGTCTCCCCGGGCAATCATGCCCAGCGCATTGCGCGCCACGGCAAGCTGGAAACGGTCATGCCCCTCCATTTGGCCCTTGAGCGTGGCGAGCCATTCGGAAACCGCCATGGCAAGCTCGCCCGCACTCGCTTCGCCTGCTAGTACGGGTATTTCCACCGCAGGTAACAATGGCTGGGCCCGCTCCTTGGCGGGAGCATCCTCCTCCAGAAGGAGCAGCAGATCGAGTTCGTTCTCGCTCGTGCGCCGGGAAATGACCACACGCTCTAGCATCCGGTCTTCTCCTCTTCGCCAGAAGTCCGCCATGCGGATACAGCCAAGCGCCCACCAGACGGTGCGATAGATCGTCCAGAAGCGGAACCGTGCAGGGTCAACCGCCACTCCGCCAGCCTCTTCATATGCTGCGAAATAGGCATCGAGCGGGCCCAGGCCCATCGCCGGGCGATCGTGCCGACTGAAGCGCCAGACCGTCATACAGCCAAATGCCAGATCCTCATGCGGATCGCCGAAATGGACCAGCTCCCAGTCCAGAACTCCGGTCAGATGGCTATTCTCTGCCAGGATATTACCCAGCCGATAGTCGCCGTGATTCAGCACCGGCGTCACCGGCTCTGGCACATTGTCTTCCAGCCATTTCAGGCCCAGCGCGATAATCGGCCTATCGCCTCCTGCTTCGTCGAATTGCGCGCGGAGGCCTGCCACTCCTTCCGAGTAATCAAGGGTGGGAATGGCGTCGGGCAAATCGGCAGGGTCCAGCGAATGGATACGCGCCAGGTCGCCCGCCGCCTCGCGCAGTAACTGGTCCGGCTCCTCCATCGCAAGGATTGCGCGCGGATCGGGAGTGCCCGGCAAGGCCCGCATAACAAAGCCGCTGCCAATCCCGTCTTCCGGGTCCAGTTCCGCCACAACCTCGGGTGCAGTGACCCCCGCAGCATGGGCTGCCCGTATCACTGCGGCCTCGACATCATGACCGAAGGGCCTGCCTTCCATGAAAGCGAGGCTGGGCGCGCGGCGCAGAACAAACCGCTCCCGCCCGACTTCGAAGCGCCAGCTTTCCATTGTCGCACCACCGGTGAGCCGTTGGAGGTTCTCGGGTTGCCCCCTACCCTTGCGCGCAAGAGCGTGGGCCAGGCCGGCCTGCAATTCGCGAATCTCTATGTTCTCTCCCATTGCCGAACAGCTTTGCAGCACTGCTCCTGTGCGACAAGCGCAACATTTTGCTAGCTCGTGCATTGAGTGGGCATGCAAAGGAGCAAGAATTCATGAAATGTCCGCACAATGCCCATGTCGCTATTGTTGATGGCGAGCGATTCATCCTGATGCAGAACACAGGAAAGCCCTTCGAACCGAAGCTGACGGTGATCGAAGAACCGGTCCTGGATCCATCAAATTTCAGCGCCGGGGTGCGCCACCAGGATGATGTCGGCCAGAAACTGGGGCGCACCCAGCTGGACGAACTCGCGCATGGTGCCGCCGTAGCCGAATGGTTGAACGGGAAGGCTATCGAAGGTGATCTGGAGGATATTCTGATTGTAGCCGATCCCAAGTCGCTTGGTGAAATGCGCAATCACTATCACGCCGAACTCGAACGGCGGCTGATTGGCGAGCTCGACAAGACCGTGACGAGCGAATCGTTGGAGCAGATCGCGAAAATCATCGCCAATGCGTGACTTCGTTGCGAAGCTGCGGCTCAATTGATCGTATTTTTGGAATCATCTGTCTTGCAACTGCTCCGTATTTACACGGAGCGCTTGCACCGTTGTGGCAGCGGCCCATTAATCGAATGCAAACCATGCACTGGCTAAGGGTACCCGCATGACGTCTCGCTTTTTCCGCCTTGCCGCAGCTTCCGCAGCCCTCTTTGCCGGGCTGACTGCGAGCCCTGCAGTTGCGCAAAGCAACGACTTGGAGGCTGCGTTTGATCGCACCTTCGGCACGCAAGTCCGTGCACCGCAAAGCTTCGAGGCGCGCTACGAAACGTCGTTCGAGCGCCGCATCGCGCAGCTTGCGGATGGGTCCAAAGGCAGGATCGGCGTCGCCGCCGTCGACTTGTCGAGCGGGGAACAGATCTCGATTCTCGGCAACCAGCGCTTCCCAATGGCAAGCACGAGCAAGATCGCCGTCGCCGCGACTTTCCTCGAGGGGGTCGAGCAGGGTCGTTGGAGCCTGACCAGCGAATTTCCGCTGATGATTCCGATCCGCTCCAAGAAATATTCGAGCCGTGCTGCTCCGGTTCGCAAGGGCAACTACATGCCCGCCATCGACCTGATCGAAATCATGATCACGCGGTCGAGCAATCCGGCAACTGATGCGCTGCTGAAAGTCGTTGGCGGCCCCAACGCTGTCAATGGCTGGGCGCGCCGCAATGGCATCCGCGAATTCAGCATCGACCGTGATATTGCGACTCTGGTTCGCGATGATGGCGAGTATGACCCGGTTTCTTATATCGACCGCCGTGACAGCGCGACTCCTCGAGCCATGGTCGATTTGCTCGCCGGGCTCTATCAGGGCAAGTTCTTGTCACGCGAGAGTAGGCGCGTTCTGATGGGTGCGATGAGCCGCACCCGGACGGGCAAACGGCGCATTCCGGCCATGATACCGGGCGAGGCGGAAGTTCTGCACAAGACGGGTTCGCTCAACAACACATCGAGCGATATCGGCATCATCCGTACACCGGACGGGCGCGCCTTTGCTGTGGCGATCTACGTTACAGGGCAGGGAACACGGCGCAATCGGGAGGCGAAAATCGCTTCGATCGCGCGGGCGCTTTACGATGGCTATCGCGCCAGTCCGCGCCGCCAGTACGCCACGGCAGATTACGGCGGAGACTAAAGGCGCGCGGGTTGCGCCCTCGGCTTCCCATCATGCGGTACATACAAAAAGGGCGGCGCCGCATGGCACCGCCCTCTTCGTTTCGACTAAGCGGAAAGCTTACTCGGTAGCAGCTTCGGCGTCGGCAGCAGCTTCTTCAGCTTCGCCAGCAACAGCGTTGGCAGCGTCGCCAGCAGCTTCAGCAGTCGCGTCGGCAGCGCCTTCAACAGCAGCAGCGCCGTCTTCCATGGCGCCTTCAGCGGTCGCAGTTGCGTCTTCGGCAACCGACTCAGCGTCAGCCATTGCCGAATCGGCAGCTTCGGTTGCAGCTTCTTCGGTAGCTTCCGAGCAAGCAGCCAGGGTCAGAGCGGCGCCAGCAGCGGCAGCAGCGAGAACGATCTTACGCATAATAAACAATTCCTTACTCTAGCGAGTGGATTTCCGTCTCCGGCTTATGCCGGTGCGGTGAAACCTCCCCCATAGGATGGCTTCTGCGCCCTAAATAATGGCCGGATTGTGGCGTAGCAAGCCCTTTTGCCACATTTTGCCATATTTCTGCCTTATTTTACCGCAGATTGCCCGAATTCTGCCATTTTCTGGCCACATAAATTTCGGCTCCGGCCCTCGCTGCACCACCGCGACACTGCTAGCAGTGCGTTATGGCCGATAAACAGCATCTCTATCTCGTAGACGGTTCCGCCTACATCTTCCGCGCATATCACCGTCTTCCCCCTCTGACAGATCCCGAAGGCACGCCGGTCGGAGCGGTTTACGGGTACACCACGATGTTGTGGAAGTTGGCCGACGATCTCGACAAGGCCGACGGGCCGACTCACCTCGCGGTCGTGCTCGACAAATCGAGCCATTCATTCCGCAACGAGATCTACGACCAGTACAAGGCCAATCGTCCTCCGCCCCCCGAGGATCTGGTGCCACAATTCCCGCTCATCCGTGACGCGACGCGCGCGTTTTCGCTGCCGATGATCGAGGAAGAGAATGTCGAGGCCGATGACATGATCGCATCCTATGCGCGCGCCGCCGCTGCCAAGGGCTGGGATGTTACGATCGTTTCGTCCGACAAGGACCTGATGCAACTGGTTGGGCCGGGTGGTGACGGCCATGGCGCGATCGACATGCTTGATACCATGAAGAACGCGCGGATCGGCGTTTCCGAGGTGGAGGAAAAATTTGGAGTCGGTCCCGACCTGGTAGGCGACGTTCTCGCCTTGATGGGCGATTCCGTCGACAACATTCCCGGCATTTTCGGTGTCGGTCCCAAGACTGCGACCAAGCTGATCCAGGAACACGGCTCCCTCACATCGGCACTCGATGCGGCGCCCGAGATGAAGAAGAGCAAGCTCAAGGAAAGGCTGCTCGAGCATCGTGCCGACGCCGAATTGAGCCGGATTCTCGTGACTCTCAAAGAGGATTGCCCGCTACCGATCGCCATTGACGATATGAAGCTGGACGGAATCGCCCCCGGGCCGCTGGCGGCATTCCTCGAAAAGCATGGGTTCACCAGTCTTCTGCGCCGGCTCGATGCCGGGAACGGCAGCCCCGATCGAGCAAATGAGCTCAATCCTGCCAAAGCAGACACGCACGGGGCCGATGCCAGCCCCGAAGGCAATCGTCAGCCCCTGCCCGAATTCCCCGCAATTGATCGCAGCGCGTATGAAACCGTGCAAACAATGGAGCGGTTGGAACATTGGATTACCCAGTGTGAGCAAGCGCGCGAGATCGCAGTCGATACCGAAACAAGTGCGCTTGATGCCATGCAGGCGGATTTGGTGGGCGTTAGCCTGGCGACCGGGCCTAACCATGCCTGCTACATTCCCCTGGCTCATGGCGGCAGTGACATGTTCGCGGAAAAGCCGGAGCAAGTGGGATTTGATGAGGCACTCGCAGCCTTGAAACCGCTGCTCGAAAGCGACGCGGTTCTCAAGATCGGCCAGAACATCAAATATGATCTCAATGTCCTGTCCCGCTACGGTATCAACGTAGCGCCCATAGACGATACGATGATCATCAGCTTCGATCTTGATGCCGGTCGCGGACAAGACGGGATCGGGGGAGGCCATGGCATGGATGAGCTGAGCGAACGCCATCTCGGCCACACGCCGCTGACCTTCAAAGAAATATGCGGCACCGGCAAGAAACAAATACCCTTCGGCGAAGTGCCGCTGGACAAAGCGACCGAATACGCCGCTGAAGATGCCGATGTAACATGGCGCCTGCACCAACATCTGAAGCCACGCCTTGCCATCGAGGGAGGCTCGAGAGTTTATGAGCGTGTCGACCGGCCGCTGGTACCCGTAGTCGCAATGATGGAGCGCAACGGGATCAAGGTTGACCGGACCCGGCTCGCCCGCCTGTCGGAAGAGTTCGCCACCGAAACAGCCCGGTTGGAACAGCAAATCCACGAGCTGGCCGGCGAGGAATTCACGGTCGGCAGCCCAAAACAGCTCGGCGATATCCTGTTCGACAAGCTTGGCTACAAGGGTGGCAGGAAGGGCAAGAGCGGACAGTTCTCCACCGATCAGGCCGTACTTGAAAAGCTATCCGGCCAGGGCGCCGACATTGCCGACAAGGTGCTCGAGTGGCGTCAGCTGACGAAGCTCAAATCGACCTATACCGACGCTCTCCAACAAGCGATCAACCCACATACCGGACGGGTCCACACCAGTTATAGCTTGGTCGGGGCCCAGACAGGGCGCCTCTCATCTACCGATCCAAACTTGCAGAACATCCCGATCCGCACCCCAATTGGCAGGCAAATCCGGGAAGCTTTCGTGCCCGAAGACGGCAATGTCCTGCTGGCAGCAGACTATTCCCAGATTGAATTGCGGCTGGCTGCCCACATGGCGGATGTCGATACTCTGAAGGATGCCTTCGCCAAAGGCGAGGACATCCACAATCGCACAGCGCAGGAAATGTATGGTGCGGTTGATCGTGATACGCGTGCGCAGGCCAAGACGATCAATTTCGCCATTCTCTACGGAATTTCACGATGGGGGCTTGCCGGACGCCTCGGGGTGGAACCAGACGAGGCGCAAGCCATGATTGATCGCTATTTCCAGCGCTTCCCCGGCATCCAGCGTTACATCGCCGAAACACTCGAGTCAGTCCGCGAGCGTGGCTATTCTGAAACGCTGTTCGGGCGGAAAACATGGTTCCCGCGGATCGACTCCAAGAATCAGGCAGAGCGGCAGGGAAGCGAACGCGCTGCCATCAACGCCCCGATCCAAGGAACCAGCGCGGATATCATCAAGCGCGCAATGGTTCGGATGATGCCCGCGCTGGAAGATGCGGGCCTCGGCCACGTGCAGATGCTCTTGCAAGTACATGATGAGCTGGTGTTCGAGCTGCCCGAAAGTGATGTTGCCAGCGCAAGCCCTGTTATCGAGCGGGTCATGGCGGACGCAGCCCTCCCTGCTGTCGATTTGTCCGTGCCGCTTGGCATCGAGATCGGGACGGGGCCAAGCTGGGATGCGGCTCACTAGCACCTGATCGGGGTGACCTTGCTGTCGTATTGCATTCACGCAGCAGACCCCATACCGCTCGCAGCATGTTCGATGACTTGAATCCCGCAAACTTTGATATCGACTGGCATCTGGTGCTGGCCGAAGGGGCGGTATCCCTGCTGGTCGTCGTGATTGCGGTCGCATTGTCTTATGTCGCCTATCGCCTTGTCTTCAAGGCGGTGAGCAAGATCACGCACATGTCTGAAAGCGTGGCAGACGATATCCTGATCCAGCGGATTCGCCAGCCGATCAAGTGGTCTTTCATTGCCATCGGCGTGACACTCGCCGCTCAAGTCGATGACGCGCTTGGCCTGCTGTGGGAACCGTTCGCCCAGTTCCTGAGGCCCGCTCTCCTCGGCTGGATTGCGTACAATATGGTGCGCGCACTGACGGCTGCCTTGCAGGTGCAAGTGGAGGCATCGGGTGACCCTGTCGCGCTGCGTTCGCGCAAGACCCGGGTTGCCGTGCTGTCACGGATTGCAACCCTGGCGATCATTCTAATCACGATCGGCCTCATGCTGTTCTCCATTCCGTCAGTGAGATCCATCGGCACTACTATGCTGGCATCTGCTGGCCTGGCAGCATTGGCGATTGGTGCGGCTGCGCAACCGGCGCTCAAATCCCTGATCGCTGGCCTGCAAATTGCGCTGACCGAGCCGCTGCGGATTGGCGATCTGGTAGTGGTGGACGGGCACACCGGTCGAATCGAAGAAATCCGCATGAGCTTCATAACAGTACGCACCTGGGACGAGCGGGTGATTATCGTGCCCACCAGCCGCTTCCTTGATGAGAGTTTCGAGAATTGGTCTCGTCGCAACGAAATGCTGACTGGCCCGGTCTATTTGCATCTTGATCCGATAACAGACCTCGACCCGATCCGGGCAGAGTTCGAGCGCTTCGTTCATGCGCATGAATTGTGGGACAAGCGCACCGCTGTATTGCTGATGACCGAAGCCCATCCGGAGAGCGTCGAGTTGCGCCTTTCAGTGAGCGCGGGCACCATCGGCGATCTATGGGCCCTGCGCTGCGCCTTGCGCGAGCATATGATCAAGTGGCTGCGTGAAACCCAACCGGAAGCGCTGATCCGCCACCGGCTGGAAGTCGAGTCCGCCAACGATCGCGCTTCGACCTAATCCTCGACCTCGCCGTGCTTCTTGGCACGGGTCGATTCAACCATTCCTTCATGCAAAAAGCCGATTGGCTGCACTTGCGCTGCACGCTTCTTCAGCTCGCCGCGCATTTTGCGATATTCTGCCTCCATCTTGGATGTCACCGACGCGCGTGAGTCTTTGAGCGCTTCTTCAAAGTCCCCCGAGGTCACATCCTGCACATCCGGTCCGACACGGTGGAGGGCGTTGAGGCCTGCACGGCGCACCACATCTTCCAGGTCAGCTCCAGTAAAGCGGGCCGTTTTCCCGGCAATTTTGGCCAGATCGACATCATCGGCCAACGGCATCTTATCGGTGTGAATGCCGAGGATCTGTTCACGCCCCTTTTTGTCAGGCGTTCCGACATAGACCAGCTCGTCAAATCGGCCCGGTCGCAGCAGTGCGGGATCGATCAGAGCGGGGCGATTGGTGGCACCAATCACGACGATGGACTGCATTTCTTCCAGTCCGTCCATCTCTGCCAGGATGGTATTCACCACCCTGCCAGTGACCTGCGGTTCGCCTTGTCCGCTGCCACGGGCGGGCACGAGGCTATCGATCTCGTCGATGAATACCACGCACGGCGCAACCGCGCGGGCGCGCTGGAACATCTTGGCGATCTGCTGCTCGCTTTCGCCATACCATTTGCTCAGCAAATCCGAGCTTTTCATCGATATGAAATTGGCTTCGGCCTCTTTGGCGACCGCCTTGGCAAGAAGCGTCTTGCCAGTGCCCGGCGGCCCGTAAAGCAGAAAACCCTTGGCTGGCCTGATACCCAGTCGCCGGAAAGCTTCCTGGTTCTTCAGCGGCAGCTCGATGCCTTCCTTGAGCTTGCCAATAGCATCCTCGACTCCGCCAATATCATCCCACGAGACATTGGGCATCTGGACCATCACTTCGCGCATGGCGGAAGGCTGGATACGCTTGAGTGCCGAAAGGAAGTCTTCCCGGGTGACGCACAGATCGTCCAGAACCTCTTGCGGGACTTCCCGCTCATCCAGGTCGATTTTGGGCATGATCCGCCGCACGGCATCGATGGCAGCTTCTCGCGCAAGGGCAGCAATGTCTGCACCGACAAAGCCGTAGGTCATCCGCGCTAGCTCCTTGAGATCGACCCGATCACCCAGCGGCATGCCGCGCGTGTGGATGGCAAGGATTTCCCGCCGGCCATTCTCGTCGGGAACGCCAATCACGATTTCCCGATCGAACCGGCCCGGACGCCGCAATGCTTCGTCAATTGCATCAGGACGGTTGGTGGCGGCTATGACGACCACATTGGCGCGGGCTTCCAGCCCGTCCATCAGAGTCAGCAGCTGGGCTACCAGCCGCTTTTCAGCCTCGCCGGGCACCCTGTCACGCTTGGGGGCGATGGAATCGATCTCGTCGATGAAGATGATTGCAGGGGAATTCTTGGCCGCATTCTCGAAGACTTCGCGCAGGGCCTTTTCGCTCTCGCCATAGCCCGATCCCATGATCTCGGGCCCGTTGATGATCGAGAAATCCGCGTCGCTTTCGTTGGCAACAGCTTGTGCCAGTCGTGTCTTCCCCGTTCCGGGCGGGCCATGCAGCAATACGCCTTTGGGCGGATCGACCCCCAGGCGGGTGAAAAGTTCGGGATAGCGCAGCGGAAGCTCGACCATTTCGCGCAATTGCTGGATGGTATCGTCGATTCCGCCGACGTCGTCATAGTTGACGACCGCGCGGGCATCGCGCGGCTTTTCAAACTCGGTCCGCAACTCCACTTCGGTATTCTCGTCAATATGAACGATACCCTTGGGCACGGTGGAAACGACACTCAGCCTGATTTGTGTCAGAGCATAAGCTGGCGCGTTGAACATCCGCCGGACTTCGGGCGGCATGTTCTGGACCGGCTGTTGGCCTGTAGTCGCGACAAGATCGCCGGCAACAAGAGGCTTGCGGAAGAAGTTCTTTTGTAGCGCCTGGGTTGGCCCCTGCAGCCGCATTTCGCGACTGGCCGGAGCGAACACTACGCGGGTTGCGGCACGCGATTCAGCGGATGTGATCTTTACGTGCTCCCCCGATCCGGCCTCTGCATTGCCGCGCTGGAGACCATCCAGCCGGACCACATCCAGTGCCTGGTCTTCATCATAGGCAGCCATGGCAATCGCGGCGGTCTTTCGCTTGCCTTCGATTTCGACAACATCGCCTTCAGTAATGCCGAGCGTCTGGAACGCTGATCGCGGCATGCGGGCGATGCCTTGTCCGCTTTCTTCCTGACGGGCTGCTGCAACCTGCAACCGGACTTTCTTTTCTTCTACCGCAGCGTCCGCATCGGCCATTAGTCCGGGCTCCTCATCTCAGTTTGGCATCGTCTTGATGCGCCTAGCTAGGAAGCCCAGCGCTATCATGCAAATGATGGAGGCTAGAACCCGGTTCCTTGCCCGCGGGATTCGACGGTTGCGGCAGGCAAGAAAAAAGCCCGGCTGGAGAACCAACCGGGCTGAAAAGTTTGGGAGAGGATGCCTGAAAGGCCCGCCCGATATGCTGATCGGGTCAATATTGTGCAAGTGCGAAAAGAGACAGGATGGTTGCAAAATACGCAACTAGAGAACCTCTTCCTCAAGCAGGCTTCTGAAATTTCAATATAAACCTGTCCGTCTTGCCTCGTACCGACTCGTCGAACACGTTCTTGGACTGATCGTCATTGGTGCGCTGCAGCATATCGGATTGATCAATCAGTCGAAAACCAGCCTCCTGCATAGCGCTCACAACGGTAGCTGGCGCGATGCGATGAAGGTCGGCAGTGACTTTTCGCGTGTCTCCGGCGGGCCCGGTGTGATCAATCACAATTACCGTTCCGCCCGACTTCACTGCTGCGAAGAAGTTCGCGAGCATGAATTTCTCGTCAAGGCGCGGAAAATTGAATCGCTCGGACTCCCAGTACAAGTCATGGAATACCAGATGCGTGAAGATCGTATCAACGCTCTGGGGAGCCAGCTGCATCCCTCGCGGCTCGGTCACGATGGGCCGGATGTTGGAATGGGCCGCCATCCGCTGTTTCCACGCCGCTGCATCATGGAAACCAGTCGGGTTGATGGCATAGACCAGTCCATCCTTGCCCACGATATCGGCGATCAAGGCGGTATAATACCCACCGCCTGCCATGAAATCCGCTACTCGGTCGCCTTCGCGAATGCCTGCAAAGCGAAGTACATCCGCCGGTTGTCGGCTCTCGTCCAGAGCCCTGTCAGCCTCGGTCCTGCTTTCGCTGGCGACCGCCGCGTCCGCTTCCTGTGTTTGCGCAACCAATGGCGATCCGGTTGCCAGCCCCACCATGACTGCAATGCTCAAAATGCCCTTCATGCGTACTCCCTCCTGTCTTCTGCGTTGTAACAGCATAGGGATTGCAGGTTCTGCCGAACAAGTTCGGGTCGACCAACGGCCACCCAGCGCCGTTCGATGGGCGGATGACAGTGCGCGAGCTTGACGCTATGCCGCGATCAAATTGCATACCCATTCGATGAGGAACCGATGCAGAAGCTCTATCCCGATGCCGCGAGTGCCCTGGACGGGCTGCTTTCCGACAACCTCCTGATCGCGAGCGGAGGCTTTGGCCTGTGCGGCATCCCTGAACGCCTGCTCGATGCGATCCGCGACAGCGGTGTAAAGGGCCTTACCTTCGCCAGCAACAATGCAGGCATCGACAATGAGGGGATCGGCAAGCTTCTGCGTACCAAGCAGGTTGCCAAGATGATCAGTTCCTATGTTGGCGAGAACAAGGAATTCGAGCGGCAATTCCTGGCGGGCGAGCTCGAAGTTGAATTCTGCCCGCAGGGCACGCTTGCCGAGCGGATGCGGGCCGGCGGCGCCGGCATACCCGGCTTTTACACCAAGACGGGCGTCGGCACCCAGGTCGCCGACGGCAAGGAAGTGAAGCAATTTGATGGCGAGGACTACATCCTCGAGCGCGGTATATTCGCCGATCTTGCCATCGTGAAGGCCTGGAAGGCTGACGAGACGGGCAATGTTATCTTTCGCAAGACCGCCAGGAACTTCAACGTGCCTGCTGCCACTTGCGGCAAAACATGCGTGGTCGAGGTTGAGGAAATCGTACCGACAGGGTCGCTCGACCCAGACTGCATTCATCTGCCGGGCGTGTTCGTCCAGCGTATGATTGTCGGGGCCCCCTACGACAAACAGATCGAATTCCGCACCACCCGCGAACGCGAGACGGCATAGGCCGGTGCAAATCCGTTGAAAACCAAAGCCTCCCTTTTCTTGCTGATAGCCGCGGGCCTCTCGCTCTCGGGCTGTGTCGCTGCGCTTATCCCGGTCGCGGCAGGGGCTGGGATGATCGGTTCGACGCGCGGTGGTGAAGCCAATCGCGCGGCCGATCCCGTGTCCGTAGAACCTGGGCCTGCCATGGCCAGTAATGACGGTTCGGCCGGGCAAGAACAGACCAAAGGTGAAGCAGCAGAGCTTCTACCGACATCGCAGTTGGCGCTCGCGCAAATCGAGGGGCGGCAGGAAACAGCGGTAGCGGTCGCAACGAAACTTACAGCTCTTCCCCCGCCAACAACCGGACGGGCTACAGTATCGAAAGACGCAGCCACATATGCGGCTTTTGCGGCCTATGCCTCGGAACTCGCCGCGCGGGACCCCTTGAAGGACAAGCTGCGCGAGTCTGCTCTGCTGGCAGAGCCGGGCCTGTTGGTGGCCCGTCGTGCGCCATGCCGGTTTCTTGGCAATGCGGTAATGATTGATCTCGATCCCTCGCAAGGCTTATTTGATCCTGACCAGCTGGCATCGAAACCGGCCCTTGCCAGCGCGCTTTCACAATTGCGCGATCAGGATGTCGCCATCTTCTGGAGTTCGGGCCTGACCGCAGATCGCGCTGGCGATGTCAAGAACTGGCTGCGGACCACAGGCCTCGATCCCGTTGGCAAGGATCAAATTCTGCTGCTGCGCTATAGTGATGATCGCAAGCAAACGCGCCGCGAGGAGGCCGCCAAGGAGCGATGCCTGATCGCGATGCTAGGCGACGAGCGCAGCGATTTTGACGAATTGTTCGACTATTTGAAAAACCCCGATGCAGCGATTGGCCTTGACGCCATGCTCGGCAAGGGATGGTTCCTGGCCCCGGTCCAGAGCCGCCCCGATCCCAACGAAGGACAAAGTGAATGAGCTGGACCCGCGATGAAATGGCAGCACGCGCCGCGCAGGAATTACAGGATGGCTATTACGTCAATCTGGGAATCGGCATCCCGACCCTGGTGGCAAACCACATTCCTGACGGCATGCATGTAACCCTGCAAAGCGAGAACGGGATGCTCGGCATCGGCCCCTTTCCCTTTGATGACGAAGTCGATCCCGACCTCATCAATGCCGGCAAACAGACGATCAGCGAGCTCGACAACAGCGCCTATTTCGACAGCGCCACAAGTTTTGGCATGATCCGCGGGGGCCATATCGACCTGACCGTTTTGGGCGCGATGGAAGTCGCGGAAAACGGCGACATCGCCAACTGGATGATCCCAGGCAAGATGATCAAGGGTATGGGCGGCGCCATGGACTTGGTCGCCGGAGTGAAGAAGATCATTGTCGTGATGGATCACAATTCCAAGGCCGGTGACCCCAAATTTATCCCGCAATGCACCCTGCCGCTGACCGGTACCAATGTGGTCGATATGATCATCACCAATTTGGGCGTGTTCCACCGTGTGGACCATGACAGCCCGTTCCGGCTGATCGAATTGGCCCCTGGCGTTACAGTCGAGGAAGTGTCGGCCAAGACGACTGCGCAATTCGACGTCGCACTCGGCTGAGCGATCCCATGTGGTTCGACCAGCCCCGCAACCCGAACAGTCCGCTGGCGGGGCTCAAGGTACTGGAACTGGCTCGGGTGCTCGCCGGCCCTTTTGCGGGCCAGATCCTCGCTGATCTCGGGGCCGATGTCATTAAGGTAGAAAGCCCCGAAGGCGATGGCACCAGGCTCTGGGGCCCGCCTTGGGTCGAACGTGAGGATGGATCACGCGAGGCAGCCTATTACCACGCCTGCAATCGGGGTAAGCGTTCGATAGTCGCCGATTTCCGAAACGCCGCAGACCTTGATCGAGTCAAATCGCTGATCGCCGATGCCGATGTCGTCATCGAGAATTTCAAGACTGGCGCACTTTGCAAGTTCGCGCTCGATTTTGCCAGCCTCGCGGCCAATCACCCGCGGCTCGTCTATTGTTCCATCACCGGCTTCGGACAAGACGGGCCACGCGCCCACGAGTCAGGGTATGATTTCGTTGTCCAGGGGATGAGTGGCTTTATGTCGCTGACCGGGGAGCCGGACCGGGTGCCGGTGAAAATGGGGATTTCAATCTCGGATCTGTCGACCGGTGTCTGGTCGGCCAATGCAATCCAGGCCGCCCTACTGATGCGTGAGAGAACCGGCAAGGGCCAGCATATCGATATGGCCCTGCTCGATTGTTCCGTGGCCCTGCTGTCGAACCAGGCGACCTATCATTTCGCGACGGGCGAAAACCCGCCCAGGATGGGCAACGCCCACGCGCAAGTCGCGCCCTATGGGGTATTTGCCACCAGCGACGGCCATGTCATTCTTGCCCCCGCCAATGATCGCTTGTTCCGACGGTTGGTCGACATGCTTGGCCGTCCTGAGCTGGCAGAAGACCCTCGCTTCGTCAGCAATGCGGGCCGCGTCGAAAACGCCCAATTGCTGGACGCGGAGATTGCCGAAGCGACTGCGAAATGGCGCAAGGCAGACTTGCTGGACACCTGCCAGCGACACGGTGTTCCCGCCGGGTCAATCAACAATCTGGACGAGGTCTTTGCCGATCCGCAGGTAATCGCGCGCAAGCTCAAAGTCGACGTGGGTGCGCTTCCGGCTGTGCGGAGCCCGTTTTCCTTCTCGGATGCCGAGCTGGCACTGGATCTCCCGTCGCCAGCGCATGGCGCCGATCAAGAGCAAGGCTAAACCGCACAACGCAACAGCCCGCGATCTGTCCTGACGGGTTTTGGCGTCAGCCCAACGCGGCTTTAATGTCCTCGATCAGATCGGTCCGCTCCCACGGGAAATAATCACCCCGGGCAGTCCGCCCGAAATGCCCATAGGCCGCACTCTTGCGATAAATCGGCTTGTTCAGACCCAGATGGGTACGGATCCCGCGCGGCGTCAGGCCGCCCAGTTGGTCGATACTCTTGATGGCCTGCTCCAGCGTGTTGTCATCCACCGTGCCGGTGCCATGCGTGTCGACATAAAGCGAAAGCGGGCGCGACACACCGATCGCATAGGCCAACTGGATGGTGCAGCGCGTGGCAAGCCCAGCAGCGACGATGTTCTTGGCGAGGTAGCGCGTAATATACGCCGCCGAGCGATCGACCTTGGTCGGGTCCTTGCCACTGAATGCGCCGCCGCCATGGGGCGAAGCGCCCCCATAGGTATCAACGATAATCTTGCGGCCGGTCAGCCCGGCATCGCCATCGGGGCCACCGATTTCAAAGGTACCTGTGGGGTTGATATGCCATACGGTGTCGCCGGACAGGAAACCTTCGGGCAAAATCTCCGCCACCACGCCTTTCACATAGGCGTGCAGTTCGGCTTCCTTCTCGCCGTTATCATATCCGGCCGCATGTTGGGTGCTTACGACTACCGCAGTGCAGGCCACTGGTTTCCCGTCAACATAGCGCAGGGTTACTTGGCTCTTGCTGTCAGGTTCCAGGAACGGGGCTGCGCCCGAATGCCGATCCTTGGCGAGCCGGTGCAGGATCTTGTGGCTGTAATCAATAGTTGCGGGCATCAGGTCAGGCGTTTCGTCGCATGCAAAGCCGAACATGATGCCCTGGTCGCCTGCGCCTTCATCCTTATTGCCGCTGGCATCGACACCCTGCGCGATATGCGCGCTCTGGCCGTGCAGGTGGTTCTCGAAAGTCAGCGTTTCCCAATGGAAACCGTCTTGCGCATATCCGATATCCCTCACGGTATCGCGGACAGTCCGTTCAATTTCGGCTTCGATCCCCGGAGCCCAATTGCCATCAGTGTCCATGATGCCTTGGCCGCGAATCTCGCCGGCCAGCACAACTCTCTGGGTGGTAGTCAGGGTTTCGCAGGCCACGCGCGCTTCAGGATCTTTCGACAGGAACAGATCGACAATGGCGTCGGAAATCTGGTCTGAAACTTTGTCCGGATGGCCTTCGGAAACGCTTTCGGAAGTGAAAAGGTAGTCGCTGCGCATCGTCCCTCGCCGTCAATTCGATCCGGTGGATATAAAGATAACTTTATGTCTGCTTCGCGTGTCCTAGCCGCGCCTCCGGCGCATGGCAACCAACGACAAAGCGAGAAAAAATCCGGCCCATAAAAGGGCCAGTACGTTGCCCAGCCGGCTGAAGAGTGTCGGCTGCTTTGCTGGTGGGATGAACCCGTGCAGCGCATCCATTTTTCGTGAGCCCAGAGACGCACGGACGATGCCGTCCGCATCGATCACCCCGCTGATGCCAGTGGTGGTTGAGCGGATAACCGGCAGCCCTTCCTCTATTGCCCGCATACGTGCTTGCGCAAAGTGCTGGGGAGGCCCCCAAAGCCCGAACCAGCCATCATTGGAGGGATTAAAAATGTAATCCGGTCGCTCGTCCCGATCCGTAACCTGCCCCGAGAACACTATTTCGTAGCAAATCTGGATGCCCGCGCGGCCATACAGGCCCAGATCAAGCGTTGCCGGCCCCGGCCCTGGCCAGAAATCGATCGTACCCGCGACCAGCCGCGTTGCCCCGAGCGGCTCCAGCAACCAGCGCAAGGCTAGATACTCGCCATATGGCACCAGATGCGCTTTGCGATATCCCGCCGCAATCGTGCCATTGGTGTCGAGAGCCGTCACAACATTGTAGGCGGCCTTGGCCCTTTCGCCTTCGATTTCGAGGTCGACGGCCCCGGTCAACAGCATGCTCGTATCATCGAGGACTTGGCCAATTCGTGCGCGCGCCAACAGCGGGTCACCACCTGCGGTTGTCGCGCGATAATATCGCTCTGGATACCCTTCGCGGAGATAGTCGGGCAGGCCGGACTCTGGCCAGAAAACGACCCGCTCGGCAGATCCATCTTTGCGCGTACTCAAAGCCGAAAGCGTCAGAAATGCCGGTTCGTATTCGCGCGGATCGTTCAGTTCGCGCTGGTCGAGATCGGGCTGGACAACGGTGTAGCGCAGCGTGCCTTCCTCTCGCTCGCCGCGTGGCAGATACATACCGGCGGTTACCAGTGCAGCGATGGCAAGAGCCGGGATGAAGCGTCGCCCGGCAAACAGTGCCACCACGCTTATGCCGATCAGGATGGCAAAACCTGACAGTGCGTAGGTTCCGAACCACGGGAGTAGCATGGCCAATCCCGGCACAGCTTCATGACCCAGCAAAGTCAGACTGAAGGGGGCCCACGCATAGCCTGTAAAGACCCAACTCCGCAGCCACTCGGTGACAATCCAGAGACCGGCGAACACCAAGGCAAAGACAAGGGGACGATCTGTGGGCGCGAACCGTTGGGCACCAGCAGCAGCCAGGGCCGGATATATCGCCAGATAGAGTGCCAAGAGCGGCACCGCGAGCCAGCCGAGAAATTCTGGCATTTCCGACTGGTGCGTAAATGCCGTTGCGATCCAGTTATTGGTCAGTGTGAAATGGCTGATCCCGAACAGCCAGCCGAGCAAAAGCGCTCGGCGCCAGGTTTCCGCGCGCTGCACGACGAGTACAAACAGGCCCATCGCAAGCAGGGCAACGGGCCACAATTGCAAGGGAGGGAAACCAAGCGCTGCCAGCCCCCCTAGAAGGAAGCTGGCAGATTTTGGAAAACGAAAGAGAAACCGCTCCATCACAGAAGAACCGCGCCCTCTTCCAATGACAGAATCAGCCCACTGCGCTCAGAGTTTCACCATCATCATCGTCATCGGCCTTGCGACGACGGCGACGCGGCTTCTTCTCGGCTTCTTCATCATCACTGTCGCCAGCAATCGCCGGCGGCAGAACCGCAGCGTCGATTTCGTCCGACTCTGATTTGCGCGGCTTACGGCTGCGGCGCGGCTTCTCGCCCTCTTCGCTTTTCTCGTCAGAGCGCGTGTCGGACCGGCTGCGACGACGGGTAAAGGGGTTTTCTTCACCCTCGCCATCCGATTCATCCTGGCGCTTATCCTGACGATCATCACCGTCATTGCGGCGACCGCGTGTATTGCGACGACCACGGCGGTTATCCTCGCCATCCTCGTCTTCTTCATCATCGCCGCGGCTATGGCCACGCTCGGCATCGCGCTTGGCGCGTTGCTCGTCCTGGCGGGCCTTGTTGTCGGCGATCACACGGAAATAGTGATCAGCAAACTGCAGGTAGTATTCGGCCTGCACCCGGTCGCCATTGTGCTGGGCATCCTGCGCAAGCTTCTTGTACTTGTCGAGCAATTGCGGCGCATTGCCCCGTGCCCGGCTATCGATCCGGTTGGCGCTGTTGCCACCGCCACCCTGGTTACGATTATTGCGGCCGCGGCCACGACGGTTATTATTACGATTGTTATTCAAGGAATACTCTTCCTCATCTGCTGGCTAGCCAACGTGACTATCCAAGGTGATCCGCCACGCCTGGGCCCCTGCACAGGTCGCAGCCCTCCATCTGCATTGCTGGCAAGCGCCAAGGCGCCTACGCGTATTCGCAAATGTTGGATCCAGGCCGGTGAGAGCAACGCAATCGCCTGGCCTATGGCCAGAGTTAGCCCGTGATTCTTACTTTGCCAACCCCCAGCGCAGAATCATCGCCCTTGGGCGCCCTGCCAAATCATGCTTAAGCTCTGATTTCGCGCCATTTTCCTGTGCAATTGCGGCCACTGCCGCGGACTGTTGATAGCCGATTTCCAGCACCAGCACACCGTCAGGATTGAGCAGCTCCCTGCATTGCGGGATCAGGCGGCGATATTCGGCAAGACCATCCTCACCCGCGAACAGAGCGTTTGCAGGTTCGAATGCACGCACCGATCGATCCAGCTTGGCGCCTGTTCCGATGTAGGGCGGATTGGCTATGATTAGGTCGAACCTGCCAAGATCCTCCGCCCAGTCCGGATCAGTCCAATCGCGGCGCAAGATCCGCGCACGGTCTGCAACACCCAAGCGCGCCGCATTGGCAGCTGCTACAGGCAGAGCAGCGAAGGCGGCATCGATCCCCGCACCTGTGGTCCCGCTGCGTTCGGCGAGCAAAGTCACCAGCAATGCGCCCGAGCCTGTGCCGCAATCCAGAATCCGCGCGTCCAAAGCCATGTACCCGAGCGCAGCCTCGACGACCTGCTCGCTATCGCTGCGTGGAATCAGGACATCCGGCGAGACAATGAAGCTGCGGCCGTAGAAATCCTGTTCGCCCGTGATGTAAGCCAGCGGCTCGTACGACAGGCGGCGATCCACCAGCCCGCTATATGCCAGCGGCTCAGGGACCTGCTGGTGGCCCAGCAACATGGAGGAGCGCGTTACGCCCAGTGCATGCGCCATCAGATACTCGGCGTCCAGCCGGGCAGTATCGCTCACCTGCTCCAGACGCGCCGTCGCGGCCCGCAGAGCGGATGCGACATTATTCATTGAGGGCGGCGAGCCGCTTGGCCTCATCCTCGGCAATCAGGGCGTCGATCAGCTCGGTTAGCCCGGACCCCTCAAGAACTTCGGGCAGTTTGTGCAAGGTCAGACCAATCCGGTGATCGGTCACGCGGCCCTGCGGGAAATTGTAAGTGCGGATGCGTTCGGACCGGTCTCCGCTGCCGACCATGGCCTTGCGCGCTTCCGCTTCGGCCCCCTGTGCTTCATCGCGCTGGGTTTCGAACAACCGGGCGCGCAGAACCTTCATCGCTTGTTCGCGATTCTTGTGCTGGCTGCGCCCGTCCTGGCAGGTGACAACCGTATCGGTTGGCAGGTGGGTGATCCGGATCGCACTATCCGTCGTGTTCACGTGCTGGCCACCGGCTCCGCTTGCTCGATACGTATCGATCTTGAGGTCCGACGGGTCGATTGTGATGTCCACCTCGTCCGGCTCCGGCAGCACGGCTACGGTCGCGGCAGAGGTGTGAATACGTCCGCCACTCTCGGTCACCGGCACCCGCTGGACACGGTGCACACCGCTTTCGAACTTCAACTTGGCGAACACGCCCGTGCCGCGGATATTGGCAACCACTTCCTTGAAGCCGCCGACTTCGGAAGCGCTCATGCTGACAGGTTCGACTTTCCAGCCCTGTTCGGCGGCGAATTTCTCGTACATCCGGTAGAGGTCACCGGCAAAAAGCGCAGCCTCGTCGCCACCTGTTCCCGCGCGGATTTCCAGCATCGCAGGCTTGCTGTCGGCACTGTCTTTCGGAAGCATGGCGACCGCAAGTTGACGCTCCGCTTCGGGCAACCGGTCGCGGATCGCAGCCAGCTCTTCTTCCGCCATCGCTTTCATCTCGGGATCGGCGAGCATGTGCTCCAGACCGGCGATTTCTTCCCGTGCCGCCTTAACTTCGGCTGCGATCTTCGCCACCGGCTCCAGCTCGGCATAGTCCCGGCTGGCCTGGACGAATGCGTCTCCCTCCAACGTCCCCGAAGCCATCCGCGCTTCGATCTCCGCGAAGCGGTTGGCAATTTGATCAAGACGTTCTGCGGGGATTTGCATCAATCGAGATTCAAACTCTTGAGCTGGGCGGCAACTCGCTCGCAATCTGCACCTTCTGATCGAAAGCGCAATCGACGTTCGCCATCGCTCATCGAGAGAATAGCATGGCTGCCGACCTTGGTGGCCTTATCGTAACGCTTCTTCTTGCCGCCGCTTGCGATAAATTCTGCAGATAGCCCGGCATTCCGGATCGCGCTCACTGCTTCTTGGCCAACCTCGATCATTTCGTCGTCTTCAACGACGACAACGATATCTGCAGCGGCTTCGGGCCTGTCCCCTACCAGCATTGCCAACCGTTCGATCCCTGCCGCCCAGCCGACTGCCGGAGTGGCAGGCCCGCCGAGGCTTTCCATCAGTCCGTCATAGCGTCCGCCGCCCAGCACAGTACTCTGCGCGCCCAGTGCCTCGGCTGCTGCGCTGCCTTCGTCGGGAATGAATTCAAATGCCGTATGGCGATAATAGTCGAGCCCGCGCACCAGGCTTTCGGCGCGAATCCAATTGACGCCGGCAGCATCGAGCCCGCTTGTCACCGCTTCGAAGAAAACGCGTGCGTCCTCGCTCAGGAAATCATCGATCTTCGGTGCGTCGGCCAAGAACGGCCGGTCGCGGCGGTCCTTGCTATCGAGAATGCGGAGCGGGTTTTTCTCCAGCCGTTCCTGGCTATCTTCGCTCAGCTCGCCCTTTACTGCCGAGAAGTAGTCGATCAATGCCGCACGCCAGGCTTCGCGGCTTTCGCGATCACCGAGCGTGTTGAGGTGCAAGGTCACGCCCTCAATGCCCAGCTCCTTCAGCAGCTGGTCCGCCATGGCCAGCAATTCCACATCGGCTTGCGGTTCTGCCGCACCGATGATTTCGGCATCGATCTGGTGGAACTGGCGGTAGCGGCCTTTTTGCGGGCGCTCGTAGCGGAACAGCGGACCATGCGTAGCCAGCTTCAAGGGGGCATGCTGCTGCCAGCCATTGGTCAGATAAGCGCGCGCGATGCCGGCCGTGAATTCAGGGCGCAGCGTAAGCGAGTCCCCGCCCCGATCCTCGAACGAATACATCTCTTTCGAAACAACATCGGTCGTTTCGCCCAGTGAGCGGGCGAAGACTTCGGTTTTCTCGAACACCGGCATTTCTGCCCGCCGAAAACGATAGAGCTTGCGCACGCGCTCAAAGGTTTCGACGACAAAGGCAAAAGCTTCTGCATCGGGTCCGAAAATGTCCTGGGTGCCACGAATGGCTTTCGGCGTATTCTTGCTCATGCAGGCGCGCCTACGACCAAGGAATGGCTTTCGCAATGGCGAGCTAGCGGCTAATGGCGCGCCCATACATTCCAGGTGCGCCTTTTGGGGGAGAGGGGCATCGCAGCAAGACGAGACATATCCATGCGCATCGACAAGATCCCAACCGGCAGCAATCCACCCGTAGACCTCAACGTCATCATTGAAGTGCCGACCGGCGGCGAACCGGTAAAATACGAATTTGACAAGGAATCCGGAGCGCTATTCGTCGATCGCATCCTGCACACGCCAATGCGCTATCCGGCCAATTACGGTTTTGTACCGCACACGCTCAGCCCCGATGGCGATCCCCTGGATGCGCTGGTCATCGCGCGCAGCCCGTTCATGGCAGGCTGCGTCGTGCGTGCGCGCCCCATCGGCGTGCTGAATCTGGAAGACGAGCATGGCGGTGACGAGAAACTCATCTGCGTGCCGGTCGACACAACCTTCCCCTATTACTCCGATGTCGGTGAAACGAAGGATCTGCCTTCGATCATTTTCCAGCAGATCGAACACTTCTTCACCCACTACAAGGATCTGGAGGCCGAAAAATGGGTCCGGATCGGCAAATGGGGTGATGCTGCCGAAGCCCGGCAAGTGGTCGTCGAGGCAATCGAACGAGCGCGCGCCGCCTAACTATTCGACCGGACGCTCTGCATCGAGCAAATCGCTCGCCTCGCTGTCAGTCGCACGTTCGGCCTCGACCATCTGCGCAATGCCGTCTTCTGGCGAGACATCGTCGTCTTTATCATGTGTCTTGGCCGGGGCGGCCGGTTTGCGTTTTTCCGGGCTCGGCTTTGGCGTATCGCGCCCAATCTTTTCTCCAATATTCTCAAACGGCAGCGGCATTGTCCTGGAATCGAAGCGCAACCGGTAAATCGGCTCGGGTAGACCGAAGCCTGCATCTTCAAGGGCATCTTTGACAGCAGGGATCGCACGGCTGCGTGCCTTTTTGTAATCAGCCTCGCGTTGGTCGATCCACCCAAGGAAGCGGATCGAAATGTTTGAGTCTCCAACTTCTTCGATCACCGCTTCAGGGGGTGGGTCGTTCAAGATGAAGGGCAGGTTTTCCAGGGTCGCCTTACCGATGTCCCGGGCGGAACGCGGATCATCATCAGCATCAACACCCAGCATGAAGTCGAGCCGACGTTGCGGGTTGCGCGTATAATTGGTGATGATCGCCTTGAATACGGTCGAATTCGGGATCCGCAAATGATTGCCATCCATTGTCATCATGACCGTAGCCCGACTGGTGAGCCGAATCACACGCCCTTCAAGATCATCGATCAAAACATGGTCGTTCGCACGAAACGGTTGGCGCAAACTCAGCATGAGGGATGCGACATAGTTTTCTACCGTGTCGCGCATGGCAAAGCCCAATGCGATACCAATAACCCCGGCGCCGCCCAGCACCGCACCGAGCAAGGCACCAGCCCCGATCATGTCGAGTGCTACTACCATCCCTAGTATCACGAAAACGAAGCGGATGGCGCTGGCGATCAGGTCCGCCAGAAAGCTGTTGGGAGTTATTTTGCGCCACAACCATCCCAGGCTGGCAATCACATAGCCCAGCAGCGAAATAGCAAGGGCCACTAGCAACGCGAAACCGATCAATGGCAGGAGCTTTACCCAGCTGGCCAACTGCGTCGTAAGATCGCTGAGCGCTCCGATCCCGTCTCCTACAGTCAGGTCACGCTCGATCTGATTATCGATGGTAACCACGCCTTCAATCCTGCCAGCAATGCTCTCTGCCCTGGCGATGTCGGCTGCATCATCAACCGCGCCCTCAAGCCGGACAACTCCTTCGCTGACGCTCACGTCTAGGGCCTGAAAAGCTGGCAGCTCTGCGAAAATGCCCTCGATCCGCTCACGGATGCGTTTGTCCGCTCCTTCGTCGCGCGTATCGTCAATCGTCTGGGTGGCGGCGGGAACGGCGTCTGCTGGACTTTCGGCCGGTGTCGGCAGGAGAGCGTGGGCTGGGAAAGTGAGCGCGACAAGCGCCAGTAAAGAAAGCCAGAAACGTATCATGAAACTCCCCGCACACAGAGATGAGGAAGCGTATGCGCACGAAGAATGTTCCCGAACATGTCGGGTAGTATGGTCAATTGGTTACGGCGAAAACCGCTTTCAAAACACCGGTCAGGAGGAATGGGAGGCCGACAGCCAGGATCCAGAGGAAGATCTGATCACGACGAAACTCGCCGGCCCGCGCAGGATCATGGGCATCATCATCACTGAGGTGGATCCAGCGCCGCTCAAACGCCCGGCACGCGGGAATAATACCAGCCACAAGGATTATCAGGGCGAAATAAGGGAGGATCGAACTGACCCCTGCTTTCATAGCCTGGATGGTCACGAAAATTTGCAATGCGGTGTAAACCAGCAATGCGTAAGCGACATTGTCGCTCATCGATTTACGCCAGTCGCGTGTCGAGACAGTGTCCTGCTCTTGCGATTCGCCGTTTAGCGCCTTGTTCATATGCGCCTTTCTCCCCCAGTTCTCTCCGGCGGCGAGTATCCCAGAGAGATCGGCCTTGATCAAGTGCCGGTAACCAATCCGCAAGAATCGCAAAGGAGGAAGACATTTCCTGCTGCATCATGAAAACCATGCAGGAACCTTGCCAGTTTTGCCTCCGAGGGGTTTTCCAGCCTGAAACGCCTGCTACATAGAATGGTGTATGAGCATGCTTGAAACCAATAGCGACACGGCCACAGCCGGAGACCTGGATCGCAATGCGGCTCCGCCAATCCCGCAGGGCGGGCTTGAAGTCGTCTCTATCGCCAAGAGCTATGACAAGCGCGCGGTGCTGACCGATATCTCCTTGTCTGTCGGCAAGGGTGAAGTGCTCGGACTGCTTGGTCCCAATGGTGCGGGCAAGACGACGTGCTTCTATTCCATCATGGGTCTGGTTCGCCCGGATGCGGGCCGTATCCTCATGGATGGGGAAGACGTTACCAAACTGCCTATGTACCGGCGGGCCATACTGGGCCTGGGCTATCTGCCTCAGGAAACCAGCATTTTCCGCGGGATGACGGTAGAGCAGAATATCAATTCGGTGCTCGAAATGGTCGAGCCCGACGCTGCGACACGTGCAGCAGAGCTTGAACGTCTGCTCGATGAATTCGGGCTTATTGGCCTGCGGTCGTCACCGGCCATGGCGCTTTCGGGCGGTGAACGGCGTCGCTGCGAAATCGCCCGTGCGCTGGCCGCTAAACCTTCCATCATGCTGCTGGACGAACCATTCGCAGGCATCGATCCGTTGTCGATCAGTGACATCCGCGACTTGGTGAAAGACCTGAAGACGCGTGGCATCGGCGTTCTCATTACCGACCACAATGTCCGCGAGACACTCGAGATCGTCGACCGGGCCTGCATTATCTATGGTGGGCAGGTGCTGTTTGCCGGCACTCCGCAAGAACTCGTAGCTGACGAGAACGTCAGACGCCTCTATCTTGGCGAGAGTTTCACCCTGTAATGCTTCAGCGCAGCGGAATTTAGATCATGGCGCTGGGTCCCAGGTTAGACCTCAGACAATCCCAGTCGCTGGTGATGACGCCGCAATTGCAGCAGGCGATCAAGCTGCTCGCCCTGTCCAATCTTGAGATCGAGACCTTTATCGGCGATGCCCTTGAAGCCAATCCGCTGCTGGAAGCGGGCGAGGTTCGGCATGAGGACGGCGATGGCTCAGACACCGAGGCCTCTGCCCCGCGCGAAGAATCTGCTGCAGACCAGCTTATCGGTGAAGGCGCAGGCGAAGCGGATGCGCCGCTGGATATCAACACAAACGCTATGGACCGTGACCGCGATACCGGGGATGGCGAATGGGGTGCGGCAGGTGCCGCCTCACGGGCCGATGATTTGACACCGATCGAGGACCGCCGGTCCTCCGACACGACCCTGGCGGAACATCTGCACGAGCAAGTCGGCGCCGTCGCGTTCAATGCGAAAGAAGAATTCCTCGCCCGCAACCTTGTCGATCGGCTGGATGAGGCAGGATATCTTCGGGGCGACCTGAGGCAGATCAGCGCGGATCTGGGTGTCGCTCTCACCGAGATGGAAGATGCGCTCGAGCTGATTCATGCGTTGGAGCCGACCGGGGTCGGCGCGCGCGACCTGGCTGAGTGCCTCGCCCTGCAAGCGAAAGAGGCAAACCGATACGATCCCTGCATGCAACGGTTGATCGAGAACCTTGACCTGGTTGCGCGTGGGGAAGTCGCCCGCCTGAAACGGATGTGCGATGTCGACGACGAAGATTTTGCCGACATGCTGTCCGAATTGCGCGAATATGACCCGAAGCCCGGCCTGGCGTTTGGCGGCGGTGAAGCAGCAGCCGTGGTGCCCGATATCCTGTTGCGAAGGGATGATCAGGGGCACTGGAAAATCGCCCTTAACCAGGCGACGCTGCCTCGGCTCGTGGTCAACCGCAGCTATTTCCTCGAATTGCGCGAGGGCTGCACCGACAAGGACAGTAAAGGCTGGCTGAAAGAGAAGCTGTCCGATGCCAACTGGCTGATCAAGGCGCTCGACCAACGACAGAAGACCATCCTCGCGGTGTCTTCTGAAATCGTCAAGAAACAGGCTGGCTTCTTCCGGCAAGGCGTCAGCGAATTAAGGCCGCTGACATTGCGTGAAGTGGCTGAAGAAATCGAAATGCATGAGAGCACGGTGAGCCGGGTCACCAGCAACAAATATCTCCACTGCGATCGCGGCACATTCGAATTGAAGTACTTCTTCACCAGCGGCGTCGGCAGTGCCGATGGCGAAGGCGCGAGTTCCGAAAGTGTGAAAGCCCGCATCAAGGCTTTGACCGATGCCGAAGACCCCAAGAAGATCCTGTCAGACGACAAGTTGGTCGAATTGCTAAAGGCGGAAGGCTTCGACATTGCCCGGCGGACGGTCGCGAAATACCGCGAGGCGATGGGGATCGGAAGCTCCGTCCAGCGGCGCAGAGCGAAGAAATTGGCGGCTCTCTGACAGCCCGCGACTCGTGGAGTCAGCTGGGTTTACGCGATATTAACCTTTTCCGTTCAGACCTTTTGTGGTTAATCCAAGGCAACACCTCTGAACGAGGGGTTACCAAAGCCCGATCGGGGCAACAATTTGAGGGCAAGGGGGACTTACCCGATGCGTGTACTGCTGATCGAAGACGAGCCGACAACGGCAAAAGCCATTGAGCTGATGCTGACCACGGAAGGCTTCAATGTCTATTCGACCGACCTCGGTGAGGAAGGCCTCGATCTGGGCAAGCTGTATGATTACGATATCATCCTGCTCGACCTGAACCTGCCGGATATGCACGGCTACGATGTGCTCAAGAAGCTGCGCGTCGCCAAAGTGCAGACACCGGTCCTGATCCTTTCCGGCATTGCCGAAATGGACAGCAAGATCCGGTCGTTCGGCTTTGGCGCCGATGACTATGTGACCAAGCCTTTCCATCGCGAAGAGCTGGTGGCCCGCATTCACGCCGTAGTGCGTCGTTCGAAGGGCCACAGCCAGTCGATCATCCGCACCGGCAAGCTGGCAGTGAACCTGGATGCCAAGACTGTCGAAGTCGATGGCGCACGTGTACACCTGACCGGCAAGGAATACGCGATGCTTGAGCTGCTTTCGCTGCGCAAGGGCACGACATTGACCAAGGAAATGTTCCTGAACCACCTCTATGGCGGGATGGACGAACCGGAACTCAAGATCATCGATGTGTTCATTTGCAAGCTGCGCAAGAAGCTCAGCCACGCATGTGCCGGCGAGAATTATATCGAAACGGTCTGGGGCCGCGGATACGTCCTGCGCGACCCGGACGAGCAGTCCGAGGCTGCCTGATTTTTCGACTTACCCGAGACGGGGGGATTGCGACGGCCCGCTTCCGAAAGGGAGTGGGCCGTTTGCTATTGCTTGCGTTGCCCCGTGCCGATTTCCTGTACGTCCAAACCGCTTGGTTCCTGAAAAATCCTGAGACCGAATTCGGGCAGGATCGCGATAAGATGGTCGAAAATATCGGCCTGGATCCTCTCATACTCGGCCCAATTGGTTGTCCCGGTGAAGCAATATAGCTCGAGCGGCAGGCCTTGCGAGGTCGGGTCAAGCTGGCGCACCAAGAGTGTAAAACCCTCCGTCGCGAGGTCTGGATGGACCCGTAAATAAGCGATCATATAGGCGCGGAAGGTGCCGATATTGGTGATGCGCCGCGCATTAACGGGATTGCCTCCTCCTTCCAATTCACGCGCGTTCCATTCCTCCAACTCGCTATCTTTGCCTGCAAGGTAGTCTTTCAGCAGGCGGAAGCGTCGCAAGCGGTCGACTTCGGTGTCGGTCAGGAAGCGGACAGAGTTCTGGTCGAGTGGCAACGCGCGCTTGATCCGCCGCCCGCCCGCATCGGACATGCCGCGCCAGTTTCGGTAGGAATCTGATACCAGTCGATGGGTTGGTACATAGCCGATTGTCTTGTCGAAATTCTGCACTTTGACGGTGTGCAGCGAGATATCGACGACATCGCCATCAACATTCATGCTGGGCATTTCGATCCAGTCCCCTACCCGCAGCATGTCATTGGTGGTCAGCTGGACGCTGGCAACCAGCGACAGGATCGTGTCCTTGAAGACCAGCAGAAGTACAGCGGTAACCGCGCCAAGCCCCGACAGCAGCAGTAACGGCGATTCATCGATCAGTGCAGAAATCATGATAATTGCCGCGCCGCACAAGACGATGATTTTCACGACCTGCAGGAAGCCCTTGATCGGCCTGTTCCGCGAACGCGGCAGCCGCTCATAGAGCTCGTTGGAATATGTCACTGCCTTTACGATCGCCATCGCAATGGAGAGAACGATCAGCGCCTGGGTGACATTCGCAATCACCGTGACGATCGAACCTGGCAGGTTCGGAACGACATTGATTCCATTGGAAATGATCAGCAACGGCGCGACGGTTGCCAGCCAAGCGGCAGACTTATCGATCGTAAGCGAGTCGCGATCAAGATAGGGCGCAGCCAATCGCAGGATGACATGTTTGAGCAGGTAGTTGAGCGCAACCGCTGCCCCGATCAATAGTGTCAGGCTTAGCGCGGTCTGTGCCCAAGCGGGTTGCGCGGCAAATAAATTGGTGAGTTCAGACATAGCCCGAGCGGTACAGCCGATCACACCATTGGCTCAACCCCGCATTGGCATCCCGGCTTCCGGTCTGGACAAGGACGCGATGCTGCGCCAAGCGCCGCGTCATGAGCGCTTACAAAGAAGGTGACCCGACAACCCTCAACCGGTTGTATGGCCGCAGCATCGGCAAGCCGTTGCGCGCGCATCAGCAGGATTTAGTCGATAACCTCCTCCCCCAGATCGCAGTGCCGGAGGAAGGGCCAGTCGACGCGGAGCGCCTGTTCGGCGAGGATTGCCCGCTTCATTTTGAAATCGGTTTCGGCGGCGGCGAACATCTCACCTATCGGGCCGACCTGCTGCCGAACCACGGCTTTATCGGGGCCGAACCCTACATCAACGGCGTGGCTTCCTGCCTTACCCAGATCGAAGAACAGCGGCTCGCCAATATCCGTCTTCACGATGGCGATGCGCTGGAAGTGCTGAACCGCGTCCCGGACGGCGGTTTGACCATGCTCTATCTGCTGCACCCTGATCCCTGGCCCAAGAACAAGCATGCCAAACGCCGCATGATGAACGATGGCCCGGTGAAGATGTTCGCCGACAAGCTGAAACCGGGTGGCGAGTTCCGGTTCGGCACCGATCATCCTGTTTATCTGCGCCACGCCTTGATGGTCATGCGACGCCACACTGATGCGTTCGAATTGGTCGCCGAGGGCCCAGAAAGCTGGCAGAACCGCCCTAGTGGCTGGCCCCAGACACGCTATGAGCACAAGGCCCGCACGGTTTTCGGTCACGAAGTCTGGTACTTCCGCTTCCGGCGCAAGGCTGGCCCGAGCCCACAAGCGAATGTCTAAGGTCTACCTTTGGATCGGCGGAATTTTCGCGCCCGTCGGTTTGCTATTCGTATCATTTGCCGCTGCATTCCTGGTCAGCGATCGTGAATTCGTGTCGTCGGCCGTAGCCGGGACAGGCACGGTCATTGCAGTGTCGGGCGGGCGCGCCCCGGGCGGCGGCTATGCACGTGGGCCGATTGTCGAATTCTATTCCGAAGACGGCGTACGTCACCAATTCTCGAGCAACACCTCCAGCAATCCGCCATCTTTTAGGCGCGGAGAAACTGTCAAAGTGCTCTATGATCCTGTAGAACCGTCACGCGCGGTAATAGATACGTTTCTGCATCGTTACCTTATGCCAGCCATTTTCGGCGGGATCGGGTCTGTGCTTGCCGCGGTCGGAATCGGAATGCTGCTGGCCTATTGGCGCCGTAAGAAAGTCATCTCCAACCTTCTCGTCGCCGGAGTTCCGATCAAAGCCCGATTTACACACTGCTTCCTCGATACAAGCACCAAGATAAACGGTCGCAGCCCCTACAAGGTGCTGGCACAAGGAACGAACCCCTTCACTGGCCAGTTGGAAAGCTATGAGAGCGAAGCAATCTGGCTTGATCTCACAGCGGAGCTGAGCGGAAGCGACGTTCCTGTCTTGATCAATCCCAACAAGCCAAGGCAGCATTTTGTCGATCTGCGGGAATGGGTCGGCCCGGATATGCGGGCCTGATCCAGCCGCGCAACCGGTTACCCTACGACCCCTGCAGCGGCCAGCACCGCCAAAGTCAGCACATCGGGCGCAATGGCAGTCATCGGCGCAATCTGGACCGGCTTCTCCATCCCGATCAGCATCGGGCCGATCGTGGCATTGCCCGCCAATTCGCGCAGGAGCTTGGCCGAGAGGTTGGCTGACTGCAGCCCTGGCATCACCAACACATTGGCAGGACCAGAGAGGCGGCTGAAAGGATAGAGCTCCATCACTTTCGGATTGAGCGCGGCATCGGGCGCCATTTCGCCTTCATATTCAAAGCCGACTTCCTCTTCATCGAGGATCGCAACAGCATCGCGAATATTGCCCAGCCACTGGCCCGAGGGATTGCCGAAGGTGGAATAACTGAGGAATGCCACGCGCGGCTCGTGGCCCATACGCCGAGCCACAGCCGCAGTTTCCTTGGCGATATGGGCCAGCAATTGCGCGGTCGGACGTTCATTAATGGTCGTGTCGGCGAGAAAGGTTGTGTGGTTCTTGCCGATCATCATGTGGATACCGAAGGGCACGGCACCCGGCTTGGGATCGAGCACACGGTTCACTTCGCGCGCGGTCTGGCTGAATGTCCGGGTCAAACCCGAAATCATCGCGTCACCATGGCCGAGGGCAACCAGCAATGCTGCAAAGACGTTGCGTTCCTGGTTCACCATGCGGCGCACATCACGCTCGGTATAACCTTTGCGCTTCAGCCGATCATAGAGATACTCGACCATGCCCGGGACATGCTCGCAATCCGCCGAGTTCTGGATTTCGAAACTGCCCGGATCGGAGACGCCCAGCATGTGCAGCCGGTCGACCACATTCTTGGTCCGGCCCACCAGAATCGGTGTGCCATAGCCAAAGTCGCGATACTGGATGGCCGCCCGCAATACGACATCCTCTTCCGCCTCGGCAAAGACCATCCGTTTGGGATTGGCCTTGCATTCCTCGTATACGCGGGTGAGCGCGGAAGTGGTCGGGTTGAGCCGCGCCTTGAGCGACAGGCGGTATTCTTCGAAATCCTCGATCGCGTCCTGAGCGACGCCTGTATCCATTGCGGCCTTGGCCACGGCAGATGATACGACTTCCATCAGACGGGGATCGAAAGGCGCAGGGATGATGTAGTCCGTACCGAACTTGTGATTCATGCCATAGGCTGCTGCGACTTCATCCGGCACGCGTTCGCGGGCCAGATCGGCAATTGCCTTGGCCGCAGCCATTTTCATCTCTTCATTGATCGTGGTGGCCCGGACATCGAGCGCCCCGCGGAAAATGAACGGGAAACCGAGGACATTGTTGACCTGATTCGGGAAGTCACTGCGCCCTGTGGCGATAATGGCATCGGGTCGGACCTTCTTGGCCTCGTCAGGCATGATTTCGGGGGTCGGATTGGCCATGGCGAAGATAATCGGCTGGTCCGCCATCTTCTCCACCCATTCCGGCTTGAGCGCCCCGGCTGCCGATAGGCCGAGGAAAATGTCGGCCCCTTCCAGCGCTGCTTCGAGATCGCGCGCCTCGGTCGGGACGGCATGTGCACTCTTCCACTGGTCGACGTTTTCGCGTCCGGGATAAATCGGGCCGGAGCGATCACATACGATCACGTTCTCATGCGGTATGCCGAGCGACTTGATCAAGGCGGTGCAAGCGAGCGCCGATGCTCCGGCACCATTGACCACCATCTTGCAGTCTTTGAGATCGCGCCCGGTCAGGTGGCAGGCATTGATCAGCCCTGCCGCAGCAATAATGGCGGTGCCATGCTGGTCATCATGCATGACCGGAATATTCATCCGTTCACGCAAGGCTTGTTCAATAATGAAGCATCCCGGCGCAGCGATATCTTCCAGATTGATGCCGCCAAAACTTGGCTCCATCAGGGCAACCGCCTCGATGAACTTGTCGGGATCTTCAGTATCCAGTTCGATGTCGATGGAATCGACGTCGGCGAAGCGTTTGAACAGGACTGCCTTGCCTTCCATCACCGGCTTGGACGCAAGCGCGCCGAGGTTGCCCAACCCCAGGATGGCTGTTCCGTTCGAAATGACGGCGACAAGGTTCGATCGCGCGGTATACTTTGCCGCCAGAGCAGGATTCTCGGCAATCGCTTCGACCGGGGCGGCAACACCAGGCGAATAGGCCAGGCTAAGATCGCGCTGCGTGGCCATCGGCTTACTGGCGATGATCTCGATCTTACCAGGACGGATCGTCTCGTGGTAAAACAGTGCCTCGCGCGTTGTAAAACCGGCTTGTTTTTCGTCAGCCACTTATGGCTCTCCTGTCGTTTGCCCGCCCGATACCCAATGCAGCGCAGCAGCGATAGGGGGAAAGCTGCCTAGGCCCGCTTCCCGAATCGAGCGAGAGGCCGCTACGGCATCGTGTATGGCGGGAAAAACGACCCCGATGATGGAGCAATATCTGGCGTTGAAGGCCGAGGCCGAAGGCTGCTTGTTGTTCTACCGCATGGGCGATTTCTTCGAATTGTTCTTTGAAGACGCCAAGATTGCTTCGCAAATCCTCGACATTGCATTGACCGCAAGGGGCAAGGATTCCGGCGAACCCGTACCCATGTGCGGCGTTCCGGTCCATGCCGCCGAGGGCTATCTGGCGCGTCTGATCAAGGCCGGGCAACGAGTCGCAATTGCGGACCAGGTCGAAACTCCAGACGAGGCCAAGCAGCGAGCAAAGAGGGAAGGCAAGCCGACCTCCAAAGTGCTCGTCCAGCGCGATATCGTGCGGTTCGTAACGGCTGGCACGCTGACGGAAGAAGCCCTGCTGGAACCTCGGCGCGCCAACATCCTGACCGCAGTGTGCGAAGTCCGCAATCTGGTCGGCATCGCGCATTGCGACATTTCGACCGGGCGGATGGAGCTTGAAGAATGCAGCCTCGAAGCGGCTTCATCTGTTTTGGCGCGGCTTGGCGCAAGCGAGGTTGTCGCTCCGGAAAACTGGGCGGGTGCACCAGACGGCAGCATTGACCGGCCGCAGAGCGAATTTGCCAGCAACGAGGGAGAGAGGCGGCTCAAGGCGATCCACGAGGTGGCCACCCTAGACGGTTTCGGTGATTTCAGCCGCGCCATGCTCGCCGCCGCTGGAGGGCTGCTGGCTTATCTCGATCACGCCGGTCGCGGAAACCTTCCGCTGCTCCTGCCACCGATCGTCGCCGCGGGGGCCACCCGTCTCGCCATGGATGCCGCGACACGCACCAGCCTGGAGGTTCTGGCAAGCCAGCAAGGCGGCCGTGATGGCAGCCTGATTGCCGCGATTGATCGCTGTGTCACAGGTGCCGGTGCCCGTCAGTTGGCAGAGGACTTATCTGCTCCACTCACCGATCAGAGCTCGGTCGAAGAGCGACTTTCGCTGGTCCAGTTCTTCCATTCCGATCCGTTGCTGCGAGCGGACCTGCGCGAGGTCATGCGGGCGGTGCCCGATATCGCGCGCGGGCTCGGGCGGATTGTGGCCGGACGCGGAAGCCCGCGCGATCTGGGCCAGATCCGTGATGGCCTGTCAGAAGGAAGGCGCATCCGTGATCACCTGGCCGGCAAGGAAGACCGCCCAAATCTGCTGGAGGAATTGCTACCGCACCTTGGCGGCCATGGCGCTTTGGTTGATCATCTGGAATGGGCACTGGTGTCGGCACCGCCGACCGAGCGAAGCCAGGGTGGCTTTATTGCCGAGGGATTCGATGCGGCACTGGATGAACTGCGTCAGGTCTCTGGCAATGCACGGCGGGCCATTGCCGCGCTGGAGACCCGTTATCGGGGCGACACCGGGATCGATCGGCTCAAGATCAAACATAACGGTGTGCTCGGATATTTCGTCGAAGTACCGGCAAAGCACGCGGATGCCCTGATGGCGCCTGACAGCGGTTTTACCCACCGCCAGACCATGGCTGGCGCGGTGCGGTTCAATTCGCTCCAGCTGCACGAAGAAGCCAGCCGCATCAGCGAAGCTGGAGGTCGGGCGGTCGCCGCAGAGGAGGCTCATTTCGAAGAACTGGTCGAAACGATCACGCAGCAGCGCCAGGCAATAGCGACGACCGCAGCAGCGCTAGCCCGGATCGACGTCGCAGCAGGTCAGGCCGAACGCGCTGCGGAAGGGCGCTGGGTTCGCCCGGACATTTCCAAAGATCGCACCCTGCACATTACCGGCGGCCGCCACCCGGTTGTCGAAGCATCGCTCGGAGTGACGGGGGACCGGTTCGTCCCCAATGATTGCACCTTGGAAGATACGGACCGCCTGTGGTTGATCGGCGGTCCCAATATGGGCGGCAAATCTACATTTTTGCGACAGAACGCGCTGATTGTCCTGCTCGCTCAGGCTGGCGGATTTGTCCCGGCGACTGCAGCCAGAATCGGCTTGGTCGACCGCCTGTTTAGCCGGGTCGGCGCATCGGACAATCTCGCCAGGGGGCGCTCAACCTTCATGGTCGAGATGGTCGAAACGGCCGCCATCCTTGCACAGGCAACCGAGCAGAGCTTTGTCATCCTCGACGAAGTAGGCCGTGGCACTTCAACTTATGATGGCTTGGCACTTGCGTGGGCAGTGGTCGAAGCGGTCCATGAAAACAATCGCTGCCGGTGCCTGTTTGCCACCCACTACCACGAGCTGGCGCGGCTGGCGGAGACTTGCGATTCTCTGTCACTCCATCACGTCCGGGCACGCGAATGGAAGAGCGAGTTGGTGTTGCTGCACGAGCTGGCAGAAGGTCCTGCTGACCAGAGCTACGGCCTCGCTGTGGCCAAGCTGGCGGGCGTGCCGCCGGGCGTCGTAATGCGCGCCAAGTCAGTCCTCGAACGGTTGGAGAAAGGCCGGGCAGAAACCGGCGGGCTGGCGGCTGGTCTGGGAGACCTGCCTCTCTTCGCCGCTGCTCAGGACACGGGCAATGAAGACGAGATCGACATCCTGCGCGAAAGACTGAAGGCCATCGATGTTGACGCGCTCGCCCCTCGGGAAGCGCTTGAGCTCTTGTATGAATTGAAAGCCGCCGCAGACGACACGCATCCTTAACCCCGACCTGCCATGCTGCCATGCATGAAGGGTTACATGTTCCAGAATCGTTTCGGGGCGCTATTCTTCGTCGGCATCACGGTGCTCGGCGCAGCTGCGCTGGTGGGAACCGAAGAAAACGGTGGCACAATCAGCGACGCGAAAGCCAAGATCGAAGAGCAACGGACAGAATTCCTCGACGAGGCCGACAAAGTCTCGAGTAGCTCCGCAAGTGTGGGTTCCACCGCACCTGGTTCGAATATGCAGGTGGAAATCGAATTCACCCCTGATGCAGATCTGGTCCAGGATCCCGCGGGTATCAACCCTGCGCCGATCATGCCGGACCCCTTTGCGGCTGAGATCGTTTCTGTAGAACCGGCACAGAACCAACAAGGATCGGACCTTCCGTCAAGATAACGCGTTGGGCACTCGGAGATATGAGGGGCGAAGACGATGACAAGAGCCGAGCCAGATGCGAACGACGGTTACAACGAGGGCGATAAGTCTCACGGATCGGGCGGGGAAAAGCGCACCGATCTCGCCGTAGATCGCACTGACATGGCCGAGGATCGTACGATCATGGCAGTCGAAAGAACCTTCGCCGGCTGGATCAGAACCGCATTCGCATCAATAGCTATCGGGCTGGGATTCCGAGCTCTATTTGGCGAACTCGATCCCCCATGGTTAGCACGAGTCATCAGCTCAATGTTCATCGCGCTGGCTATTTGGCTTGCTCTGTCTGCAGCCTCACGTGCCTGCAAGTCTCTAGAGCGAATGGACACTCATGCGGTCAATCGACCGCGTGGCCTGCATATGCGTTACATATCCTGGGCTGTCGCCGTCGGTGCAGCAGTATTGCTAGCGGGCCTCTGGTTCCTGAACGATGGCAGCCTGAAGCAGGTCTAGGTCCCGTCGCCGCGCAGACCATCCAGTTTGTTGTCTTCGCCATATTTGTCGACATTGTCGTCGTGATTAGGTTCACCGTTGAACGCGCCCATATCGACGCGCCCCGAACTTTCCATATCGCGCATGCGATCAATCGTATCTTGTTCGGAAGATCCAATTGGCGTTGTCCCATCACCTTTCCGACTATCAGTCGGGCTTGTCATGGCCGAACGGGGATCCTGAGCCTGCTGCGCTACTTCTTGCGCTTGCGAGCGGTGGTCGTCCTGCTCGTCATTGTGGGTCTCGGGCGCAAGCGAGGCTTGGCGGGCTTCCTGGCTCAGTGGCTTACTCTTGTCCGTCATCGGAATATCTCCTTTGCCGAACCAACGGGCCGCTACCCACACCTGTTCCAAGAAAAACTAGCGGGTCGGAGCAGGTGCCTCGCCGGAGTAGTCGTAGAAGCCTTTGCCAGTCTTGCGGCCGAGCCAACCGGCCTCGACATATTTCTGCAGCAACGGTGCGGGCCGGTACTTGCTGTCACCGGTCGTGTTATAAAGCACCATGATGATATCAAGACAGGTGTCGAGACCGACAAAATCCGCCAGCTGGAGCGGTCCCATCGGGTGGTTGAGGCCGAGGCGACAGCCTTTGTCGATGTCTTCAATGCTAGCCGTCGACTGGCCCAGCACAAAGACCGCCTCGTTGATCATCGGCAACAGGATCCGGTTGACGACGAAGCCAGGCTCGTCTTGCGAAAGCACCACCTGTTTTCCCAGGCCTTCCGCAAACGCGACAGTCCGCTCCTCGACATTCTTGCTCGTGGCAAGACCAGGAATGACTTCAATCAAACCCATTACCGGGACAGGATTGAAGAAGTGCAGCCCGATGAAACGTTCAGCATCGGGCGCGTAATTGGCCATCCGCGTGATCGGAATGGAGCTGGTATTGCTGGCCATGATCGCGTCGGCAGAAAGGACTTTGCCAGCACTTTCGAAGATGGTCTGTTTGATCTGTTCCTTCTCGGTAGCCGCCTCGATGATCATATCGGCATCAGCCATCGGCGCGTAGTCCGCCACCGGCGTAATCCGGGCCAGGATTGCCTCTGCATCATTGGCTTCCAGCTTGCCGCGCCCGACGAGCTTGACCAGAGATTTCTCGATTCCCGCTTTCGATTTTTCCGCCACTGCCAGATCGATATCGGCCAGCATCACCTGCATTCCATGCTGGGCGATCGTCTGTGAAATGCCCGAGCCCATCTGGCCCGCACCAATAACTCCGACAGTGCGCATGTATGATCTTTCTCTTCGCAAGTGCAGCAAAGCGAGCCTGTTAGCGGGGGCAAGACCGATTGACTAGCGGTTTGCGCCGGGCACCCATTTCACATCTGCAGCGCCATCATTGTTGGCCACGCGCGCGAGCACGAACAACAGATCAGACAGGCGGTTGATGTAGGCCAATGCAGCGGGATTAACCGGCTCCGATTGCACGAGCTCAGCCATGCACCGCTCCGCCGCGCGCGTGGTCGCACGCGCAACATGGATGCGGGCCGCGCCTTCACTTCCGCCGGGAAGCACAAAGCTCGTCAATGGCTCTAGACGGTCGTTCAGTGCGTCGATTGTGCTTTCCAGCCAGTTCACCTGGGCAGAAACAATGCGCAGCACCATTTCGGAAGGCTCGAAATTGTCGCCACCAAATTCGCCTAGCGGCGTGGCGATATCCGCGCCGAGATCGAACAGATCATTTTGGATACGGAACAGGATTGCCGCATGATCGGTCTCTTTCAGCGCGACTGCTGCAAGACCAATGGCGGAATTAGCTTCGTCCACCACACCAATCGCAGTCATGCGCGGATCATGTTTGGCACGCCGTGACCCGTCGACGAGGCCGGTCGTGCCATCATCGCCGGTCCGGGTATAGATCTTGTTGAGCTTGACCACAGGTCCGCCCCTTCGGGATATTACTGGGATACGGCCAGCAGGATCGCAACCACTACGATGGCCAGCGCCTGGAACTTGATGCGATTGAACATCATCTTGTTCTGCAGCATCTGCATCTCGGTGGAGTTCTCGGCTGCGCCGGTCTCAAGATCAATCTTTGTGCTTTGCAGGAACGCGACAATGCCGCGTACCAGCGAATAGAGGACCAGACCGCAGAGGATCACGAGGGCTATGATGAGGATCGTTGTCATGGCAAATATCTAGGTACTCCCGAGCGAGATGCCACATGGCCAATGGTCCATGCGCAGCCTGTCCGCCCAATCGCGACTATTCTCGCCCGCTTTGCGATAATCTGCAAGCGCCTTCGATCCGCGTGTTTTGGCGAGCTTCTTGCCAGCCCCGTCCAATAATAGCCCGTGATGGTGCCAGCCGGGCACGGGCAGGCCGAGAAGTTCCTGCAACAGGCGGTGGATATGGGTCGCGGCAAACAGGTCCTGTCCGCGCGTTACCAGTGTTACCCTATCCGCGGCATCGTCCAATGTAGCGGCCAGGTGATAGCTGGCAGGCAGATCCTTGCGCACCAGCACAACATCACCCAACGCGTGCGGCTCGGCGGTTTGCTCCCCTGCCAGCGAGTCTTGCCACATCAGCGCTCCAACCTCGGCCAGCGCTTGCTCCACATCCAGCCGCAGCGCTGCTGGCTGAGAGAGGTCTACGTCTTTGCCCTTGCAAGTGCCGGGATACACCAACCCCTCCGGCCCCGGCTTCGCGCCTGCAGCTTCGATGTCCTTGCGGGTGCACGTGCACGGGTAGAGCAGGCCACGTTCGCGCAGGCTTTCCGCCGCACCGGCATAGCTTTCCAGCCGTGCCGATTGGGCAGGCACCTCATCCCACTCCAGCCCGAGCCATTCGAGGTCACGGCGAAATGCGTCGGGCAAATCGGGCCGACTGCGCGGGCCATCAATATCTTCAATCCGCAGGAGGAAGCGCCCACCCTGCTCCGCCGCCAGATCATGCGCGATGATCGCCGAATAGGCATGGCCCCAGTGCAAGGGGCCATTGGGGCTGGGGGCGAAGCGCGTGACGATCATGGGTGCAAAGAGCCATAGCGAAAACGTGTGCCGGACCAAATGCCGGCGACGAAAAGCGGGGCAAGCCTGTTTGAAATGGGGTTGACGCTTTCCCGTGCAAATGATTCTCTTGCGCCAAATCGGAGGACCGTAACACGTGTTCAAGGCCGAACTGATCGAGAAGGCGGCGCGCTTCAGAGGTGCCGAGGAAGATCCAACGCGCAGCTTGCAGGCGTGCCCTGCCCTGGTGCTCAACGCGGATTACACCCCACTATCCTACTACCCGCTCAGTCTGTGGCCGTGGCAGACCGCGATCAAGGCGGTGTTCCTCGACCGGGTCGATATTATCGAGAGCTATGATCGCGAGGTTCACTCGCCCAATCTCGATATGAAGATTCCCAGTGTGATTGCGCTGCGGCAATATGTGAAGCCGAGCGAGTTTCCAGCCTTCACCCGGTTCAACCTGTTCCTGCGTGACCGCTTCGTGTGCCAGTATTGCGGCAGCGACAAGAGCCTGACCTTCGACCATGTCATCCCGCGCCGTGCTGGCGGACGTACCACATGGGAGAACATCGCCACCGCCTGCGCGCCATGCAACATGAAGAAAGGCGGCCGGACGCCGAAGGAGGCGCATATGCAGCTTCAGTGCGAACCGATCCGTCCGACGCATTGGCAGCTGCAACAATACGGCAAGCAATTCCCGCCGAACTACCTGCACGAGACATGGCGGGACTGGCTCTATTGGGACATCGAGCTGGAGGCCTGAGGCTACCTTCCGGCGATCCGCTTCAGTTGGCGCCAGAGCAGTTTCGGACCCCATTCGAACGCCAGCGCTAAGCTTGTTTTCTTCTCACTCTCGGCTTCGAAGCGGTAGTATGGCGGCTTGCGTTCAAAGAAGATTTCCCGCTCGATAACAAAGTCCGACTGATCGAACAGGCCAGCGGATATCGCCAGCTCCTGTCCGCCGATTGGTCGATGAAAGATCGCGCTTCCACACGCCCGGCAAAACCCTCTCTCAGCGAAGCTAGATGATTTGAAGATCGTCAGAGTTTCGCCCTCGATAGTTGCGTTGGGACATTGCAACGCCATCCAGGGTCCGCTCGTCCAGCGCCTGCACATGTCGCAGTGGCAGACGCCGACATCGGTAAGTTTCTTGGGAAGGGTCACCTTCACTCCGCCGCACAGGCATGAACCGTGACTCTGTGCGTCGTGGCTCATGTCACAGCCGCTCTATGTTTGAACTCAGGCGTATCCCACGCACTTTTCGCCAGAATATCCGCCAATTCCTCCGCCGTGCGCGCCATGTCTTCGAAGCGCAGATAGGCCGGCGCAAAGCCCAGTCGCAGGATATCCGGCGCGCGGAAATCACCGATGATCCCGCGGGCGATCAGGGCCTGGCACAGGGCGTAGGCTTCTTCGTGGCGGAAGGAGAGCTGGCTGCCGCGCTTCATCGGCTCTTCCGGGCTGACAAGCGGGAGATCGACGCCTGCTTCGGCCAGACACTCGAGGAAAAATTCGCTGAGTGCGCGAGATTTGGCCCAGAGCCGATGCACGCCGATTTCAGCTATCAGGTCCACGCCAACTTCCAGCGCGCTAACCGACAGGATCGGCGCAGTGCCGCACAGCAAACGGTCAACCCCCGGAGCCGGACTATAGTCGTCGGAGAATTCAAACGGCGCAGCATGCCCCATCCAGCCCGATAGGGGTTGGTCGATCGCGTCATGATGCCGCTCGGCGACGAACGCATAGGCGGGCGCACCCGGGCCGCCATTCAGATATTTGTAGCCGCAGCCGACCGCGAAATCGGCGTCGCATCCGTTCAAATCGACCGGTAACGCGCCGCCGGTATGCGACAGGTCCCACAGCACCAAAGCGCCCACATCGTGCGCGGCCTTGGTCAGCGCGGCCATGTCGAAAATCGCGCCGGACTTGTAATGCACATGGGTCAAGAGCAGCAGCGCCACGTCGCCATCCAGCGCTTCGACTATTGCATTGCGTTCCGCCAGCCGTTGGGTGGCGAGACCCTGCCCCTCCAGCCCCTGGATCATGTAAAGATCGGTGGGGAAATTGCCCGGCTCGCTCAGGATCACCCTGCGCCCGGATTGCATTTTCAACGCCGCGCTGATCAACTTGAACAGGTTGACCGAAACGCTATCCGCCACGATCACCTCATGCGGCTGCGCTCCGATCAGAGGCGCGATCTTGCCGCCGACCCGCTGGGGGAGATGGATCCAGTCGGCGGAATTCCAGCTCCGGATCAGGTCCGTGCCCCACTCTTCCCGCATCACTTGCTGCAGGCGTTCAGTCGTTGCCTTAGGCAGGGCCCCGAGCGAATTGCCGTCGAGATAGATCACACCATCGGGAAGATCGAAACGGTCGCGATATTCGGCCAGCGGGTCTGACGCATCCAGCGCGCGCGCCTGGTCAAGCATCGGCCAACTCCCGCAGGATCGCGCGGCACAGGCCAGCGTCACCGCCAGCAATCTTGAGTGGAAGCGCGATCAATTCGTAGCGGCCTGCCGGAACATCATCGAGCACCAGCCCTTCGAGGATACGCATATCGTGTTTCAGGACTGCCTTATGCGCATCCATCGTCTTGCTATCCTGCGGATCGACCGATGGCGCATCCGTTCCAACCAGTTTGACGCCCTGCAACGCAAGCCATTCGATCATATCTGCCGCCAGCGGCGTGAAATCGCTGCGCCAGTCATCGTGCGGAAAACTCTCAAACGTGCGGAACAGCACGCGATCAACGCTATCGAGATGCGGCAAGTCAGCGACACTCACCGCACCAGCAACTGCGCGGGCATCGATGACCAGGCATTCGCCCAGATAGGGATCAAGCTCCATGCTGGCCGCATCCAGCCCGTCCTGCGAATAGTGCAGCGGCGAGTCACCATGCGTGCCCGAATGTGTGCTCATCGTCATCCGCCCGACATTGACGGGGGAGCCATCCTCCATTTTCCAGCTCCGTTCGAACTTGAAGTCGGTATCGCCCGGCCAGACAGGCAATCCGGGGCGCAATGTCTGCGAAATGTCCCAGATCCTGCGGGAGGATTGCCACGAGCTCATATCGCCGTCCTCACGCTGAGCAATTCCGGGAAGAAAGCCTGTTTCAGGACGCCCTCAAGATAGGGCACACCTTGTGTGCCGCCAGTGCCGCGTTTGAACCCGATGATCCGCTCGACCGTTTTCAAATGACCGAAGCGCCAGCGCTGGAAATGGTATTCCAGATCAACCAGCTTTTCGGCCAGCTCGTACAAGTCCCAGTGGCTTTCCGGATCGCGGTATATTTCGGCCCAGGCCGCCTCGACGTCGTCGGAACGCTCCCATACCGTGTTCAACTTGCGCTCCAGAATGGCGTCGGGAATGGCAAAGCCACGGCGTTGCAGCAAGCGCACCGCTTCATCGTAAAGGCTGGGCTTGTCCAGCTCAGCGCGCAGCTGCGCAGCCACGTCGGGCGTAGCCTCATGCATGGTGACCATGTCGGGATTGCGCCCGCCGAGCAGGAATTCCATCAACCGGTATTGCGCAGACTGGAAACCGCTGGAGCGGCCCAGATGTGGGCGTATTTGCGAGTAGTCATGCGGGGTCATGGTGCTCAGCACATCCCAGCTCTGTATGAGCTGGGTCTGTGCACGCGCGACACGACTGAGCATCTTGAATGCCGGGCGTAAAGTGTCGATCCGGATGCACCTTCGCGCCTCGACCAGTTCATGCAGGCAGAGCTTGAGCCACAGCTCGCTAGCCTGGTGGACGATGATGAAGAGCATCTCGTCATGGGCGTCTGAAGAAGGGTGCTGGGCCGACAGGATACTGCCGAGATCAAGGTACGAAGAATAGGTTACATCGCTTGCCATGGGCGCAGCCCTAGCGCGCATTGGTTGCGAACGAAACTAGGCAGACACGAACCCGGCCGGTCACTGGGTAATCGTGCGCGCCGCCGGATGATGCTTGTCGAGGTGCTTCTTGACGATGCGCAGATTTTTAGTGTTGGAGCGATAGATGAAGTCGAGCGCGTCGCCCACGACCGGGACGGCGCCGACCGCAGTATCGATTGCGATATTGCCAGCCATCCGTGCCAGTTTCCACTTCGGCAGGCCAAGATTGCGCCCTTCCCACACGATATAAGCCCCCATCGCAGCAGCAATGATGTCCCCCACAACAGGTACGAGGCCAATGATGGAATCGAGCCCGACCGGTATCTTGGTGCCGGGCACTTTGAAGCTTCGCTCCAGCAGCAGTTCCATTGCTTCGATCCTGCGGCGGATAGAAACCGGGTCCGTACCCGTCGGCATTTCAAGCCCCATCGCCTGCAAACGCGGCTCTTCGTTCATCTTAACGCTCCCTTTTATTAAGATATGGGGGCTATTGCGAACGGAAACAAGGGGTGGCGGGCCCATTGGTTCTCCGAGAAGCCGTCCAGTCCGCCCCGGACGAGCGACCAGCGAATCGGCGCGCCAAGGGGGATGAAAGCTTCGGCAGCTGTCAATGCCCCCTCCGCTTCGGCCAGCAGGGTCGTGGCTTCTCCCACCGTCGCGGCATCAAGCGATTGATCGATGAGCACATCGGCATCAGGTGAGCACAGCGGTTGCGACAAGTCGCAATTGAACTGGTTCAGGAACCAGCGCGGGGAGGCATACCGAGCTAACCGATCGACCAGGACGAGATCGGCAGCTTCGGCATTCTCTGCCCGTTCGAGCGTTACACCGATGACCGAAAAATCGTCTGCAAGCTCGGACAGCAGGATGTCGGAGCCCGGCCCTTCCGGCAGGAGGATCTGCAAAGTGTTGCTGCCCCCGCTTGCAGTCCAGGCGTTGATGCGGCTGGCAGCGGTGGCGCGCCTTTGATCAAGAGACTGGCCGAACCATCGCTCGGCCAGCAAGCTTGGCGCGCCGGGCAAGGCAGGTGACACAATCCGCGTTGTCGGGATCCAGCCGGCGACGTTGAACGGTTGAAGCAGGGTCGAGCGATCAATCGCCATTGAGAGCGCTTCGCGCCGCTCAGCACTGGCCAACAATCCACGCGCATTCGAAAATGACAATCCGAATACGCCCAGCGCAGCATCAAGCCGCACGGTACCGCGCGAGAGTGGCCCAGTATCAGCGAGCGGGAGCGAGCTGATCCGGCCATTGACCACCGCTTCCACTTCGCCGTTGCTGAAGGCTTCGACTGCGGCAGGTGCCGCCATCGCCCGCACACGAACGGCCAGAACCTGATCGGCCCAATCCGGCTGCTCTGGTAGACCTCTCGCTTGTGGAGGAACCGCTGTCAGAAGCGCCGCCTCTCCCTCACGCTCGAGTGTGAATGGCCCGACACCGCTGCCAACGCGGCGCAGGCCAAGTTCGGGTTGCGAAAGCAATTGCAGGAACTCCGGCATCGGGCTCTTCAGCCGGATTTCTATCACGCGCGCGGTCATCGCGCGGATTTCGTCAATCTTGGCGAGATCCAGGCCAAGCGATGTGCCACGCAAGTCCCTGATATTGCGCAGAAGGGCCTGGCGTACTGAGTTCGCCGTGATTGGTTCGCCATTGGTCCAATCGGACCCGCGCAGGCGGAAAATGAAGCTCAAACCGTCGTCAGTGACAATCCAGCGTTCTGCAATCGCAGGGACGACCTCGCCTTGGGCATCGATGGAAACCAGCCCTTCGGTGGTCGCTTCGCGAGTTAATTGGCCAGCATAAGCCAGCCGCATATCACTATCGAACAGCGCGCCTTGTTCGCCAATCACGGCTATCGATACCGTCCCGTCATCGGCGCGCGAATTGCACCCGGCAAGCAGGATACAAGCTGACAATGTAAAGGCAACGGCACGACGCATTGGCCCTGCCTAGCAGTGATCACCGAAATGGTCAGCGAAAAGGATCAGATTTTGCGGAGCGAAGATTTGTCGACCTGGCCGGTCTGGTATCCAGAAGTGCGCATATAGCGCGGGGCCGAGGCTTCATCCGGATTGGTTGCAGGAGCACGAGCAAGTGCGGGATCAACTTCGTTGTCGAAGGCGATACCAAACCGATTGTCCTGGACCCATGCCACATGGCCATCGACCCATCCGATATTACGTAAGTCAACCGAAAGTCGGGACCCGCGCAGTACCTTGGCGCCCCCTTCGGCCATCATCCCGCCGGCAGATAAATTGCGAACCTTGATCCGGTCGCCGGAATCGGCGCCTTCAAGGCGTACTTCGGCCATCAGGAACATGCTGTCCCGGGAAATATTGCGCGTATCGACGGCAGACATGGAGCTACGCAATCCTTGTTCAATCTTCGCGTCACCCAAAAAGTCAGGTGAGCTTCAACCGCAACAGCGATACACCGGATTAGCCTAATGAAGCTTTAAGCTTGTTGGGACTCGGTCCCGAGACACACGCAAGTATCAGTCGTCGCGGGAAATTTTCTCGCGACGTTCATGCGCTTCTTGGGCCTCAACCGTCATGGTTGCGACGGGACGCGCCACCAATCGCTTCAATCCGATCGGGTCGCCGGTCACTTCGCAATAGCCGTATTCTCCCTCGTCGATCCGGCGCAGGGCCGAATCAATCTTCGAGATAAGCTTGCGCTGGCGGTCGCGGGTGCGGAGCTCGATGCTCCAGTCGGTCTCGCTGGAAGCCCTGTCATTCAAGTCCGGCTCGCGGATCGGCCCGTCTTGCAGCGATTGTAGAGTTGTATCGGCAGCCAGGTGGATCGAACGCTTCCACTCGACCAGCAGCATGCGAAAATAGTTCTGCTGCTGCTCGTTCATATATGGCTCGTCATCATGCGGCACATAGTCGGCATCGAGCGCATCTTTCGCCCGTTTCAGGATGTCATTATCGTCTCGCGCCGAAGCGACCATCTGCGTCCTCTCAACCAGCTTGCCCCATCAGTCTGCCCATCCTGCTGCTTCGAATTCTCGATAGCACCGACAAACCAATCTGAGCGCGCCTATAGGCATCACCTACATAGCGCACAAGCGCCAATGCGCAGGCTGTGCATGCTTTGCCAGCCTGCACCTTAAGCGCTGCCGAACAGACGCAGGAATGATCCGTGTCGAGGATTTTCTCGGTCCATGGTTAACCAAGTTTTTACCATAAAGGTCTTGAACTCTTCGAACAGCAGGCGGGGACACCGTCAGCGACTAAAGGGGGGATACCAAATGCAACTTACACCCATCGAAGGCGGCCAACCGATTGCCGGAACAAGCGCCGACATCAGTTTCGTCGTTGCCCAATGCCTGGCAGCAGCCGCAGCGGGAGAGACAATCGCTCTTTATGATCTGGGCGTGATCTATTCCACCGGCAGCCATGGCGCCGAGTACGACCTCATCGAAGCGCACAAATGGTTCAATCTCGCAGCCTCGCGTGGCCATGAAGAAGCGTCCTGGTGCCGGGCCGATATTGCCGACGAAATGACAGCGCGCGAAATCGCCGAAGCTCAACGTCGCGCCCGTGACTGGCTCGCAGCTGAACGCAAAGTCGCCTGATCAAGACGCCTCTTGGGACCCCCGTCTGAAAGGGGTCCGCTTGTCGAGATAGACCTGGTCGACAGAGACGCCTTCGCGCTCGCGTTCCAGAAAATCTGCCACGGCTTCGCGAAAGCCGGGATCAGCAATCCAGTGTGCGGACCACGTCTTGGCCGGTTCATAGCCCCGGGCCAGCTTATGTCCGCCTTGCGCACCCGCCTCGACCCGGGCCAGCCCGCGTGCAATCGCAGCATCAATGGCCTGATAATAGCACAGCTCAAAATGCAGGAACGGGATATTCTCGTTGCACCCCCAATAGCGGCCATAAAGGGCATCACCCCCAATCACGTTTAGCGCTCCGGCCACAGGCTCATCATCGCGATAGGCCATAATCAGCAACAGGCGGTCAGCCATGCGCTGCCCCAGTAATGAAAAGGCCTCCCGCGTCAGATAGGGCGTGCCCCATTTCCGGGCGCCGGTATCCTGATAGAATACCCAAAACGCATCCCAATGGTTTTCGGTCAGATCAGCGCCGCTGATGTGGCGGATATCAACGTGTGCCTGTGCCTTGGCGCGCTCTTTGCGCAGCGCTCTACGCTTGCGGCTCGCCAGCTGCGCGAGGAA